>JAYGFS010000212.1:0-10165 GCA_046581765.1 Verrucomicrobiota bacterium
CACCGCCGAGGTGATCGGCCGGATGCCGGAATCCCGGGCCGCTCGCCTGAACGGCTACGCACGGTACCGGATCCGCGGCCTCTGGTATCCCGGGATCGTACCCGCGGAGAACATGTATGTCGACGGATGCTTGTTTTCCGGTCTCGATCAAGGGGACCTTGCGGTGCTGGATCGATATGAAAGCGACCGTTATGTCCGCAACTCGGTTATGGCTGACCTGGATGGGCGAGCTACGCCCTGCTTTGCCTACGTGATCCGGCCGGATTGCACCCGGGAACTCTCGACCGAGTCCTGGAACCTGGCTGCCTTTCTAAACGGGGCCTACGGGCCACCGAATGGCTCCTGAAGGTTGCCGTATTGCCCGGAACATGGTTAACTATACCCGTATGCATAGGGGCACTACTGAATGCCGAACCGGATACGTGCTGCGTACCCTGCAGTCCAAGCACGCACGATCTTATCGGTCGCTGAGACACCAGGCACTGGGAGAAGCTGCACCGTCCTTTGGCAGCAGCCTGTCCGAGGAGTTGGAGAAGCCCTATCGACAATACCTCAACGACCTTTCCCACTATCGGCGCAGCCAAAGCGATTTCATCCTGGGACTCTTCGAAGAAACCGGGGACCACTTGATAGGTTGCATGGGGTTTTATCGCCAGAAAAAGCTCAAAACGCGTCACAAGGGCCTCATCTGGGGAATGTATGTACACCCGGTGCACCGCCGAAAAGGGCTGGGACGCTGGATGCTGACCGATGTGATCACACGCATTCGTCGACAGGAAGACCTGGAGATCGTTAATATTTGTGTGGTCAGCGAGAACGCAGAAGCCATGCAGCTATATGAAGACCTGGGCTTCGTCACCTTCGGCAAGGAACCCAAGGCATTTAAACTGGAAGGGGTTTACTATGATATACAACACATGTATCTTGAGTTGTAAGTTGCGCTTCCGGATAGAGATCGACCAGTCGAAACGTGCGTTAAAAGCCTTCTATGCAAAATTGGAAACAGGCAGTCCTTGGCGGCATCGCCCTTGTCGTGGTGATCGTTTCCATCATCCACGCGGTGCGCCTGCTCGAGAAGTATAACGTTCAGGAAGATAGCCCCACCGTATTCGTGCCCGGCACGGAAGACGACGACCCGACCTTGAACGGTGGAAAAACAGGGGCCAGCATGACCGGTCCCGCCCTGTTCGCAGGAGGCTTGGAGGAGGAGCAGAAACCGGAACCGGCCCCCGGCGATCCCGGACCGGACTTGCTCAACGGTCCAGCGACTATGTTCACCGTAAAAGTTCTGGTTACGGGCCTGGGAGGACCCGGCGGTCTAGCCGTTCATCCGAGCCATTCCAACCTCATCTATATCGCCGAGGAAGATGCCAACCGAATTCTCGTCTACGATGAGCAGGATCAAACACGCACGGTCGTCATCGATCAGTCTACACCGATCTACCGCCGACGATCGCAGGATATCAAGGCGACCGATTTTCTGAGTATGCCGGAAGGGATTTGTTTTGGACCGAAAGGTGCCCTCTACGTGGTTGAAGACCGCACCGGCGGACGCCTGATCCGTTTCCCCCTGGAAAATGCGGAGCACGTCAAAGCCGGGTATGTTATCCCCTTGCCGGGTTCGTGGACGGAGTACGCTTGGGAGGATGTAGACGTCGGCGCGAACGGGGAAATTCTCATCGCGGGCTCCACGGCACAGAACGTGGCGGGGAAAGATTTCCTCGACCTCTTCGTGGGGACCATCCTGTATAAAGATCGGAACGATAACTGGTGGATCCCCTATGAACGTCGCCTCGCCAGTTTCTCATCGATTGAGTTCAGCAAGAGCGGAAATCAGGCCGTGTTTACGGGTGAGATCAGCGGTGAGGTCGGCTGGATCGACCTCACAACCCACCGTCGCCTCGGCGGCAACAGCGAGCATACGGCACGCGGAGTCGAGGGCCTTTGCATCCTGCCGGACGGCAGCCTGCTGCTGGGGCTGGAGGAAGGGACGGTCCAACATCTCGATCCCGCCGTCGATACGATTTACAACGTGGTGGAAAACCTGCCGGCCGTTGAATATATAACCTGGGACCCGGCCAATCAGCGGGCCCTGGTCAGCGATGACAAGTCCGGCAGTTTACTCGCCCTCATTCCCAACCAGCCCATCGATTCCTCCCAGGACAAGATGCTCTTCGCGACCTACCAGTCGATTCTCAGCCAGCTGCATATTCCCAAGGAATGCCCCCCCTACCTGGCGGCGGTTCTCAAGCTGGGCGGCCTCGATTACGATGCAAAAGAAAAGCCTGAATTGAGCTTCCGCGAATTCACTGCCCGCGTACCCATGGTCGCCGCATCGGCACATGTAACCCCCGTCCCCCTGCACAATTTCTCCCGGGACCCGATCGAGCACCTGGAATTTGTCGTGTTCGAACCGAACCGTATCGGGTATTCAGACAAGGGCGTCGAATTGTCCCTCGCCGGGTTCTATGTGCGCACCCAATCGGGCAAAGAAACAAAGAGTTCAACCAAGGAGATGGCGGTTCGCCGACTGGATATTGCCACCCAGGAAGTGATCCCGGAAGGTATTGCGGATTTCGTGGTGCCGCACGCCTCCTCGGTCACGGTTTCAACCAGCGGTGCCGCCGCGATTAACTTCACCGGCATGGGAGAAACCCCTGACTTTTCGGTCATCATCAACCCTCAGCAACCCGAAAAAAGTTATATGGCCGTCTTCTACGAAAACGGGACCCGCGACCACTACAAGTTAAGTTTACCCAACGCCGACTCTGTTATGCATAACTGGGTTGTGGCCTATTCCAACGACATCACCGAGCAATGGCAGTCGCTACAGGGGCCCCCAACCGCAAGTGGCTTGTAGGCATGCGTATCACCGCCATCCTATACATCCTGCTGGGCGCTCTCTTCGTGTCCCTGGCCTGTGCTGCACCGATCCGCCTGGAACCCTCGAATGTCCGGGTCGCGGTGGACCTGATCGCAGCCGACCTTAAAGGCCCGACCGGCATCGTGGCGGATCCCGAATTGGACCTGCTCTACGTAGCAGAATCAAGGGGCAATCGTATCGTTCAAATCCAGAACAAACAAAAACAGACCTTCATTGGAGGGGATTTCCAAATCGATGCGGAAAGCCTCCCTCACTACTTTCGGCTGAACAACGACGAGGTAGCCTACTGGAGCGCAGCAGGGTTTCGATCCCCTTATGACATCGGTTTTGACTCATCCAATCGCTTCTACGTCGCCGAAGACGGGGCCGGCGGCCGCCTGTTGCGTTTTGATGATTTTGCGGCAAGCGGTGCGGAAGCCACCATCGTGCGCACACCCCTTAAAGGGGGCGACTATGGCTACAGCAGCATATTGTTCGACCCGGACGACCGGCTTTATCTCACCGCGCGAAAAAACAAGCCCACCCGTGAAGTGCCTTTTGGCAACGTCCTCATGCGCGACAACCACTACAGTTGGTGGATGATAGATTATGGGCCATTTGCCGATTTTGCGCCCCTGTCCATCGATCGCACCGGGCGTTATATGATCATCGGCGAACAGCGCATCGCCGACATCGTCTGGTACGATCTCCAGCGCGAAGTGCCGATCGGCGAAATGAAACAGTTGTACGGCCTCCGTCACCTGGCCAGTCTGGCAGACGGCTCGACCATGGCCATGATCGAACGTGATGACAAAACCTGGTCCCTGGTCGAAATCGATCCTCTTAAGGCCATGGTCTACGAATGGATCGGCGATCTCCCACGCATCGGTTGTCTCTACACACATCCGCGCACCGACGAACTGTACGCCAGCCAACCGGATGAAGGAAAAGTGGTGCGCTTTCGCAAACTCCAGGAAGACACCACCGACCGGGGCAATAAACTGGACAAACTCAGGATGAAGTTTGAGGACCAGAACAATTATCCGCCGGAACGCTGGCCGAAATTCCTGAAGTCATTTTTCCAGGAATTGGATGTTCTTGTCCCGGTGGATTTCACCAAGAAACCCGGGTTGAGGATCCCGGAGAAGCCATCCCCTCGCCGACATATGACCCTGGAACAGTTTGCCGAAATGCTTCCCCTCATCGCCGGAAAATTCAAGGCCACCTACACCAGCAAGAATGGCAATAAACCCCGGAACCCGATTACCGAAATCAGCTTCCTGATGCTGGCCCCGAGCTCAAGACTGTTCAGCAAGCGTTCCACGGTCGAGTCGCTCAGCCTGCTATCTGTGACACGCGCAGATGGAAAGAGCACTAATACACGGATTCTTCATGATATCCTGGGCGCATCGCCCCGGGCCCGCCGCAATCTACCTGTCGCCTCCGAACAGGTGTTCACAGATCCGCTCGGCTTCATCTCGGGCAGCGTACCCCTGCATGTAACCAACCGGGTCCGCCTCGTGTTTACCTCGGTCATCGCGGGACCCGAATACGAGTTCGACCTGCATGCCAATCAGCATGAAAAAAGTGTCATGAAGGTCATCTATAAACAGCGAACAGATAAGTATTCCCTGGAACCCCTGAAAGAGGATCCCGCAGCGGGCGGGGAAAGCTTCCTCGTCGCCAACTGCCAGGAAATCGACTACGGTTGGCATGCCCTGGGCGACACCGCGATCATCGACAAGATTGTCATAGGCGAAGGCCCGGAACTGAAGTTCCGCCATGCAGTAAACTTCAACAACGTGCAGGACAATTCGTTCCTCATAAAGAAATCCATAGCCCCCATTTTCGGCCCACGATTTGAGCGCGCGGACCTGATCTGGCCACGCATCGTCATCAGCCAGGCAGGCGAGCTTTGGCCTGCACACCATTATTAGCGAACGGACGCACGGAATGTGCGGAAACGAGTATCCCTAAGCTAATAACGGATAATGATTTACAGTTGATTCTTCCGCAGCATACGCTTTCATCCATTCATGTTATGACGGACGAATACGCCACCCGACAAACACTGCTACAGCGGCTGAAAAACCAGCAGGACGATCGCTCCTGGGAGGAATTCGTCCACTACTACCAGCGTTATATCTACGCCATCATCTCCAACATGCAGCTCTCGCATCACGATTGCGAGGACCTGGTCCAGGCGGTCCTGCTCAAGGCCTGGAAGAACCTTCCCAAGTTCCAGTACGATCCCGGGAAGGGGAAATTCCGTGGATGGATCACCGTGGTTACCAAGAACACGGTGAAGGACTGGCTTGCCAAACACTCACGCCGCCGGCGAATGATCGAGGAAGGCAAGGACATTTCCGACTATGATGTTCCCGGGGAACTTCCGGAACTGGAAGCCATCGCGGAGAAGGAGTGGGAAAATTACCTCACTCGACTCGCATGGGAAAACGTCGAAACCAATCTGGCGCCCAAGGTGCGCTCGGCCTTCCTCATGCTCTGGGAGGGCAAGGGAATCCAGGAAATCGCCGAGAAACTCGATATCGCCGAGAATACCGTTTACCAGTACAAGGGTCGCGTGCAGAAACTCCTTTACAAAGAGGTGGTCCGGTTGGAATACGAACTGGGTTAGTCTCTCCCATGCGCATGGGGTACATAGGTTATCGGCCCTCGTTGAATGTGCAGCATGCCTGCCTACTCCCGGTCCACCAGCACGGTCCACCCTTCCAGTTCCTCGATCAAGGCCGGGCTTTTATAGTGATTCTTGCTGAGCACCAGCGTCTGGATGATGCAGTTACTCCGCAACATTTCCAGCCATCGCGTATTCGCCCGCCGCATACTGCTGATATCCAGCAGTTGAAAGTGCATCCCGCGCAAGGCCTCAATACGCTGAATCTCCGTCTGGGAAATATTCAGCACGTCGATCTGCATGCCAACCAGGTCACCCAGCGAAGTCAGTCCGGTCGAGCGCGAGAGATCCAGTACCTGCAGCGGCATTCCCCGTAACGGGGAGAGATCTTTCACCGTACTCCCCGAAAGGTTCAGGTGGATAATGGGCAACCCGGCAAGGAACTCTGTCAGCACCTGTTCCTTGTTGCGGGACAAATCAATGTACAGGCCTTCGGGTCTCTCCTGGTATTTGAAATTGTAGTTTTTCGCGTCAACTGAAAAGGCCTTTGACAATCCACGAACCAGCTGGAGCCGGTCCCTGAGTGGGAACTCGTATTGCATGTACGTGCGTATCATGTACCGTACCTGCGGACTTTTTTTCTTGGACCCCGAGTCCTTGACAAACTTCAAGAGGTTGTCCGCAGAAACCCGACCCTGCGCGTTTCGATGGATCTTGCTGAATTTCCGGGCGAGGTTATTCCACTGGTTCGCCGCGGGGTTCTCCGCTTTTTTGTACGCACCCGAAGCCTGCTCGAACTCCATGAATACAAAGTGGAGATGACCTTTCAACTCCCAGGCCCGGTAAAGTCGCGGATCGTAATCCAGGGCGATCCCCACCTGCTCCATCGCATCGTTCAGCCGAAAACTTTTGTAGTTTTCCAACGCACGATTGTAGTAGTCAGGTGCCGCTTCATTCCGGGTTCGCCATTCCCGTTCCCGCTTATACTTGGCGAGATTAATCTCGGCATCCTGTTGTGCCTGCCGTGCCGTGCGCTCTTTATATCGGAGTTCCTCGTTGGTATAGGTTACCACCCCGGTAATCAACAGGCTGGCGACGGCGATGGTAATGCTCACTTTCGGATTGCGTCGGATCAGCAAGCGAAGCTGGGTAAAAAAACCCGCTTCTTCCGCCCGTGTGGCGAAGCCGGTACAATACGCGGCGATATCCGTGTGCATCCGCGCCGCGGAACGATAGCGATTTTCCGGGTTCCGCGCCATGGCCTTCATAACGATGGCCTCAAGACTTGCCGGTATTTCCCGGTTCGGACAACGCAGGCGCGGACGCTCAAACTGTCCCTCGCGCGTATGCCCCAGGATCTCGTCAACATTTTTTCCAACAATCGGATCCTTGTACGTGAGCAGGGTGTAGAGGATGCTGCCCAATGAATAGATGTCCGTTCGGTTATCTTTTTTCGCCAGGCGGCCCCGGGTCTGTTCGGGTGCCATGAATCCTGGAGTGCCCTTGAAAAACCCATCCACGGTGAGGAAATTAACACAGGAGGAATAAAGGGATGTGTCATCCAGCAACGAGTAGTCGCCATCACAATCGCTGTCCACAATTTTGGCCAGGCCCCAGTCGCAAACCAGCACCTCGCCGTAGTCGCTGACCTGGATATTCGAGGGCTTCAGGTCCAGGTGGATAATGCCGGAAGCATGTGCATACTCAACCGCATCGAGCACTTTGCAAAATATTTCAAGCAACTCGGACAAGGGGTACTTCTGGATGTAATCTTCATCGCCCTCTGCAAGCTTCTCTAGAATTTCGCGCAGGTTGTTCCCGCTCAAAAGTTTCATGGTGAAAAACGGTTGTTGGTCAGCGTCTAGACCAATGTCGTACACGGGAACAATATTCGAGTGCTCCAAGTGGGCGGTAATCCGCGCCTCCCGGAGAAAGTTCTCGATGCTGCTCAGGTCCTTGGCATTCTTCAGGACCGCCATGGCCATCTTCCGGCCTGTCTGCCTGTCTTCCGCCTTGATGATGATCTTCATCCCGCCCTGGTTCACGGACTCCTGCCGCAAATAGCGGATGTCGATTTCCTTCAGGGCTGCGTAGATGCTGACCTGCTCATCCCTCGCCTCCTCGATCAGGGCCTTCAAGGTGTCGAGCTTTAACGGCGTCAGGGCATCGCGATCCAGGGTCACCGTCTTGCGTTCGTGGGTTTTGCGTTTCAGGTCCATAAGAAACCAGTGCTGACAGGCCATAAGGTAAGCCCAGTGATTCGTCCTTTCAACCCTGATTTTGCCTGCCCAGACCCGCCAAAACGGATCGAAAAGGCGATTGTATGGCCCTGCGCAAAGGGTAGTATTGCAACAGCCATGGAAATTCTATGAAAAACCTGTTCGCTTTTATCAGCATCACCAGCACGACCCTGCTTTGCCTCGCCCATGCTGGACCGAAGTACCCCCTCCTTGCCGAAGATGCTTTCGACAAAGGTATCGATCGCTGGCAAGCCACCGACGCCAAGGCCTGGAAATGGGGCCAGGCTGATGGCAAGACCTACAACAGCCTGGTGGTCAAGAAGAGTAATTACAAGCCTCCCGTGCGCAGCCCGCACAACATCACGCTGTTAAAAGGGTTCAATGTCAGCAGTTTTGAACTGCACGTGAAAGCACGCAGCACCAGCAAGCCGTACAATCACCAGAGCCTTTGCCTCTTTTTCAATTACCAGGATCCGAGTAACTTCTATTATGTTCACTTCGGGAAAAAAACCGATGACCACGCCAACCAGATATTCATCGTCAAGGACGCCCCGCGCACCAAGATCTCGGAAAAGACCACCAGGGGCACGCCCTGGGACACGGCCTGGCACGACTTGAAAATCATCCGGGATGCGAAAACCGGATTGATTGAAGTGTACTGGGACGACATGGACACCCCGATCATGAAGGCCACGGACAAGACCTTTCGTTCCGGCCAGGTCGGGTTGGGATCCTTTGACGATCCCGGCGATTACGACGACTTCCGGCTGTACGGGATCAAGGCCGAATAACCCATCCTGCCAACAGGTGAACCGGCCCCTCCTCCGGGCACGGCTGCAAGAGCGGACTAGTGCCTCAAAAACGTCGGGATCAATTCCCATGACGTCGTCGTCGCCTCGCCGCCATTGAAGGTCTCGTCAAAGGCTGCCTCTTCGGTGCAGGTCCCCACCGGTCCAAGAAGTTCTGCCAGCGGCACCGGTTCACCCGAATGCCGCCGGGTCGAAACCGGGGTTCGGTGATCCATCGTAACCACGATCCGGTAGGCTTCACCGAGGGCTTCCATGGCTTGCCAGATCGGACCGACCACCTTCGCATCAAAAAGTTCGATCGCCTCGATCTTCAGCGCCAAATCGCCCATGTGTCCACATTCGTCCGGAGCCTCCACGTGCACGTACACGAAATCATGTTCTTTTAACACCTGAAGGGCGGCATGTACCTTGCCATCATAATTTGTGTCGATGAGCCCGTTCGCTCCTTCAACATCAACGACCTCCAGACCCGCCAGCACCGCACAGCCCCGGAGGAGGTCCACAGCGGTGATCATTCCCCCACTAAGCCCGTACAGGTCCTGGTACGTGGGGAGATGCAAAGCACCCCCCTGTCCCCACAACCAGATCTGCGTGGCGGGCAACTTGCCCTCGGCGATCCGCTTCAGATTCACCGGGTGCTCGGCAAAAACCTCACGGGAAGCCATCATCAGGTCACACAGCTCAATACTGTTTGGCAGATAATCGGCAATGCCTAGGTCAGGGATTTCATGCGGGGGATGCGTATGCGCACTCGCCGGACCCTTGCGTATGACCAGGATATGCCGGTACTGCACCCCGGGGTAAAAGGTCAATCCATCGGCCCCCAGCACTTCCTGCAGGGCTTGTATCAGCGCGACGCCCTCTTCGGAGCTGATGTGCCCCGCCGAGTAATCCCGCATGATGTCATCCTCAACCGTGACCAGGTTACAGCGAACAGCAACGTCGTCATCCTCCAGGACAATGTGTGCCCCAGCCGCCTCGATCGGCCCTCGCCCGCTATAGTTCTCGGCAGGATTGTACCCGAGCAGCCCCAGGTTACAGACGTCGCTGCCCGGAAACATGCCCTCCGGGGCGGTCCTGACCATGTGAATCTTGCCCGCGGCAGCGATCCGGCGCATGTTCGGTATAGTTGCGGCCTGCAATGGGGTCCGATTTCCTGCTGCTTCACAGGGATAATCACCCATCCCGTCACCGATCAGGATCACTGTTTTCATGAAAACTCCATTTGCATCAACGGCAGCTGCCTTCTAGTTTAAACATGATAATACGCAACGCTTAAACATCCATGAACGATTCTCTATACCCCCTCACCTTCTACCCGGTTTACCGGCAATACCTGTGGGGTGGCCGAAAATTGGCGGATGTATTCGACCGGGAAATCCCGGGCGAGCCAACCGCGGAGTCCTGGGAGTTGAGCGACCGGGCGGATGGAATGAGTGTAATCGCCCACGGACCCCTGGAGGGAACCACGCTGCGAAACCTGATCGAAACCCGTGGCGAAGAGCTGCTCGGCACCCCGACTCCGGAGACCTTCCCCCTCCTGGTCAAGATTCTCGATGCAAAAACAGCCCTCAGCGTCCAGGTGCATCCCAATGATGCCACTGCGGCAGCGTTTGGC
>JAYGFS010000353.1:0-3168 GCA_046581765.1 Verrucomicrobiota bacterium
ATCCGTATGATAAGCTTTGCCCGGGGAACAAGGTGCTGGAGGAGATCCAGAGCTTTTTCACCTAGGCTTGGATCGAGCCGAGCCAACGCACCCGACCCATCCTCCTCGCCTAGGCGCCATTCAGCGAGGAGAGAATCGCCAGTACGTTCTCCTTCGCATCGCCGAAGAGCATATCATTGTTCTCGCGATAGAAGAGCGGGTTGTCCACGCCGGCATAACCGGAGGCCATGCCCCGCTTCATGACGATCGTCTGCTTGGCATTCCAAACCTCGAGCACGGGCATGCCATAGATCGGGCTGTTGGGATCGTCGTGGGCACCGGGATTGACGATATCGTTGGCACCGATGACCATGACAACGTCGGTCTCGGGGAAGTCTTCATTGATCTCTTCCATCTCGAGCACGAGATCGTAGGGCACCTTGGCCTCCGCGAGGAGGACGTTCATGTGTCCCGGGAGGCGCCCGGCAACCGGGTGGATGGCGAAGCGCACGTTTACGTCCAGTGCCTTGAGGCATTTTGCGACTTCGTAGAGCGGATATTGTGCTTGGGCAACAGCCATCCCGTATCCGGGCACGACAATGACGTTTTTCGCGTGCACCAGGAGATCCGCAACCTCATCTGGCCGGAGCGAGGTCACTTCACCGGCTTCTCCACCCGGCACCGGCGTTACTCCGGAACTGGTGCCGAAACCACCCAGGATAACCGAAATAAACGAGCGGTTCATCGCCTCGCACATGATGTAGCTGAGAATGGCACCACTGCTGCCCACCAGCGCGCCAGTGATGATCAGGAGGTCATTGCTCAACATGAAACCGGCTGCGGCCGCAGCCCAGCCGGAATAGCTGTTGAGCATGCTGACCACGACCGGCATATCCGCACCGCCGATGGTCATCACCATGTGGATACCGATCAGGCCGGCAATAACCGTCATGATAATCAGCGGCTGCACGCCGGTATGGCCTTCCGCGACGATAAACAGGTAGCCAAGGACGGCGGATCCGAGGAGGGCAGCCACATTCAGCAGGTGGCGGCCGGGAAGGATCAAGGGGCGCGAGCCGATCACCCCCTGCAATTTGCCCCAGGCAATTACACTTCCGGTAAAGGTGATGGCGCCGATAAACACGCCCGCGAAGATTTCAACCGAATGAATGATCGCCGCCGCACCGGTGAGATGCGCCTCGGGATCAAGGTAGGTAGCAAAGCCCACCAGCACCGCCGCCAAGCCGACAAAACTGTGCAAAATGGCCACCAGCTGTGGCATGGAGGTCATTTGCACCCGCACCGCAAGTACGGCACCTATGACCGCACCCACAATAATACACACGCTGAGCACGGGAACATTCAGGCCCTTCACCGCGGCAATGGTCACGAGAAAGGCGAGAACCATGCCGATCATGCCGAAGACATTCCCACGCATGGCGGTCTCCTGCTTGCTCAAGCCCGCGAGGCTGAGGATAAACAGCACCCCGGCGATCAGGTAGGCAACCGTAATGAATCCCTCGGGTAACATGATTATTTCCGGAACATGGCGAGCATGCGTTGCGTGACGAGGAAGCCGCCCGCGATGTTAATGGTAGCGACGAGGACGGCAATACCCGCAAGCAGGGTCACGGGCGAATTAAGCGGACCCGTGAGTTGCAGCATGCCGCCGATGAGAATGATCCCGCTGATGGCATTGGTCACGCTCATCAGGGGGGTGTGCAGGGCCGGGGTGACGTCCCAGATCACCTGCCAACCGACGAATACGGCGAGGACGAATACGGTAAAGTGGTTGAGAAAGTCCTCGGGCGCCAGCGCGCCGACCGCGAGCAGCAACAGGGCAACGAAAAGCATCGAAACACCCGTGATCGCTCCGCGTTTCTTTGCTTTCTGCACCGGGTCGACAACCGGCATCATCGGCTTCACCTGCTCCGGTGAAGGGGTGGCCTGCGGGGAGGGTTCAATCTTCGGCGGCGGCCACTTCATCTCCCCGTCCCGCAGGACCAAGGCACCGCGCACGACCGCGTCTTCCTCGTCGATACGCCATTCTTTCGCCCCCCCCATGTCATCGAGCAGGTGGCAGAGATTGCTGCCGTACAACTGGCTGGCAGTCGGGGCGAGCCGGCTCGGCATGTCGACATACCCCACGATGGTCACCCCCTTGTGCTTGATCACGTGCGCCGGCTTGGTCAGCTCACAATTGCCCCCGGTTTCTGCCGCGAGGTCCACGATAACCGAGCCCGGTTTCATCGCCTCAACCACATCGCGCGGGATTAACAGCGGTGCCGGTTTACCCGGGATCAAGGCGGTCGTGATGATGATATCCACCTCGGCCGCCTGCTCCTTGAACAAGGCAATTTCCGCCTCGATAAATTCCTTGCTCATGGTCCTGGCGTAGCCGCCCTGCCCCGTGCCGTCTTCCTCCAGCTCGACGGTCAGGTATTCCGCTCCCATGCTTTCGACCTGCTCCTTGACGCTCGGGCGCGTGTCGAAGGCCCGGACGATGGCACCCATGTTGCGCGCGGTACCGATGGCCGAAAGCCCGGCGACCCCGGCACCGATGATAAGCACCTTGGCCGGTTCAACCCGCCCGGCCGCGGTCATCTGCCCGGTAAAGAAACGACCGAAGAAACTCGCCGCCTCGAGTACCGCGCGGTAACCGCCGATATTCGCCATGCTGCTCAGGGCATCCATCTTCTGGGCGCGGGAAATTCGCGGGATCATGTCCATCGCGAGCACGTTGGCCTTGCGGGCGGCGAGGCGATCGAGCAGTTCCTGGCTGTGGGCGGGCCAGATGAAGGAAATGAGGGTCATCTGCTCGTCCAGGAAGTCCGCCTCGTGCCGACCGTCGGGAAGGGCCATCGGCGGACGTACCTTCAGGACGATATCGGACTCACTCCAGAGAGCCTCCGGGGTGGCGGCCAGGGTGGCGCCTGCTTCGACGTAGAGTTCATCGGGAAAGGCGGCGCCTTCACCGGCACCGGTCTCGATAAGCACGGCGAAACCCATCTTGCCCAGGCGCTCAACCGTCGCAGGGGTGTCCGCAACGCGACGCTCGCCGGGGTAGTTTTCCTTTGGGATACCGATTTTCACAGGGGCTGTGTATACTGATCGTGTTCACTTGTCAGCAGCAAAAGTCACGTATATCTGGGGGGGCTGCTCAGTCCAACCGGACCCGCCACCGCTCCA
>JAYGFS010000332.1:0-1909 GCA_046581765.1 Verrucomicrobiota bacterium
GGCTGGTCGCCCCGCATTTGACTCACGCCATATTCCCGTACCCACGATCAGCCAAGTCGCGGGGGGTGATGTGTGTGTGTCCTTCCAGGCGGCCGCGGGGCAACGCTACCGGGTTTACAAGTCGGCAAGCCTCGACGCACCCCTTGCCACCTGGGTCCAGGTGGGCCCCGAGATCATCGGGACGGATGCCCCGGTCCAGGTCGACTATACCCCGCAGGCGGGCGATTCCAGCCTCTTCCTCCGCGCCTTGGTTGAGTTTCAGTAGGCGTCTGCACGGCGACTGTAAGCCGTCGCGTGCATCCGGCTTGTTGGCAAGTCAGTCGTTCTTTTCGTACAACGTGATAAACACATCGGTTTCATCGAGAGACCATGCACCAGGACAGAAAAGTCCGATTCCTGGAACGATGAAGAAAAAGGTGCCTGCGGCATCAAGTGCCGCAGTGACGTTGATATGATGTCCCGCCGTACGCTGGTATGGAACGAAGCCATCCTTGTATGCTTGGATGGCCACATCACGGTTTCGCTTCACATTGACCTGTGCCGGAGGAGTATATCTCTGTCCATTGATCGTAAGGATGGCGTCCTGTTCAGAACAGGTAACGTTCATCATCTGGTGGAGGCTCTGAAAGCAGAACATCCGCTTGATGCCACCGTGAGAGCGATCATTCCAACCGCAGCGAGTCTCCTCATTGTCATTACTAATCTCCTCTCCATCATGTTTTCCCTTCCCTTGGACAGGAAAGCCCCACAGGAAGGACACCGCACAGGCAACTCCATAGCCCTTCCCCGGGGAGGAAAAATCCACCCGTCCTAGGGCTCGACCACCCGCATATCCCAGAAGTCCTTGCCCAGCGCGAGGGTGGCCTCTTTCTCCAACCCGCCACCCGGCCCGATGGCGTAGGCTGTGAGCACCCCCTCTCGGGAGGTGGAGACGAAGAGCCGGTCGCCATGCGGGGACATCCCAAGTGCCCAGGGGATGCTCCCCGTCTCGGTGTAGCCGAGCGACCTGAGCCGCCCATCGACCTGCACGGCATACCCGAACACCGCGTCAAAGGACGGCCCGAAGCCCCGCACCGCGACATACACGAATCGCCCGTCCGGCGTGATCCGGATGTCCGAGGCGGCCAGGCCCTTCGCGGGCGGCGTATCGACTGCGGGCAGCACCTGCAGGGCCTCGAGTTGGCCGTTGTCCTTCACGGTAAAGGCGCTGACGCCGAGCTGCTGTTCGTTGCTGAAGTACACCACGGGGTGCGTCGGGTGAAAGGCCATGTGCCGGGGTCCCAGGTGGGCGGGAATCTTTACCGCGACGGGATCCTGGGGCGTGAGCCGACCGCTCGCCGCATCAAAGCGGTACTGGAGCAGGGCATTCTCCTCCTTGACGTACGAGACGTAGGCGAAACGGTTGTCCATGCTCACGGCCACCGCGTGGGCGGTGGTCTTCTTCTCGTTGATCGTCGAGCAAAGCTTCGCGGGGAGGCCCCCGGTATCCAACCGGTAGACATCGACGTTCCCGGATTCGTAGCACGCCCCCAGCAGGTAGCGACGCGTGCGGTCAAGGCTCAGGTAACAGTACCCGCTGTTAAAGCGGGGCTCGGCAAACCGCTCCAGGCGACCATCTTTCCGGATCTTGAATACGAATCCACGGTTGTCTTTCGCCGCGACATAGATGAGTGCGTGATCCGGGTGGTGAAGAATGGCACTGGCCCGTGCCCCGAGGCCCTCCGACTGCAGGAGTTCAAGCACCGGCTTCCCCTCCTTCTCACGATACGAAACCACCACGACACGCTGCTCGCTGAGGCTGGCGGTGTAGATCAAGAGGGGCTTGCGTTCGGCGGCCGAGACAAGGACGGGGCACAGCCAGGCAAGCACGAGGAGCGCAAAAGCACGGGGTGAGATCGGAAGAGCGTCG
>JAYGFS010000397.1:0-1893 GCA_046581765.1 Verrucomicrobiota bacterium
GACCCATGCCAAGTCGTTGACCGGGAGGAAGTCGTCCCCGTGCTTCCCGACAAAGCCGGAGCCCTTCGGGACCATGACATCGGTAAGCACACTGTGCTGGTGGATATTACACATGAACAGGCGGTCGTGGTACTCGGCAGGAAAGGCATCGGCCAGGTAGAAGCGGGCACCGCCGTGGGCCGACTTGTGCGTGTGGTCCCGGATGGTCTTGATGTTGTCGTAGACGTAGGGGTTGATATTTGCCCGGCTCTGCTTGTGGTAGACCCCCCCCTGTATAATGTGGAACAGGTGCGGGATGACACAGCAGGTGGCAAAGCCCTGGCCGTGGTCGTTGAAGTCAAAGCCCCAGGGATTCGACAGGCCGTGCGCGAAGACCTCAAAGCTTTTCCGGACCGGGTGGAAACGCCAGATCCCGCCGTCGATGAAGGCCCGCTTGTCGGCCGGCGTCCCCGGCCGCCCCACCTTCGACTGGGTGAAGACCCCGTGACAACCGTAGAGCCAGCCGTCGGGACCCCAGATGAAACTGTTCAGCGTTTCGTGGCGGTCATTCGTGCCCCAGCCATCCAGGAGGACTTCCGGCTCCCCGTCAGGCTTGTCGTCTCCGTTGGCATCGGGGATAAAAACCAGGTTGGGCGGTGTCCCGACATAGACGCCGCCAAAGCCCACCGCGATGCCCGAGCTGAAGGTGAGCTGGTCAGTAAACAGCTTCTTGGTATTAAACACGCCGTCCCCGTCCGTATCCTCGAAGATCTGGATGCGGTTCTTCATGTCCTTGCTGTGGGACTTGCGGGTCTGGTAGTTGTGGTTTTCCAGGGTCCACAGGCGCCCACGATCGTCAAAGCAGAAGGCGATCGCCTCACCGATATCGGGCTCCGCGACGAAGGCCTTGACCTCGAAACCGTCCGGCACCGACATCTGGGCGATCGCGTCTCCGGGCTTGAGGAACTCCGCCTTGCTCGGCGGAACGGCGGCGAACACGCCGGCGACGTGCAGCAGGCAGGAAAGGATTATCAGGGACTGTTTCATTCTCATGGCAGGGCTACCTGTTTTTCGGTTTGCAGATACTTGATCAGGTCAAGGAATTGCTCGGGGGTCAGTATGGAGAGTAAGCCCTCCGGCATCAAGGATATCTTGGATACCTGGCGGGATACGATGTCCGCCTTGGCGATGGTGTTCGTCTGGCCGACCATGCGCAGGACAACCTTGTGGCCGTCTTCTTCGGCAATATTGCCCGCAAGTACCTGGCCGTTCTTGAGGGTAATCGTCACCATGCGATAGCCCTCCGGCACATCGAAGCTGGGATCGAGGATATTGAGGAGGATATAGTCCTGATCCGCCCGGTTCGAGCCCGTCAGGTCCGGGCCGATGATGCCCCCGGCGTCGTAGAGCTTGTGGCACGGCGCGCAGATCTGTTGATACACCAGCCGCCCACGGGAGGCATGGGCGGAAGCGAAACCGGGGCCGGCGAGCTGGGCCTTGTACCGGGCGATCAATTTACCCTTGTCGGCGGACAACTGCTGCACCTCACCGTAGACCCGCTCAAAAGCATCCCCGAGCAGGTTGTGCAGGCTGCGGGCAACGTAGGCAGGCACGTGCACCTTCTTGACCAATCCCCTTTCCATCGCGTCCAGCAGGGCGCGGGCAAAGGCCGGGCGGGTGGCCAGGGTCTCAATGACGGCCCGCCGGGCCGGGGCCTCCAGGTCCGCATAGCGCTCGAGGAGAATCCCCGGTATGGCTCCATGCTCAAACGCACCATAGGCGCGAATGGCTTCCAGGTGCAGGGGCTGGTCCAGCAAGGCCTCCAGTTCATGGAACAACTCCGGGGTTTGCTGCGCCAAAAGGGCTTTCAAGGCCTCCCGGCGGACGCCCGGCTCGGCCTGCTGGTCCCGGAGG
>JAYGFS010000457.1:0-5709 GCA_046581765.1 Verrucomicrobiota bacterium
TAATGGCTGCGGTAGTGGGTTTTATCGCCGTAAGCATGCTCATGGCTGTGTTTGAAATGACGAATGGCCTGGATATATAGGGTTCGGGGCCTCGACGTGCCGGCCGGCGGCGGATTCCCGGGACCGCGTATGTAGTTCTCAGTTGATCGCAGGCCCAAATTGCGGATAATAATGCCCGGTGTTTGAACGTCCGGGCGGAACAACGCGTCGAAAGGAAAGAACAGATGAATATGCAACTAAAACAATCAGGGCGGTCCACGGGTTTTACCCTGGTGGAAGTACTCCTCGTGATCGTGATCATCGGGATCCTCGCAGCCGTCGCGGTTCCGAACTTCGCGGGCAAAACCGACAAGGCCCGCGTCGCATCAGCCAGGTCGCAGGTCAAGAACCTCGCGAGTGCCGTGGATATCTTTGAGGTGGATACCGGAACCTATCCCGCCAGCTTGAACGCTTTGCTCACAAACCCAGGCGTAAACGGCTGGGATGGCCCCTACATGAAAGGCAACTCGATTCCCAATGATCCCTGGGGCGTGCCGTATCAATATTCCACAAGTGGCAACGGATACGATATCAAGTCGCCCGGCCCGGCGGGCAAGAACACGCCGATTTCACTCAACGACTAAGCGGGCAGGCCGCATCGATTGTTGACTTGGGCGGAGCCCTTTCCTCCAGGGACTGGAGAGCGGGGCTGCGCCCGGTTTTTTACCGCGGGATGGCGCGTTCCTCGACGATCGAGGACCCGCGTCCTGCCCGGACGGTTTAGTGCGAGTACACGCAAGATGAAGAATCCACTTGAGTTCAAGGGACGCCGCGGGCGGGGTTTCACCCTTATTGAGATCCTCCTCGTCGTCATCATCGTCGCCATGGTTGCGGGAATCGCCGGCGTCCAGTTTGCCCACTCCATGAAGGGCGCGCGCCTGCGGGCCTCTGCCCGCGGCATCATCGCGATGAACAAGTATGCCCGCAGCATGTCCGTGCTCAGCCAGCAGCACATGGTCCTCCTCTACGACAGCAACGTGGGCAAGATGGAATTGGTCACCTTGAGCCATGCTTCGGATGCCCGGATGGGTGACCGCTTCGACCGCTTCGGCGGCGGAACGGGCGATCCAGCAGAGGGCCGCTACGACGAAGACGGCAAGCTTACCGAATACGGCATGAGCGTCGAGGAAGCGGACAAGAAAATGCGCCGGATGGAAGAAGGGATACGCATCACGGATTTTGAGGTGGATATCGAGGACCTCTATGAAACCGATGGGGTATTCTGGGTCAACTACTACCCCAATGGCATGTGTGATGCCCACCGTTTCTCCCTCGAGGATCCCCGTGGACACCGCGTGGATATCAAGGTTGAGTCGATCACCGGCGAGCTCAGCGTGGAGTACCAGCCCTTTTGAGAACGCCGGCAAAATACCGGGCGAATCGTGGGCTGACCCTCATCGAAACCATGCTCGCGATCGCCATCCTGGGGCTGGGGCTGGTCATTCTCATCGCCGCCGCCGCCCGTGGGGTCAAGGTGGCTAAAAAAGCCCAGGAGTACGAGGTCGCCCGCAAGCTGCTCGCCTACCTGGATCTTCACGAACCCCTGCAGCTGGACGAGTTGGAAGAAGATTCCGAGAGCGGCGACTTTCCCCGCCCCTATGAGGAATACGAATGGAGACGGGATATTGAATTTGCCGGTGTCGAGGAAGACGAACTCTTCCGCATCACCACCCAGGTGCTCTGGCCGACCTCCAGGGGAAAGAAGGCCGAAACCGTGGTGACCCTGCTCCACTTGCCCACGGCGAAGCGTATCGGCTTTATCGATGAAGATGCGAAAGGAAGGGAGCTCGATGAATAAGCGAGGCTTCACCCTGATAGAAATCATGGTCGCGATTGGGTTGATGTCGATCGCGGTCTCCATGGTCTGGATGAGCTTCTCCCAGATCATCCGCGCCACCCGCAAGGCGGAAGCGATGATGGATCGGCTCCACCACGGGGATTTTGTCATGGAACAAATGATTTCCGCCTTCCGCTCGGCCTCTTTTTTCAACAACACCCCGGCCAAGTTCGAGATGTGGCTGGAAAACGAAACCGCGGGTCCCGTCGATGCGGACATCGTGAGCATCGTCACGTCCAGCCCGGCTTTTATCCCGCCGAGCAACAAGCTGGCCCACCAGCTCCACCGCATCTTTATTTCCATCGAGGACAACGACAAGGGGGAACCGGCCCTCGCGGTGAGTGCGTATCCCTACATTGTCGACCTGGAGGACCCGGAAGTCGACGAGGTCGAGCCCTGGATCGTCACCAGCAAGGTCATCGGGCTGAATTGCCGGGTCTACAACCCCAACGACCAGGACTGGGACGAGGAGTGGGAATTCAAGAACTCGATTCCCCAATGGGTGGAAATCACCATCTATCTCAAGCCGCTGGAGGAGGGCGATGACCCGATCAGCATGACCCGCATGATCGAGATTCCCCTCGGCTACCTCGCCAAGCGCCAGAACCGGGACTTGAATGTCAACAACCCGGGAGCCACCGACACGAGTGCGGCGGATTCGGAATCGGCCACAACCAACACCGGGACCGGTGGCACGAGCGGCAGCAATAATTCCGGCATACCCGCCAGCGGCGGATCCTCCTCACCGAGCCTGCGTATCCGATGAAAAATCCCCGGCATACCCGAAAAGGCTCCGTGCTGATTGTCGCGCTCTGGGCGATTATCATGCTCTCCATGATCGTCAGCTCGCTCGCCTTCCAGATGCATCTTGAGGCGCGACTCGCGTCGCATTATCGCAAGCGGGTAAAGGCCAAGCAACTCGCGCTCGCCGGGATGGAATACGCGAAATTCATGCTGTACAAGAGTGTCTCCTCCTCCCAGGACGACGAGGAAGAGTACGGTGAACAATTCTATAACTACCTGCTCAACCTCCGGAACAGCGTCGGGGTTAACAGCTTTTCATCCGAGCTGGGCGAGGGGACCTTCACCATCGACATCCTGCCCGAGCAGGGGCGGCGCAACGTGAACACCATGACCTACGAGGATTGGCAGGAGATGCTCGACCAGGCGGGCCTGCCCAAGGACCGCTGGGCCGAATTCATCGATACCCTCATGGACTGGGTGGACACCGACAACAACAACCGCCGCAAGGGAGCAGAGGAAAACGACGATTATTACAAGGATGCCGAGTACGAAATCAAGAATGCCCCGATCGATACCATCGATGAAATCCTGATGATCAAGAACTGGAACCGCAATCTGCTCTACGGCGGCCCGGGCCTGGAAGACGGGGATCCGCCCATCCGCGGCATCGCCTCGCTGATCACCACCTGGGGCAATGGGAAAGTGAATGTGAACACGGCGACCCGTGATGTCCTGCTGTCCATGACCGAACTCGATGAGTTTGATGTCGACCTCATCCTGGAAAACCGTACCGGCATCGATGCCATCCCGGGCACGGAAGACGACGGGTTCACCTCGGTCGCGGAGGTCGACAGCCTGGTTAACGCGGGTGGCGCATTGAACAATCGGATCACGGTGGATGACAAGCAATATATGCGTATCAAATCCGTGGGTGAAGTCGGCGGAAGCCGGGCCACGGTCTGGGCCGTTTACCTGATCAGTAGCCGCGACATGACACCGGTGTTCTGGGAGGAAGCCGACGAAGACAAATAACCCCGGTCCAGCGGGCAAAAGTTTTCCCCGGGCAGGGGAGTTCACAATTGCGCTTTGCTAGACCGGTGGGTACTATCCGCGCCAATGTAAATTAATGGCAAAACAGCTTAAAACCGGAATCGTTATACGTGATCGTACCCTGCACTGGACCACCATGCTGCAGGGCAACAAGGGGGAATTCTCCCTTGCAGAGCGCCAGTCTTCCGATCCACTGCCCCTGGAGGAGGAGGGCGAAGATGACCGCCTCCTCGCGGAGCTCTTCGAGGCGAACGCCCCACGGCTGAAAGGGGAGTTGCACTACGCACTGCCCGCTCACCAGGCCCTGCTCCGGGTGATGGACCTGCCCACCCACGAGAAGGAAGAAATCGAGGGCATGGTCGAGTTCCAGATCGACAAGGTTTCCCCCTTTCCCGTCGACCACATGTACCTCTCCTGGGAGATGCTCGATACGACAGAGGACCACACCCGTGTCCTCGTCGCCGCCACCCAGCGCAAGTTTGTCGACGCCATCGGCGAGGCCTGCCGGGACAGCGGACTTACCCTGCACCGTGTCGATGTTGACTTGTTGTGCTGGATATACCTGCTCGGAGAGGCAAAAGAAATTCCCACGCACGGGCGCCACATCGTGGTGCTCCTCGAGAAGGCCCACGCCAACCTGGTGATCCTTGATCACGGCATCCCCTTCCTCTTTCGCTCGCTCGGTGAAATTCCCGCAGACGGCACGCTCGACGAGCTGATCGAGGAAATCGAGTATACCCTGACCTCGACCGAGACCGAATGGGGCGACCAGGAATACGTTACCTGCACGCTCTGGCACTGGGGCCAGGCCCCACGCATCCTCGACCGGCTGGAGGAAGCCGCCGGGGGCAAGGTGCATACGCGTAACTTGAGTTCGCTTCCCGACCTGCACGAGGGGGTGGCCTTGCGGGCCACCCGGGAGGAAGGGACCCTTACCGACCTCGCGCCGCTTGAGTGGAAAGAGGCCGAGGAAGGCCGCCAGTTCCGCAGGAAGCTGATTATCGGCTCGTCCGCGGTACTCGGCCTGTGGCTGCTCAGCCTGATCGCCTTCTTTACCTGGGTGGGCATCGAACGCAAGGGGGAGCGGGCCCTGGTCGCGGTGAAAGACGCCCTGGCGGGGCCCGCCGGCGAGGTGCGCGAACTGCAGAACCGGGTGGCCGAGCTTTCACAGTACACCAACCACACCCACACCGCCCTGGAGTGCCTGCGCGAGGTCATCGTGCTCATGCCCGCCGACGTGGAGTTGTCGAGCCTGAACTATTTCAACGACAGCGTGAAGATTAACAGCCATGCCCGCCAGAAATCGCGCCTGGATCAATTTTACAAGGGCCTGAGCGAATCCGAGCTCTTTATCGGGCTCAAGGATGACAGCTTCGACGGCAACAGGATGAGGGTCACCGCGTTGCTTCCGCTGGGGGATGACTCATGAACACGTCCCGTCGCGAAATCCTCCTCGCCCTGCTTACCGGGCTGGTCGTGCTGCTGGGGGGTACCTACTGGATCATTGACAACAAGATGCCGGAGATCCGGGAAATACGCCAAAACAAGGAAAACCTGGCCCGGTTGATCGCCAAGAACGAGCACATCATCCGCAAGCGCGTCCCGCTCGAGCGCGAGATGCAAGGGCTCATCGCCAACCTGCCGCAACACCCGATGAACAAGGATGTCAAGTACGAGCTCTTGAATGAAATCACCCAGATCGCCAATGACAGCTCCTTTAACATCGAGCGCCGGGACCCCGGCAAGGAGCGCAAGATCGGTAATTTTGACCTCTACGAGTTGTCGATCGACTGCGATTACAGCACCACCATTAAGCCGCTGACCTATTTTCTGTACAACCTGCAGGCGCGCGGCATCGTGATGAACGTCACCGAGCTGTCCATTAAACCCCGGTCGACCCGGTCGAGCGAGCGCGGCAAGATAAAGGGGAAATTTACCGTCGACTTTGCCTTCACCCGGACTGACGAAATCCCGGCCCCCGCTCCCGAGCCTGCCCCGGCCCCACCGGCCGGAGGCCTCGAGGTTACGCCTGTTGAATG
>JAYGFS010000467.1:0-5003 GCA_046581765.1 Verrucomicrobiota bacterium
ATATCTCCGGGGGATCCAACGTGGGGGACATCAGGGAATTCTTCTGGAAATGGCGGCGCCACCACCGTACCCGGACGGAGCACAACCTGCTTCGGCCGGGCCGACATATCAGCCAGAAAAACAAGACCGACATGCAATACCTGGGGGTCTTCGGGGCCTCCGTGGTGGATGAGGTGGGGCAGGATGGTGCCGTCCGCCACCGATTGGGTGCAATGGCCCCGGGTAGCCCCATGCTGGGTAGGAGTAGGAATAAGAGTGCCATGACGGCATCCTTATCCTTCGGTGCCGTGGCTGACAAGGCCGTGGAGGAGGCGGACTTTGAAGGCGCATCCTTTGGCGAATCTAATAAACTGGGCGGGGGAGGCGGTGCCGCGACCGTGGTAGAGCCGATGATCCGGAAGAATTTTGCGGATACCGCCTTCTGGGCAGCCGCCTTGAAGACGGATGACGACGGCTACGCGGAAGTCTCCTTCAAGATGCCGGAGAACCTCGCGGGATGGAAAGTGAAGGCCTGGGCCCTGGGGCATGGCACCCGGGTGGGGGAAGGCGAAGCGGAGGTCGTCACGGCAAAGAATATCCTGGTGCGCTTGCAGGCGCCGCGCTTCTTCGTGGAGAAGGACGAGGTCGTGCTCAGTGGGAACGTGCACAACTATCTCGACCACAAGAAGAAGATCAAGGCACGCCTGGAGCTCGACGGTTCGGCCCTGGGCCTGATCAAGGGCGCCCAGGAGCAAGTGGTCGAAATCGAGGCCAACGGTGAAATGCGGGTCGACTGGCGGGTGAAGGTCCTGCGGGAAGGGGAAGCGGTGGTGCGCATGCTCGCGCTGACGGACGAAGAGTCCGATGCGGTGGAGATGACCTTCCCGGTCTACGTTCACGGGATGCTGAAGACGGAATCCTTCAGCGGGGTATTGCGGCCCAGGGATACGAAGGGGCAGTTGAGCCTGACGGTGCCGCAGGAGCGCCGGGTGGATGATACCCGCCTGGAGATTCGGTATTCGCCGACCCTGGCCGGGGCCATGGTGGATGCCCTGCCGTACCTGGCCGACTATCCGTATGGCTGCACCGAACAGACGCTCAGCCGTTTTCTCCCCGCGGCCATGACGCAAAAGATCCTCCTCGACATGGGTATCGACCTGGAGGACGTGAAGAAGAAGCGGAGCAACCTGAACGCCCAGGAAATAGGGGATGACGCGGCCCGGGCGGCTCAATGGAAACGCTACGCGCGCAACCCGGTGTGGGACCGGGAGGAACTGAATGACATGGTCGAAGCCGGGGTGAAGCGCCTGGAGGCCATGCAGCTGGCTGACGGGGGCTGGGGCTGGTTTTCCGGCTGGGGCGAGCGCTCAAGCGCGCACACCACCGCCTACGTCGTGCACGGCCTGCAGATGGCGCGTGGGAACGATGTGCAGGTCCAGGACGGAACCATCAACCGGGGAGTGTCCTGGCTGAAACGGTATCAAAAGACGCGCATCGCCTGGATCAAGGCCAAGCCCCACCGCGGGCCCAACAACCAGGATGCCTTTGTCTTCATGGTCCTCGTCGATGCCCGGGTTGAAAGTGCCGCCATGCAGCAACTGCTCTACCAGAAGCGCGAGGTCCTGTCCCTGTACGGTAAAGCCATGTTCGGCATCGCCCTGCATAACCTGGGCGAAATGGCCAAGCGCGATATGCTCATCCGGAACATCGAGCAATTCCTGGTCGAGGATGAGGAGAACCAGACCGCCTACCTGGAGATGCAGAACGGGGGCTACTGGTGGTCCTGGTACGGCAGTGAATACGAGGCGCATGCCTATTACCTGAAGCTGCTGACGCGCACGGATCCAAAGGGCGGGAAGGCGCGTGGCCTGGTCAAGTACCTGCTCAACAACCGGAAGCACGCGACCTATTGGAAGTCGACCCGGGATACCGCCGTTTGCCTTGAGGCTTTCGCCGAATTCCTCCGTGCGACGGGCGAGCACGAGCCGGACACCCGGCTCACGGTGCTGATCGATGGCCGCAAGGTCAAGGAGGTCCACATCACCAAGGAGAACCTGTTTACCTTCGACAACAAGGTCCTGCTCGAGGGAAAGGCCCTGACCCACGGGGCGCACGTGGTGGAATTTCGCAAGGAGGGTGAGGGACCCTTGTACTTTAACGCCTACCTGACAAACTTTACCCTCGAGGACCATATCACCAAGGCGGGACTCGAGGTGAAAGTTGAGCGCAAGGTGTATCGCCTGAACCCGGTGGATAAGCAGGTCAAGGCCCAGGGCGGGCGGGGCCAGGCCGTGGACCACAAGGTCGAGAAGTACGAGCGCGAGCTGCTGGCGAACCTGGCGACCCTGAAGAGCGGGGACCTGGTTGAGGTGGAACTGGAAATCGAGAGCAAGAACGACTACGAATACCTGATCTTCGAGGACATGAAGGCATCGGGTTTCGAGCCCGTGGAGGTCCGCAGCGGATACAATGGCAACGACATGAACGCCTACGTTGAGTTTCGCGACGAGAAGGTGGTGTTTTTTGTCCGCAGCCTGGCGCGTGGAAAGCACAGTGTGTCCTATCGTTTGCGCGCCGAGATACCCGGCATCTTCAGTGCCCTGCCGACCCGCGGATTCGCCATGTATGCCCCGGAGCTGAAGGGCAATTCGGACGAGATCAAGTTGCGCATCGAGGATTGATCCCGCCCCGGGCGGGCGTCCGCGCTTGGCTCGAGGGACGAATGCCTGGACATTCACTTTCCCCCTGCCGGGGAATTGTGCTACACCCATGCGCATGTATCACACGTCGCAAGGTATCCTTCAGACCCTGGCCCTTGGCGCCCTTTTCACCTGGCCCGCCCCGCTCACTGCGCTCCCGGACTACGCCCGCCTGTCACGGGTCTGCGTGGAGGTGCTGTGCGATGGTCGCCTGAGTGGATCGGGGACCGTGGTGGATGCCGCGGGGACAATTTTAACCGCCTCACACTTCCTGGAGAAGCCCGGTCAGTTTGTCGAGGTCATCCTCGGGGACGGATCGCGTCATGCCGCCCGGGTCCTGGCCGTGGATCACGGGCACGACCTCGCGCTGCTCGACATCGGGAAGCCGGACCGCAAGCTCGAATACGCGCGGCTTGGGAAAGCGCTCCCGGCACCCGGTTCCGACGTTTTCCTCTACGGGGCCGCGATGTTCCGCCATGGGGTGCTGAACAAGGCCTCCGTCGCCCGTACGGAGCCGTACTACGAGTACATGGGCAACAAGTTTAACGCGATCATTCACCTGGCCGGGGCCTCGCCCGGGGGAACCTCCGGTGGCTCCTGGGTAAATGAAGCGGGGCAGGTCATCGGGGTGCAGTCCGGGAACATGACGATTAACAGCGCGCCGCAGGGGGTAAGCATGATGGCTCCCCTCACGGCCATCAAGGTACTCATGAAAGCCCGCAGGCATGCGAACACGGCGACCCTGAACAGCGGCCTGGAGGAACTCTGGGCCCAGGAGGCCGGCTTTATCCGCGCCTTCCCGGGAGACCATGGCTTGATTGTCCGCCAGTTAAAGAAGGGTGGGGCGCTTGCCCGGGCGGGGGTGGAGGAGTGGCACGTCATTACGGAACTGGACGGCAGGCCCCTGGCTTTCGTGGCGGATGCCCTCGATGCGATTCGCAAGAAAAAGCCGGGCGATTCCGTGGTTTTGCAGGTGTGCGATCGTACCGGTCAAGGTGCCCGTGAAGCCGAGGTTACGCTCGGCGCCTTGGAAGCCCTGTGGCGTGCACCGAAAAAACTCCATGTCATCGTGGTGCTGACCGATGATATGGGGATAGGTGACCTGGGTGTGATGGGGAACCAGGCGATCCGGACGCCGAACATCGATGCCCTGGCCGCGCGCGCGGCCCAGATGGAAAATTTCTATGTGCATCCGGTCTGCGCGCCTACGCGCGCCTGTACCATGACCGGCCGGTACAACTACCGGACCCGGGTCGTCGATACCTGGCGGGGGCGGGCCATGATGGACCCCTCGGAGAAAACCATCGCCGAGGTGCTGCGCGATGCCGGCTATGCCACGGGAATCTTTGGTAAATGGCACCTCGGAGATGCCTATCCCATGCGGGCCATGGACCAGGGCTTCGACGAAAGCCTGGTATGCTGGGGTGGGGGACTGGGACAGCCGGCAGAACCTCCGGAGAACGCGCGCCGCTACACCAATCCCCTGTTGAGCCACAACGGGCAGACCGTGCAGTCCGAGGGCTACTGTACCGACGTGTTCTTTGACCGGGCCATTGCATGGATGCGCCGCACGGAACTGTCGGGGAAGTCCTGTTTCACCTACCTGCCGACGAACGCGCCCCACGGACCTTTTCACGATGTGCCGGATAAGCTGTACCGCGCATACCTGGACCGGGGCCTCGACGATAAAATCGCCCGCATCTATGCGATGATCGAGAACATCGATCAAAACATGGGCAAGCTGGACGCCTTCCTTGAGCAGACCGGAATGAAGCGGGACACCCTGCTCATCTATTTCCACGACAACGGCCCGAACGGCAAGCGCTATACCATGAACTACCGCGGCATGAAGGCCGATGTATACGAAGGCGGGATCCGTTCACCCCTGATGGTGGAATGGCCCGGCCATGTCAAGGCGGGGCAGACCTTCGCCCCCCTGGCCGCACATATCGACCTCTTTCCGACCATCCTCGAAGCTGCGGACCTCGCGGTGCCGAAAGGGCTCAAGCTGGACGGGCGGAGCATCCTGCCCATCCTGCAGGGACGTGATGTCACCTGGCCGGATCGGGTCTTGGTCCTGCAGTCGCATCGCGGGGATACGCCGCTTCGGTATCACCATTTCGCGCTGCGAAAGGGGCCGTGGAAGCTGCTGCGTGCATCCGGTTTCGGGAAAGAAGATCCCCCGGAGGGCGCGCCGTTTGAATTGTACCATATCGCGGAGGATCCCGCGGAGACCCGCAACCTTTTTCAAGCAGAGGCTGCCGTGGCGAGTGAACTCAAGAAGGCCTATGATCATTGGTTCGACGATGTGTCGTCCACCCGCGA
>JAYGFS010000597.1:0-11421 GCA_046581765.1 Verrucomicrobiota bacterium
ACAGGAGGTACTTAAGATGGGGTTCAGGTACGTGGGAAACCGAAACAACCGTAAGGGCAGCCACTTTAACTGGTCGGTATCGAAACGGGGCCTGAACGCGAGCTATACCCTGGACCTGGGGATAGCAAAGTGGAATATCCCGCTGATCGGGACGCGGGTGAAACGCAAGTCCCGCCTTACCCTCAAGGGCAGTGGCCTCTTCCGGTTGAAAGGCTGAGCACCGGTACCGCGCGTTTTCCCCTTTTGAATCTGCTTGCCTCAACCCCTTGATCCGCCTATTCCCTGTCCAGCGGGGTAGCGGGTTGCCCGCACGGTTTAACCCTTGGACACGGAGATCTATCATGGCTGAAACAAAGCCCAGCAAGGCCTATCTGGCTGAATTCATCGGCACCTTTGCGTTGGTGTTCATCGGTACGGCAGTCGCCACCCTGCAGGGCTACCTCGACCACGGGGCCGCGGGTTGGCTGGGCATCTCCTTCGCGTTCGGTTTCACCCTGATGGTGCTGGTCATGGTCATCGGGCCGGTATCCGGCTGCCATATCAACCCGGCGGTCAGCATCCCGATGGTCCTGAGCGGTCGACTGGACAAGAAGCAGCTGCCGGGCTACCTCATCGCCCAGGTGCTGGGTGCCCTGGCCGCCAGCGGCGTCCTTTACGCCCTGCTCACGGGCCTGCCCGATTACCAGCTGGCGGAACACGGTCTCGGGGCCAACGGAAACCCGGAAGCCATGGGCATCGGTGCCTTGCTTGGCTGGGAAGTGGTGCTCACGGCCTTGTTCCTGTTCACTATTTTCGCCGCCACGCGCCAGGACGGCCCTGCAAACCTCGCGCCCTTCGCCATCGGGGGTTTCCTTTTCGTCGCGCACCTGGTCGGCGCGCACCTGGGGGATTCCTCGCTGAACCCGGCACGCAGCTTGGGCCCGGCAATCGTCCAGGGCGGGGATGCACTCAAGATCGTCTGGGTGTTCGTCGCGGCACCGATCGTGGGTGGCGTGATCGGCTGGAAACTGTACAGCGTGCTGTACGATGACTGAGCCCGGCCCGGCCTAAGCCCGCCCTTCATCCAGGCTGGCGAGCAGGGTCCGCGCCCATGCCTGCACATCGTCTCCCCCGAGCACGATGACCTGTTCCGCCTGGGTTTTATGCCGGGCGCGGCCCTTGGCGTAGCTGGCATCGTAGTAGCCGAGGAGGATCTCGATCGTCTCCGCGACTTGGCCTTCGGCGAGATGATCCAGGCACTGTTGCAATTTACCGGCCCCGAGGCGCTTCTCAATCCGCCGGACGGTGTCGGCGAGCTGGTCGAGGGGAAAAGATCCGTATTCGTCGAGAATCCGCTGCACCCGGACCGCGTGCGCGACCTCGATCGTGACCACCGGGGACTGGTTCATCCGCTCCCACAGGCCCTCGGGCAGGTAGACCCGGCCGATGGACTTGCTCTCGCTTTCCACCCAGATGCGCCGCCGGGGGTCCAGCGCATACAGGGCCTCGAAGACGCGGGACTGGTACTGCTCCGTCGTGGGCTGGTCCGGCAGGCCGAGCCCGCCGAAGGCACTGCCCCGGTGCGCTGCCAGGCCTTCCAGGTCGAGGACCTGTTCGCCCTGCCCGGCCAGGGCGTGCAACAAGGCGGTCTTCCCGCTCCCGGTGGAACCCGCGAGGACCCGCAGGTCCCGGAGCTGGTCGATGTATTCCCGGGCAAAGCCCCGGTAGGCCTTGTAGCCGCCCGCCAGCAGGCTGCAGTCGATCCCCGCCGCCTCGAAGAGCCAGGCCATGTGATTGCTGCGCATGCCTCCGCGCCAGCAGTAGACCGCGAGTTGCCCGTCCGGGGCTGCCGCGCGGGCAGCCTGTGCCAGGGCCTTCATCCGGGGGCCCACGAGCTCGAAGCCCTGGTCGACGGCGGCGACCTGGCCTTCCTGCCGGTAAAGCGTACCGATGATGGCACGTTCCTCGTCGGAGAAAATCGGAATATTGAGCGCGCCGGGGATGTGACCCTCGGCGAATTCACCGGGCGTCCGTACGTCGACCAGGGGATGGGCATCCCGGACGGCCAGGAATTCGGCGGGTAGCAGGGATTTCATGACCGGAACATCCCAGTATTTTGCTCCGGGCCTTTCAAGGTTCTTTTCCATTCGACAATCCCCGTGCAGGGCCTAATTTTCCTCCATGCAGACCCGTCGCCTCGGCAAAACAGATTTAACCTTTTCTGCGATCGGCTTGGGAACCTGGGCCCAGGGCGGCGGCGAATGGGCCTTTGGCTGGGGGGACCAGGATGACCGCGCCTCGATCGATACCATCCACGCAGCCGTCGATGCCGGCGTCAACTGGGTCGATACCGCCGCGGTTTACGGGTTCGGCCACGCCGAGGAGGTCCTCGGCCGGGCCCTGAAGGAGCTGGGCGAGAAGCCCCTGGTTGCGACCAAGTGCGCTCGCATAGCCGCTGCGGATGGGAAGCCGAAGGGCTGCATGAAGACCGATTCGATTCGACAGGAATGCGAGGACAGCCTGCGACGCCTGGGCGTGGAGGTGATCGACCTCTATCAACTGCACTGGCCCCAGCCCGACGAGGATATTGAAGAGGGCTGGCAGGCCATGGCCGGGCTCGTGCAGGCGGGCAAGGTCCGGCATATCGGGGTGTCGAATTTTAACCTGGACCAGATGAAGCGCTGCCTGCCGATCCACGCCATCGCCTCCCTGCAGCCGCCCTACAGCATGCTCCGGCGGGACATCGAGAAAGAGATCCTCGATTTTTGCGCGGACCAGGAGATCGGGGTTATTTGCTACAGCCCGATGCAGAAGGGCCTGCTCACGGGAAAGGTCACGGCCGACTGGGTTGCGGCCCTGCCGGGGAACGATCACCGCGGGCAGGATCCCATGTTCAAGCAGCCGGAGCTGGGGTCGATCCTGGCCAAGGTGGACCAGCTGAAGCTGGTCGCTGAGGGGCTGGGGATCACGATGGCCCAGTTGTCGATTGCCTGGGTACTCCGGCACCCGGCGATGAGCTCCGCGATCGTGGGCGGCCGGCGGCCGAGCCAAATCCGGGAAACCGCGCAGGCGGGCGACCGGGTCCTGGGGGCCGACGTGGTCGGGGATATTGAGCTGATCCTGGGCTGAGTATCGTGCCGGCCGGGCACTAAAAATGCTTGCGCAGCAAGTCCAGGCTCTTGGGCACCCCGGTCATTACGTCCTCCAGGCCCTCGAACTCGAGCGACACGTAGCCCCGGTACCCGGCATCGGACATGATCTTTGCCACCCGGGCGTAATCCAGGTCCAGGGTATACCAGCGCCCCCCGCCGAAGTAGGTCTTGGCCTGCAGCAGGACGGTCTTCGAGGCGAGCTTGGCCAGGCGGGTGTAGGGATCCTCGAGGAAGTTGCCGGTATCGAGCGTCACCTGCAGCCAGGGTGAATCGATCGCGTCGACCACGCGCAGGACGCCTTCCGGCGTGAGCCCGAGGCCCCAGTGATTTTCCAGGCCGAGCGTGACGCCGCATTCCTTGGCGACCGGTATCAAGCGGGCGATGGAATCGATGACCCAGCTGAAGCCGTCGTCATCCGTGTAGCCCTCCAGGCGGGGCTCGATGCCGCGGTTGGCCATCAGTTGGTCAAAATTCTTGCTCGTCCCCCAGCGGCCGGTGTTGATCCGCAGGGTGGGGATACCCAGCCGGTAGGCCTGGTCGATGGTGAGCTTCGTGTGCTCGACGGCCTTTTTCCGCTTCGCCGGGTCGGGATCGACGAAGTCCTGGTGGATGGAAAACCCCATCAGGTCCAGTCCGCGGGTAAACGCCCGCTGCTTGATTTTCTGGAAATAGCCGTTGGTGTTCTCGGTCATCTGTACCTGGAGAATCTCCACCCCGTCGAATCCCATGTCCGCCGCGAGGTCGATGCACTTTTCGATCGGCCGGTAGGCCTTGTTCCGGAAATGCCAGAAGGAATAGGTCGACACCCCGATGGGCAGGCCCCCGCCGCGTGCCGCGAGGGATGGCGCGACGGGGACAGCCGCCGCGGCGAGGCCGGAAGCGATGAAGGCCCGACGATTCATGCCTGTTCCTTTTTAAACTTTTCGCCGAAACGATGTTTCAGGTGGGCGATCAATTCCCGGTAGGTGAATTGATGCAGGACCTCCTCCTTGACCTCCGCGTCGCGGTCGTGAATCGCCCGCAGGGCATCCCGCTCGATCTCGTCGGCAAATACCCCCAGTCGCCAGATGCCGGCGTCCAGCTGCTCGTTGCGGTGCATGACGGCAAGGAGCTCCACCATCTGGCGGCGCGCAAACTTGAAGGCCTTGGCTTCAGGATTGTTGCGGACGGTGGAAATGATTTCGTCGGTCGTCCCGAAGCTCCCTCGCGCGCGCATGCGCAACCAGAGTTCAACATCGAGACAGGTGTAGATTTCCGGGTCGAGCCCGGTGAGCTCCCGGAACAGGTCCAGGCGGAAGATCGAGGAAGGCTGGTGAAAACCGAACTTCAGGTACCAGTGCGCGAGATCCGCCACCTCGCCGATCCTCGGGGGATAGAATCGCACGTGTTGGTCCTCGATGTCGATTTCCTCCGTGTTCCCGGCCCAGACGACATGCTCCGGCCCGGCCCTGGCGGCCTCGGCCAGGTGTTGCAGGGCATTCGGCCGGTAAAAGTCGTCGGTATTCATCCAGCCGCCGAGCTCCGCGTCCGATACCAGCAAGACGCTGTTGATGGCCGCGCACTGCCCGCCATCCGGCCCGAATTCCCAGGAGTCGTACCAGGGGATGTACTGGTGGATGATCGCCTCGCTCTCGTCGGTACTGCCCCCGTCGCGGAGATGGAAGGTGACGTTCGGGTACGCCTGGAGGATGACCGACCGGATACACTGCTCAAGGTAGATCCCCTGGTTGAACGAGGGGAGCGCAATCGTGATGGACGGCCAATCGCCCTCGGGCAGGGGGTGGGATCCCTCGGTCCAGGGCCAGCCGGTCCTGCCCTCCGGCGGGGGCGGGAGTTCCTTGATATCAGGGATGCCTTTCATGGCTTCCCCGGAATACACGAAAGCCGGGGAAAGGAAAAGGTCCGAGTTGGCGGATGGCATGATCCGGATTTTTACCTTTCCCGATCCGGTGAAACCGGGATAATGACACCCTATGTACAAAGAGCTGACCCGTATCCTCCTCTGCCTGCTCCCGGCCCACCTCCCGGCTGATCTCGAGCAGGGGCGCCTCCCTGCGCACGTTCAACCGCTGGAACAGGCGCTGCGCCTGCAAGTGGACCCCACGGCGGAATCCTACTCGGGGATGGTGGAGATCCTGCTGCACCTTCGCCAGGCGAGCTCCTCGGTCTGGTTCCACGCGAACGGCTGCACTATCCTGATCCAGGATCTCAAGCAGGGCGAAACGGAGTGGGCCGTCAACCTCACCACGAACGACAACGACCTGGTCAGGGCCGACTTCACGGAGGAACTCCCGCGGGGAAAATATACCCTGCGCCTGGCCTTTGAACGTCCCTATGAACGACGCGGCACCGGTTTGTACAAGGTGGTCTACGGGGGCGAGGCCTACCTGTTCACGCAAATGGAACCCGAATTTGCCCGGCGGGCCTTCCCCTGTTTTGACGAGCCCGGCTTCAAGATTCCCTGGACGCTGGAGCTGAGCGTTCCCACCAACGTCATGGCGGTCGCTAATATGCCCCTGGCCGGGGAGGAAACCGTCGAGGGCAGGAGGCGCTTCCGCTTCAAGCAATCCCCCCCGATGCCATCGTACCTCGTCGCCTTTGCGGTCGGTCCCTTTGAACAGACCCCGGTCGAGGGCATGAGCGTGCCCGGGCGCATCCTCGTGCCAAGGGGCCAGTCGGGGCGAACCGGGCTCGCGGCAAAGATGACGCCCCGGGTGCTCCAGCCGCTCGAGGACTATTTCAGCATCGCCTACCCGTACGAGAAGCTTGATCAAATCGCGGTGCCGGAATTCAATTTTGGCGCGATGGAAAACCCGGGGCTGGTCACCTACCGGGACTCGGTGCTGCTGCTCGACGCGGATAACGTCGCCATCGCCAAGCAGCGCGCGGCGGCCATGACCATCACCCACGAGCTGGCCCACATGTGGTTTGGCAACCTGGTGACGCCCCGCTGGTGGAATGACATCTGGCTGAACGAGTCCTTCGCGACCTGGATGGCGCGCAAGGTTGCACAGGAAGTCTACCCGGAATTCGACCTGCAAACCGCCGATCTCCGGAGCCGGCGCAGGGCGATGCAGGCGGATATGCTCGCCTCGGCGAAGATGATTCGACGCGAGGTGGACGGGGCCTATGACAAGACCCTGCTGTTTGATTCGCTTTCCTACAGCAAGGGGGGTGCGATTCTCGGCATGCTCGAGAACTGGATGGGTGCGGAGGCCTTCCGTGCGGGCATTCGGCAGTACATGGAAGCCCACCAATGGGGCAACGCGGACGCCTTTGATCTCGCTGCGGCCATGGAGGATGTCGGCGCAGAGGGCGTGAACGAGGTGATGAAGGCGTTCACCACCCAGCCGGGCGTTCCCCTGGTGAAAATCGAGCGCGTGAGCGATAATCAACTAAAGCTTAGCCAGCAGCGCTACGTCATGCTGAGCGATGAAAGGGCGTACGACACCACCTGGACCATCCCGGTGGTCATCCGCTATTCCACCGGCCGGCAGGATTTCACCCAGCGGGTCCTGCTTAGCCGGCGCGAGCAATACGTGAACCTGGAGGTCCCGATTTCGCTGATGCAGCGCGGGGCCTTTTACCCGAACGCGGATGCCCGCGGCTACTATCTCTGGACCCTGGAAGGCGACAAGCTCGCGGAACTCCCGGGTCGGCGGATCAAACACCTCTCGGTGCGCGAGCGCCTGGATTACCTCGACAACCTGGCCGCCCAGCTTCACGGGGGCGGCATATTATCGGACAGCTACTTGAAGGCGCTGCAGGACTTCAAGCGCGATCCGGCGCCGGAGGTCCTCACCGACCTGGCGGGCAAGCTGGAGGATTTCACCCGGGACTTTATCCATGACGGCAACCGGACAAACGTTGCCGCATTCGTACGGGATGTCCTGGGTCCCGGGATGAAACGGATTGGTCGCCTGCCGGCGGAAAACGAAACAGCCTTCACGATCACGACCCGGGCCAGGCTGATCGGCCTGCTGGGGCAAGTGGGTCGCCATACATCCATCCTCAGGCAGGCGCGCAGGGAGGCCGAGCGTTTCCTGGACGAAGCGGGTGCGGTCAACGCCGACCTGGCCGCGGTATGGATTCGCCTGGCCGCACTCGAGGGGGACCAGGCCCTCTACGATCGATACCGCGGGGCCTTTGAATCGACCGAGAATCCCGTGCACCGGCAGTATTTGAAAAACGGACTGGCCTCCTTCGAGGACCCGGCCATCAAGGACCAGGCCCTCGGCTATTCGCTGACCGAAAAAGTGAGGCCACAGGAATGGGGTGCCTTCACCCGGAACGGTTCCGGCATGCGAGGACAGCGCAAACGGATCTTCGAGTGGTATCGGCAGCACTTCGACGCGATCAAGGTCAAGGTGCCCGAGCACTACATCTGCGGGCATACCTGGATGGTCGCCGGTCGCGACGAAAACCTGTTTCGCGAGGGCGAAACCTTCTTCATGGACGAGGCCCGCCGCAGCCAGGGGATCGAGCGGGAAATCAACAAGGTCCGGGACGTGATGCGGCAACGCTTTGCCCTGATCAAGCGGGAACAGGAGCGCGTGGATAGGTTCCTGGCGGAGCGGTGATCCTTCGTTTTTCAAGACCGCCCGGCTTGCATACCCCGGATCCCCCTGGCCGGGTCAAGCCAGGATAAACCAGGCTCCCAGGCCGACCAGGCTGAGCCCGCACACCATGACCAGGCTGCGGAAAACGCGGTCGGGTAAAAAGCGTCGCCCCTTGGCCGCCATCCACGCGATGAAGCTGAACCAGACGAGGTCGGAAAGAATGTGCCCGGCATAAAACACGCCGACGGCATGGGCGCCGGATGGCCGCGCGTCCGTGATGAAACTCAAGCCGATGGTCGCCCACCAGATGAAGAAGTAAGGATTCGAGGCCGAGGTCCAGATGCCGGCGAGCACGGGACTCGCCACGTCTGTGATGGGGTCCTTGGCCGGTATGTCCAGGTGCAGTTTCCGGCCCTGGAAGGCCATATGAAGCCCCATGAGGATGAGTACACTGCCGCCGACGAGGGCAATGATACGCGTCACCCCGGGTGCGGCGAGAAAAGGACCAACCCCCGCCGCGAGGGCGATGACCAGGGCCCCCTCGATCAACCCGTGCCCGAGTACGATCAAGGGGCCGGCCCTGAACCCGCGACGCAGGGATTCACTGATCGTCGCGGTTAACATCGGTCCCGGCATCATTGCGCCGGAAAACCCGACCAGGAAGGAGGTGGTGAATAGCATCCACAAGGACATAGGTAGCCTGTATAAGGAAGCGGGGCGAAAGCCCCAACAAAAAAACAGCCCGCCTTGGGGTGCGCGCTTAATAAGGTGAGAGCGGGGTTAAGGCGCTTACTGCGTATAACGTGAGGAGCCGTTCGGGACGGTCCAGGTCTTTGTCCCCGAGGTGGTTCGGGCGGTTACCCGGATATTGGTTCCATAGCTTCCGCCCGACTTGGAAAAGCGGTAATGCGGACGCCTCCCGTTATGGGTGTCCCCGGCAAAGGATCCGTTTTCCGAACCAAAGCTGCCACTGATGCTGCAACCGGAGACCTCTCCGCGCAGGCTGCTCGGCAGCAGGATGACCAATTTGCCATTGCCTTCCGAGACGGGTTTCCAGAGAAACCCGCCACTTCCTCCGCCGCTGGAGCTGCTGGAAGAAGAGGAGGAAGAGGACGAGGAACTTTTGGCGGCGGTCGCCTGTTCCTCCAAGCCGGCCAATCTCTCCTGGACCACCTGGTCCAGCTCGGGTGAGATGGCACCTGAACTGGTGGTCAGGTCACAGCCGGTAAAGCTGAAAACCATGAAGAAGGAAACAAAGGTAAGGAACAGGCAGTTGGCGACTTTTGTCATAAGATTTTGTTTATTACTTCGACGATGTAGATGAATGTAAGGGAGGGGCAAAAGTATTGCAAGTTTCTATGATGGCTTTCCTGATGCAAGTGCCCGGTCGGATCACCGGGTTGGTTAAGGACGTGTTACGTTTTCTAAGCGGTGATCATGACGTGTTCACAAGGGACTCAAGGAAGTTGCGAACGCGTCTGTTCAAGGCACTGGATCGACGCAATGCAAAAATCAAGACCTACAAGAAGGTCCTGGTTAAGTTGATCGTCCAGCAGCAAAAACAGATCCACAAGATCCACGATTCGACCCGGCAGTTAACCCAGTTGGAAGAGTTGAAATACCAGGCGGCCAGGGAAACAAAAACGCAAATCGATCGCTTGAGATCAAAGGGGTGGGCAATCGATGTCATCCGCCAGGACCCGGTCTACACGCGCAACGTATTGGCCTTCCAGGAGCTCCACCAGCAGGTGGAAGAGCACCAGCTGCGCATTCAGGCCATGGAGGAGCAGGTACACGTGCTGGTCCCGACGATCCATGGACATAAATTACGCATCCTTCGCCTGCTCAATGAACAACGCGAGATGCGCCACGAGATGGATGAGGCCTTGTTCGACCTGGTGACGGCCAAGGCGATGATTTCCGCGGGCGATGAAATGCTGAAAAGCACGGGGCTGGAAGGGCCGCCGGAACTGGAGCAATTACGTGCGCTGCGACATGCCGCGCGGGCAGAGGCACGCGTGGCGCGAGATTCAAAAAGCCTGGCCGTGATCCTGGCAGAAGACTTGCCGGGCTTTGACATGCTGGTGGGGCTGGAGTAGTTCGTTCCGCAGCGCGTGGGGAGCATGTGCCTGAGCGGTCCTGGACAAACAGGAAGCGAGCCCTGGCCCGCAAAAACATGAACCCGGCCCCGTGCGGGCATGGCCATTAGAACGGGATAAACTGCTCGGCGCTTTCGATCCGTGCAACCGTTTGTGCCATAAGCTTCGCGCAATGTTGCAGGTCGTCGAGGTTGCACATTTCGACCGGGCTGTGCATGTAACGATTCGGCACGCTGATCAAGGCGGCGGCGGTGCCAGCCCCGCTGGTTTGCAGGGCATTCGCGTCGGTTCCCGTGCCGCGGCCTTCGGCGTTGAGCTGATACGGGATCTTCTCTTCTTCAGCCGTTTTTACCAGCAGGTCAAACAAGGCGGGATTCACGTTCGGCCCCCGGGTGATCACCGGGCCGCCGCCGAGCTTGCAGTTGTTCCAGGCCTTGGTCGCATCGCTCATGCCGGGGTGGTCCGTGGCGAAGGTCACATCGACGGCGATGCCGATGTCGGGCTTGATCCCGTGGGCCGAGGTTTGTGCCCCGCGCAGGCCGATTTCTTCCTGGACGGTCGCCACCGCGTGGATTTCGGCCTTTGGTTCCAGCCCGGAGAGTTGCCGTGCGGCTTCGAGGATCACGAAGGCGCCTGCGCGGTTGTCGAAGGCCTTGCTCACGGCGAGCTGCTTGTTCAGTTTTTCGTACCGGTAGGCGAGTACCGCCGGGTCACCGATGGCGACCAGTTTCTCGGCGGCTTTCTTGTTAGGGGCACCAATATCCAGCCACATCTCATCGAGCTTCACCACCTTGCTGCGCGAACTACTGTCCAGCAGGTGAATGGGTTTCTTGCCGATGACCCCGGTCAGGCGGCCTTTCCGCCCACGGATATGCACGCGTTGGCCCTGGGCGATCTGGGGATCCCATCCCCCGATCGCGTCGAAGGCCAGGAAGCCGTTATCGTCGATGTGGGTGACGATGAACCCGATCTCATCAATGTGCCCGGCGAGCATCACGCGGGGATTTCCCCCGGTGTTGATCACGGCATCGGTATTGCCGTGCAGGTCACGGGTGACCGAATCGGCAAAGGTTTTTGCCCGGGCATCCCAGACCTGTACGGGCTCGGCCTCGTAGCCGGATGGGCCGATGGCATTGAGCAGATCTTCGAGAAAAGCCTCCGTATTCTTGTTCATAGCCCTGTATTACCGGGGGAAATCAGGATGTACAAGCCTTGATGCGGCCGGCGGGAAGGCTACAGCTGCATGCTTGCTTTCCCCACGAGAGATACGCATAGTTGCCGCCGTCCTCATCGAAGGGGATGGCTTATGTGTTATCATGGAGTCAATTTTCGCTTGGTGCGCTTGCGCCTCTGTTCGGTCGCCTTGGCATGCGGTCTTTTGTTCGGGGGTGCCGCCCCGTGTTTTTCCCAAATCGGTTACTTATCCGTACAAGCGCTCAATACCGACGCGACCACAGATCTGGGGGTCGACCAGATGCCGACCATCGCCACCGACGGCACACGACTGGTCACGGTCTGGTCCTCCAGTAACGATAACGAAACCGGGACGGACCTGGACCTTTACGCGGCCCACTCCACCGACGGTGGCCAGACCTGGTCCTCGCCGGCCTTCCTGAACACGGATGCCCGGGT
>JAYGFS010000511.1:0-4222 GCA_046581765.1 Verrucomicrobiota bacterium
CCGTCGAGGTGGCCGTTGTATGCGTCGAGCCCGGTGACCGCCGAGCCGTTGGGCTCGCGAAGGCCATAGAGTGGGTATCCATCAAGCGCGAAGGCGATGGGTTGGTCCACGCCCACGATGTCCTGCAGGTTGGTCGGCGCCGCATGGTAGTGATAATCATCCGCCCGCCCCGCATGGCCGCCCCACTGGTCGAGTTCACCGAAGAGGAACGCGTCTTCCCCGCGGTTGTTCAGGGCATTGAATATCGGCACCCCATTGACCGCGAGCGCGATGGCGCCCCGGAAGAGGTTGTTATCGCTTGAAATAGGGTTGTCGGAAAGCTGCGGGTTGAGGGGGATATGCCAGGCGTTGTCTCCATAGTAATACTGGGGCACCCCGACCTGCTGTTGCCAACTGGTAATGCCCGTCATCATGTCGTGATTGGGCATGCCGTCGGATTCCACGTAGAACCAGTCGTCATCCCAGCGGACGCGCACGAGCGGGTGAAAGGCGGAGAAGGCCTCCGCCCGCTCGGCGACCGCGGTGGCGTTGGCCGGTGCCGGCCCGGCCTCCGCCGGGATCGCGAACACGGCATCGGATGCCCGCGGCCCCGTTCCAGTGTCCTGCCGGTGCCACTCGTGGGCATGGGCGGCATGACCCGCTGCCGCGAGAACGAGGCAGGCGGCGGGATGGAGGACTCTCAGGCAGAGCCGGTCGATGGATGGGCTTAGACGTGCGATAGCCATGATCCTTTGGTGATCCTCATCCGCTAAGCCGGTGCAACCGCTTGGCCCGCAAGGACGAAGGCGATAAAACCCCTATGCTGTGCCGGCCGGATGCACGACCTTTTTCACCAGGGGATTTTTCGGTCGCGCGCCCCACCCGCTTAGGGCATCAAGCGTTCGCAGAGCCCCCGCAGGATGGTTCCTTCCCGGTAGGGAAAGTGGCGGGGTATCGTCTCCCCCAGGATGTGGTGTCGCACCAGGACATCGGGCTCGTTGTAGCCCACCATGGCGCGAAGCGAGGTGGTCCCCGAGAAGCGCGGGTTGACCTCGAAGACGTAGACCGATCCGGCATGGACACGTACCTGGAGATTGATGGGCCCCGCCGCACCCAGGGCCTTTGCCATGGCCTCGCAGGGTCCCGTGATGTCGGGGTAGCGGCCGGCATGGCCCTGGGAGATGCCGCTGCTGATGACGAGGTGGGGGCCGAGCTCGGGCCGCTCGGTGACACAGCGGTTGGCGACCCGGAGCCGACGCGACAGGGCGGAGTCGAGGTCCCGGTGGATGCCGATGCTGTTGATCAGCTCCCCGTCGAGGTCGCAGAGGACGCCCACGGTGTACTCGTCACCCGGGGTGCCGATGTAGGCCTGGGCCATCAGGTCGTGTCCGTCGGCAAGCAGGAGGCCGGCCAGGGCCTCCAGCTCGCCGCGTGTCTGGGCAATGACAACACCCGTCGAGCCGCCACCGCCCGTGGCCGGCTTGAGGACCACCGGCAGGTGTGCGGGGGCCCAGTCCATGGCCTCGTCTACCGATGCAATGCGGCGGGTGGGGACCACGGGGAAGCCCGCCGCCGCCAGGGCCTGGGTCGTGGTGACCTTGTCCAGGCAGGTATTGAGGACCGCCTCGGGCTGGACGGCCAGGAGGATGTTTCGCTCGGTGAAGGCCGCGCGCTGGGCGGCCAGCACCGGGAGCTCGGGTTCGGAACCGGGGAAGACGGCGGCCACCTCGTACCGCTCACAGGCCTCCAGCAGGGCCCCGAGGTAGTCCGCATGGGTGGCGCGGGGCAGGACGACCGTCTCATCGGCGTCCGGGAAACCCCAACTCTGTGCCGTTATATCGGCGGCCACGATCCGGTACGGGGTCCGCTCGGCGAGGCGGAGGGCCTTGTAGACCTGGGCCCCGATGGCACCGCCCCCGACGCCGGTGACCAGGACCGTGGTTTGCCTGGCGGCGCTCATGGGGCCGCTTCGCCGGGGTACGGGTCAGTGCGTCGCTCGAGGACCTCGCGCACACTCGGGTGGATGTGCTCTCCGTAGGCGTCCAGGACGGCCTCGGTGGGCATGGGGACCCGGTAAACCCGGGCCGCGTGGTCCCCGCTGTCGTAGAGGGCAAAAGAGCAGGCATCCCCCTGGTCCCGGGGGAGCCCGGTGCTGCCGGTGTTGCAGAACAGGGTTTCGCCACGCTGGGTTACGAAGGGCCGGTGGGTGTGGGCCATGAACACCGCGTCATAGGCCAGGTCGTCCCAGGGCGCGAGGTCGGTATCGGGGTAGACACCCCCCCAGAGCGCGTCGTCGGGGGAGCCGTGCACCAGGAGGATCCTGCGTCCGTCGACCTCAAGCGTTCGGCGGGTGGGCCAGGCCTGCAGCCGGTCGCGGACCCCGTTATCGTAAGCGGCGGCCTGCAGCCGGTAAACCTCCTCCCCTGCTTCAGCACGCTTTCCTCCCCGCAGGAGCATGGCTTCGTGATTGCCCTGCTGGCAGAGGTAACCGGCGGCCTCGAGGGCATCGATCACCTCGGCCCCGCCGGGCATGTAGCCCACGGCATCGCCGAGGAAGTAGCGGGTGTCGGGGTGGCATCGCTCGGCGGCCGCGAGGCAGGCCCGCAAGGCGGGTGCGTTTCCGTGGGCATCGGACAGCAGGGCGAGTTTCATGATGCGGGGGAAGGACCCGTAGGGGCGGCGGGACAGGAGAGCAGCACGATAGGGGATCGGTATTTCATACTACGCAGCGGAAAAGCAGAATGCGACCGTTTTATGGTTGGGAGGAGGGTAGCAGAATTCACCGGGCTGACGATGGTATTTGGGTTAAATCTTCAGTGCCGACCCCTGTGCGACCAGGACCGTGCCCGGTCGCGTCCAGGTTTGCCGGGTGATTCCAGGGTTTCAACTTGCTGCATTTTTTCCTACACTGCCGCCATGAGATCGATCGCGGTGTTCCCGGTGTTCCCGGTGTTGCTGTTGGCGGCGAGTGTCGCCGGGGCCGAACCCTATGGCTTCGGCAAGGTCCTGACCCTGGGCCGGCATGACACGCTGGTGCGCAACGAGTCGCTCCAGGTGCTCAGTGCCGATACCGTGGGTTTCGTCTATTACCAGGAGGGGAGGACCTTGTCCGGCCGCCTTGACGATCCATCCAGCTTCACGATCCTGGAGAACGGCCGTCCGCTCGTCGGCCACAAGGTGCTGGGCCGCTTCGTCAAGTTGCACCACATGGGGCATGTGCCGGAACCCTACCTGCCGGCTACGCTCCTCGGGGTAATCTACGTAAAGCTGTCGAGGCCCATGGTCGAAGGTGAAACCTACACCTTCAGGTCGAAGGGGATTGGCCACCGCGACACCGACGCCAGCTTCAAGTGGTCCGCGAGAACAGTCCTGTCCCATGCGATCAAGGTGAACCAGGTCGGTTACCTGCCGGATGCGAAGATCCGCCTGGCCTACGTGGGCAGGTGGCTCGGCACCGGCGGGGCGCTCGAGCTCAGGGTGAACGATTTTTCGGTCATTGACCTGGAGACCGGCCAGGTGGCATTCACGGGCAAGGCAAAGCTGCGTCACCGGGCGGGGCAGAAGAACGAGGGCGCCTACAAGCAGGATTTCTCCGGGGAGAATGTCTACGGCCTCGATTTCGCCGGCCTTGAGAAGCCTGGATCCTACTGCATCAGCATTCCCGGGATCGGTCGCTCCTATTCTTTCCGCATAGGCGCCGAGGTGATGGCGGAGCCACTCTTCAGCAGCATCCGCGTTCTCTACCATGCCCGCTGCGGGATTGCCCTCGAGAAGGAGCACACGCCCTGGACCCGCAATGTATGTCGGCAGCACGTGAAGATCGGCGTTTATCCCGAGTACGGTCGGCCGCTCGATTTCAAGGGCATCGCCGAATTTATCAAGCGGAGCAAGGCGGACGGGACACTGCGATACCGGACGGTGCGGGGTGGCTATCACGATGCGGCAGACTACGATCGGCGGCCCATCCACATCCCCATCGCGCGTGAGCTCTGCCGGGTCTACGAGATGAACCCGGAAGCCTTCATTGACCGGCAGTTTATCATCCCGGAATCGGGCAATGGTCTCCCGGACATCCTTGATGAAGCCGCCTTCCTGTTGCGCTACTACCTGGAGACCCAGTGGCCCGATGGCGGGATCTCCGGCGGCAGCGAGGGAACCGGCCACCCCTTCAGCGAGGCACATCCCGGGAATGCCTGGCGCAGCAATACCGATAATGAAAGCGTCGAGTATATAATGCGCCCGG
>JAYGFS010000520.1:0-2210 GCA_046581765.1 Verrucomicrobiota bacterium
GATCATCTATTGGGAACGGCCCCAGGGCGGGCGGGTTTTTCACACCGGGTCGATTGCCACCGCATGGGGCATGTATCACGACGAATCGTTGAGCAAGCTGGTCAAGAACGTCCTCCATCACTTCAAGGTGGCGCCGAAGGAATAATCCTCCATTTCCATGAGTACCCCTCGATTCTTCCCCCACCTCGCTCGTTTGGCTTTGCGCGGCATGCTGGGCTTGTGGCTGGGTTTTTCCTCCCTCGCTTATGGCGCGGAACCATCCCTGCGGGCCGGGGCCTATGTGCAGGACATAACGGGTTCCTTTGACTCACTCCTGGTCAGCGGAGGGTTCACGGAGCGGAGGCGCGGGAAGATGAATCCGGGGGATCTCAAGGCCCGGTGCTTCGTTCTCCAGCGAGGCGAGGTGAGCATTGCGATCGCCATCGTCGACAGTTGCATGATACCGAGACCCGTCTGCGAACAGGCCAAGGTCTTGGCTTCTAAAGCCACCGGCATCCCAACCGATCGAATCCTCATCGCCGCGACCCATACCCACAGCGCTCCGAGCGTGATGAACTTCTGCCTCGGCACCATGGCCGATCCTGCCTACACCAAGTTCCTTCCACCCAAAATTGCCGAGGGCATCCGTCAGGCCCACGCCAGGCTGGAACCTGCCCGCATTGGATGGAACCAGGTGCGGGCTCCCGGATTCACCCATTGCCGTCGCTGGATCACCCGGCCGGACCGCATGCAGGTCGACCCCTTTGGCAAAAGGACCGTCCGGGCCATGATGCATCCGGGCTACCAAAACCCGTCCTACGTCGGGCCATCCGGTCCCGTCGACGATGAACTCTCCGTAATTTCCATTCAAACGGCTGATGGAAAACCCCTCGGGGTGCTCGCCAACTTCTCGATGCATTATTTCGGAGGCTCCGGGCCCGCTGATTATTTCGGACTCTTCGCCGAGCGCTTGGCCACCGGCCTGGAATCTGACGGCCGGGCGCCGGTCTGCGCGATGTCCCAGGGGACCAGCGGCGACCTGCACTGGATGGATTATGGCAAGCCCAACAAGGGATCCAATGCCTCCCGGTATACGGATGGACTGGTTCAACTCGCGGCCCAGGCCTTGGAAGAGATCCACTACCAGGACGATCCGCCTCTGGCCATGGAGCAGAAGGTCATCACCTTGTCGCGCCGCTTACCCGATGCGGAGCGCCTCGCCTGGGCGGACGAGCTGCTCGCCGCGATGAAGGGCCGTCGACCGAAAAACCGACCCGAGGTCTATGCGGAGCAGGCCCGCTTCATCCACGAGAACCCGACCGAGAAACTGGTCTTGCAGGCCCTGCGAATCGGCGACCTCGCCATCACCACCCTCCCCAACGAGGTCTATGCGATCACGGGCTTGAAACTCAAGGCCCGGAGCCCCTTCCCCGCCACCTTCAACATCGAGCTGGCCAACGGGGCGGGCGGGTATATTCCGCCACCCGCCCAGCATGCCCTCGGGGGCTACACCACCTGGCCGGCCCGCACCGCCGGGCTCGAGGTCGGAGCGGAAGCGAAGATCGTGGAGGCCCTGCTCAGTTCCCTGGAGACCTTGGCCGGGAAACCGCGCCGCGGCCCTGCAACGACCCATGGCACTTACGCCAAGGCTGTCTTGGCTCAGAAGCCCTTGGCCTATTGGCGGTGCGAGGAATTCGAGGGCGGTCGATTGGCGGATGCTTCCGGCAATGATCGCTCGGGAAAAATCGACGGTGTGGTGGCCTATCATCTTCCCGGTCCGGATCACGAATCGTTTTCCGGGGACTCGAGGAATGCTTCCTTGCAACTGGCAGGCGGCACCGTTTCCGCAAACGTGCCGGATGCCCGTAGCTTGTCCTTCTGGTTTTGGAACGGAATGTCGGGCGCGGTGCGGGACAACACGGGAGACCTCGTCGCCCAGGGCGAGTCCTTCACGTTGCGCATCGGGGGCAAGGCGGATGGGGATTCCCGTGGGTGCTTGATGCTTCAGGCCGGAGAAAAGGAGTTCACGGGCACCACGGAACTCGGCCTGCGGAACTGGCACCAGGTCATGGTCTCACACGACGGTTCCAGCCTCGATCTTTACCTCGACGGCCATCCGGAACCCGAGATTCGGGCAGATTTTTCCGGTAACCTGACGGGGCCTTGGCGGTTCGGCGGCGATCTTCCCTTCGAGGGACGGATCGACGAGGTGGCCTGGTTCACTTCATCGC
>JAYGFS010000598.1:0-6462 GCA_046581765.1 Verrucomicrobiota bacterium
CCAAGGGGCTACAGGTACAACCCACTCTCCAAGCGAGCCGGCCGTACGTTCATCATTTTATTTTTTGTCGTCACGGTCGCGGTAATCGGCTTCCTCACCCGCGGACTGGCCCCCTATATCAATCACATACGCTACGAGGCCAAGAGTTCACTCAATTTCTACAAGTGCATGGGGGTCATCTCTGGAGACACGATTCGCGTAGTATCTAACCGTACGGCCGTCGAGAAGGTCGTGCGCATCGCGGGAATACAGGCTCCGCCCCGGCCGGGCAGCCCAGGCGCAACGGCTTTTGTCGCGGCAACCGGCTGTCCAGCACATGAACTGCTCAATCTTTCCGGCATCAGTCGCAATGCCCTGCAAATATGGGTGTATAAACACCTGCTTGACCTGGAGTTCACCAACCACGTCGACGACCATGGCTATGAGCTGGTTTATGCCGAAAAAAATGGCGTGGATATCGGCTACAAACAACTCCGCGCGGGTCAGGCCCGGGTGACAGATATGCCACAAAAATACCGCACCGATTACCTGGTTTTTGAACAAGAAAGCATAGATAGCCGAGCGGGTGTCTGGCGATTTCTCCCCCCATCGAGAAATGATTAAGCGAGATGGGAAACCGAAAAGTCCCCCCGGGTTGCCCAAAAAAGCCTGCGGGTATAGTGACCCACCACAGGGCTTGCATCGCCTGGTCAATCATCTAATACATCCCGGAAGTAGCGGAGCCGAAGCATGAGCAACGTACGTACCCGGAATACCCTCTATCGCGATGCGGACAGCTTTGCCGATCGCCATATCGGTCCCCGTGATGAAGACCTTCCCTCCATGCTGGAAACCATTGGCCAGACCAGCCTTGATGGCCTGGTCGATGCCGCCATTCCTGCGGATATCCGTCTCACCCATGAATTGGACCTTCCCCCGGCACTGAGCGAAGCCGAGGCGACGAAACAACTCCAGGCTATCGCAGAGGAAAACCAGGTGTGCCGCAGCTATATCGGCCAGGGCTACCATGCCTGTAACACCCCCAAGGTAATCCTGCGCAACGTGCTGGAAAATCCGCAGTGGTATACGCCGTACACCCCGTACCAGGCAGAGATCGCGCAAGGACGACTGGAGGTCCTGCTGCATTTTCAAACCATGATCACCGACTTGACCGGCATGGCGCTCGCCAATGCCTCCTTGCTCGACGAAAGTACCGCCGCCGCTGAAGGGATGACGCTCGCGCATCGAATGCTGAAGCGAAAGGATCCCCGCAACGTATTCTTCGTTGACGAGCAGGTGCATCCGCAAACGATCCAGGTCATCAAGACGCGAGCCAAGCCACTCGACCTCAAGGTGGTCATCGGAGATTTCCAGGAAACCGGGTTCGGCGAACAGGTCTTCGGCGCCCTCGTCCAATACCCGGACACACAAGGGAGCGTGCATGACTACCAGGGCTTCTGTGACCAGGCACATGCGCAGAACGTTACGGTCATCGTGGCAGCGGATATTCTTTCACTGCTCGTACTCCCCGCACCCGGGAGCTTTGGTGCGGATATCGTCGTTGGCAACACCCAGCGATTCGGCATGCCCATGGGCTTGGGCGGACCGCATGCGGGGTATATCGCGGTGACAAGGGAATTCCAACGCCAGGTTCCCGGTCGCATCGTTGGCATATCAGTCGATGCACACGGCCACCCGGCCTTCCGGTTGGCACTCCAGACACGCGAACAACACATTCGCCGCGACAAGGCGACAAGCAACATCTGCACCGCGCAGGCCCTGCCCGCCATGGTAGCGGCCTTTTATGCGATCTATCACGGACCTAAACGACTACGGCAAATCGCTTTGAATGCGCACCTGCTAACCAGCCTGGTAGCGGATCAAGCCGAGGCCGCTGGCTATCAACTCGTCTCCAGGCAGGTCTTCGATACCCTCTCCCTCTCCGGCGGTCCGCGCAGGCAGGATGAAATCCGGTCCGCCGCTGATGCGATCGGCATCAACTTCCGCTATTACCCGGACGGCTCAACCGGTATCGCCCTGGATGAATCCGTAACCCTCCAGGACCTGGCCGACCTGCTATGGACCCTCGACATCAAGCTCGAAGGCGAGGATTTGTCCGCCCGCCTGGAGCAAACCGAACCGCGTATGCCGACCGAATCCCACCGTCCCACGAACTACCTGGGCCAACCCGTGTTCAATCGCTTCCACTCCGAAACCGAGATGATGCGTTTTCTCGACCTGCTCCAGCAACGGGACATCGGCCTGACCGACTCCATGATCCCGCTCGGCTCTTGTACCATGAAGCTGAACGCCGTGGCGGAGATGAGCCCCGTTACCTGGCCCGGCTTCGCCAGCCTCCACCCCTTTGCACCACTCGACCAGGTCCGGGGCTATGACAGACTGCTCGGCCAGCTCGACGACTGGTTGTCGGAGATCACCGGTTTTCATCGCGTGTCACTGCAGCCTAACGCCGGGTCACAGGGTGAATTCGCAGGCCTGATGGCCATCCGCAGCTACCATGAGAGCCGCGGGGAAGGCCAGCGCCGCATCTGCCTGATCCCTAAATCGGCCCACGGGACCAACCCGGCTTCCGCCGTCATGGCAGGCTTACAGGTGGTGCCGGTCGAATGCGACAGCGATGGCAATATCGACCTCGCCGACCTGGAAAAACAAGCGGCTGATCACAAGGAAAGCCTCGCGGGACTGATGATTACCTATCCCTCGACCCACGGCGTTTTCGAGGCCACCATCCGCCGCATCTGTGACATCATTCACGAGTGCGGTGGCCAGGTATACCTCGACGGGGCGAACATGAATGCCATGGTGGGCCTCTGCCGACCGGGTGACTTTGGCGCCGATGTCTGCCACTTGAACCTGCACAAGACCTTCTGTATTCCGCACGGCGGCGGCGGACCCGGCATGGGACCCATCGGCGTGGTGGAGCACTTGACACCTTTCCTGCCCGGTCATCCGCATACCGATACAAGCCCGACCGCGGTCGGTCCGGTATCCGAAACACCTTACGGAAGTGGTGCCATATTGCCGATCTCCTACATCTACATCGCGATGATGGGGACGGCGGGACTGAAAAAAGCCACCCAGCTGGCCATTCTCAATGCCAATTACATTGCCCAGCGGCTGGATCCCCACTTTCCCGTGCTGTACAAGGGCGCCTCGGGCCTGGTCGCCCACGAGTGTATCATCGATTGCCGGCCCTTAAAAGCAGCGGTGAATATCGACGTGGAAGATATCGCCAAGCGGCTGATGGATTACGGCTTCCACGCCCCGACCATGTCCTGGCCGGTGCCGGGTACCCTGATGATTGAGCCAACCGAAAGTGAATCGAAGGAAGAATTGGATCGTTTTTGCGATGCGATGATTGCGATTCGCGAGGAGATCAGGGAAATCGAGACCGGAGAAGCGGACTCGGACAACAACGTGTTGAAAAATGCGCCACATACACAGGCCATCGTGGTTTCAGATGACTGGGCTTATCCCTACGGACGGGAGAAGGCCGCATTCCCCGCACCCTGGAGCCATGCCCGCAAGTTCTGGCCGACGGTAAGCCGGATCGACAACGTGGCGGGTGATCGCAACCTGATCTGCACCTGCGATTCAGTGGAAACGTATGCCTGAGTATTCCTCGCATCCGGGCGACCAGGGGCACGCCTAGCGCTTTGTTTCCTTTTTTGTCGCGGCTTTTTTCTTCCGGCTACGGCCCTGGTGCTCCCGTGCCGCCAACTCGGTCGCCTGCCCTAGGTCGCCCTGCTGCTCCATCCAGGCAGCAAGCCTGGCCTGCAAGGCGGCCTTGACCTCAGCGTATTCCGGGTTATCCGCCAGGTTCTTCCACTCGTACCAGTCCTTCTTCACGTCGTAGAGTTCAACCGCGGGCCGATGGTGATAACGCCGCACTTTCTCCGCGGCATCGGTGTCGCCGGATTCAGCCTTCCGCACCCAGGACTGGAAGGTCGATGATTTCGTGCAGGCATTGGTGAACTTGATCCCGGGCGTCAGGTTGACGATGAGCTTGAAGCGATCGCTCCGCACGGAGCGAATGCCGAAGCTGTCAGAGCCGTTGATGATCCCCCGGGTTGTCATGATCCCGTACACATGATCCTTGTGGTGGGTGCTTTCACCACGCAATAGCGGCAGGAGACTACGGCCCTCGAGTACCGGATCGGGCGTACCGCCAGCCGCCTCGACGAAAGTCGGCAGCACATCGATAAACTCGATCAGCGCGTTGCTGGTCTGGTGCGGCTTGATCTTCCCCGGCCAGCGGGCGATGCAGGCACTCTGGAGGCCCATGTCGTAACAGGTCCACTTGGCAAAGGCGAAAGCGGAGCCCTGCTCGCTGGTCACGATGACCAGGGTATCCTTTGCCACGCCGTGCTTCTTGAGCAGGGCCAGGAGTTCCCCCACCTGGCTATCGTAATAGGTGATTTCCGCCAGGTACTTGACGAAATCCCCACGGGTCTCCGGTGTATCGACAAAATACGGGGGCAGTTCCACCAAGGCCGCATCGTATTGTGACGCGTCACCCTTGTTCCAGGGCGAATGCGGTTCATTGGAACAGGCAAACAGGCACCAGGGTTGATCCGCCGCCTTGCACTCGGCCATCATCCCATCGATTTTATCCATGTCAGGGTTATTGCCCCTGGAACTGTATTCGAAGGGAAACACCTCTTTCGGTTTGATGTGGGTCTTTCCACTCAGGGCCACGCGGTACCCCAGCGGCTTGAGGTACTGCACCACGCTCTTCGTACCGTCCCTGGCGAAGGTGTGGTTGGGATAGGCCCCGCTTTTGACCGGATAGAGGCCGGTGTAGATGTTGTGCCGGGTGGGCGAACACATGGGCGCAGCCTGGAAACACTGGGTGAAGCGCATGCCCTCGACGGCAAGCCGGTCGATATTCGGGGTGAGTGCCTGGCCCCCGTAGCAACCGATGTCCCTGTGCGTGCAATCGTCGGCGATGACAAAGAGTAGATTAGGCCTCAGCGCAGCGAAGGGAATGGTGGCGAAGGAGCATAGCAGGATCAGTACATTCTTCATAGGGCGTCCCGGTTGTTGAAAGGCGATCCAAGCAGGATTCAATTAATCTGTCATACATTATCAGGAGCGGAATGACCCAAACAGGGAAGACTTACAGCTTCCCCCAGATCTCCTGCATCACCGCGAACATCCTGGGATCATGTTCCTTTAACTCGGCGCGGACAAAAGGATAGAAGTCGTTCTGGGCAAAATAGGCTTCCGTGCTTTCGGCAAAATACTCGTAGATATTGTTCAACCCGTAATGGCGCACCTTGCGCCCGGTGTACAGGAGCACACTTTCGTAAATCCCCTCCTTTTTTGCCGCGGCATAGGCATCCCGGATACCCGCGTGATCGTGACCCACGACCCGCTTGTGATAGGCATGGGCCAGCTCATGCAGGACGACCCAGGGGTGCTTGCGCATCTGTCCGGCACTGACCAGGGCCTTTGCGCGGGGGATATGCACCATTTTTTCGAGCCGGGGATCATAGCCCCGGCCCTTCAGCCATCCCACGGACGGATGAAACTGCATGGCGCCGAGTGCCGAGTGATTTTTTTCGATCCAGATTGGACAGGTGCGGAGCTTCTCCAGGCGATCGGGTGGCATGATGACGGAAATCTTGAGCAGGTGGGCATCGAGCATCTTGAGGATGCGCGCGCCTTCGGCGTCCTCCAGCAGGGACGGGTCGACGTGGACGGTGAACCCTTCCATCTGCCGGATGACCGGGTCGAAAAACTCCTTGCCGGAAAGCGTCGTGATACACAGGAAAAACATGCAGAACCATTTCATGCTGCCATGGTTGCGGATTGTAGATACGGGTCAATGTTAATCGTGGAAGGAAGCTTTCCCTGCGGAGTGGGTATACCCGCGGAATTCAGCCGCGGACCATCCAACCCATTGACACCCAAGCCCGGAGGATTTAAGTCTCTGGCATGGTTGACTTGGAAACCAGTGTAAGGCCGGACGTTTCGATCGTCATTCCCTGCTACAACGGGATGGCCACAATTGAGCGCTGCCTGCGCAGTGTGCGCGAGGCCCTCGACGGCCAGAACGCCGAGGTGATCATGGTCGACAGTTCCGATGACGGCACCCATCGCTACGTGGAAAAGCATTTCCCGGAAGTCCGGCTCAAGCACCTGGAGGAGAAGGCCCTCCCCGGAAAGGCACGCAACCTGGGGGTAGCCATGGCCCGGAGCAAGCTCATCGCCTTCCTTGATGCCGACTGTATGGTCCCCAAGGCGCATCTCACCAACATCCTCTCCTCCTTTGAACGCCACCCCGAGCAGGTCGCCATCGTGGGCTGCGTGAAAAACGGCAACCCCGGCCTCGCGAGCTGGGTGTCGTTCATCTCGGAATTTAACGGGTTCTTCGGGAACCAGTCCCGACAGCGTATCGGCAGCCTGCCCACCTACTGCGCAGTATTTAAGCGGGAGGTCTTTGAACGATACAAAGGA
>JAYGFS010000068.1:0-1929 GCA_046581765.1 Verrucomicrobiota bacterium
CCTCCGCTTCCGAGCCGAATACGGAACAAGCCGAATCGCGGGGCTCCGTCGGCCTCGGCCTTGACCTGGGCGGTGATGTAGAGGGTGTTGGGGCGTTTGGGGCCGCCAAAGGTGCAATTCGTGGGGAGATCCGGGACCTTGATGCAGTCACGCAGGTGCCCCTCCTGTGTAAAGATGTATATCCCCGCGTCTTCGCCCCTCCCGGCGGCCGCGTAAATGCGGCCGGCTGCATCCATGGCCATGCCGTCGATGCCGCGCTGATCGTTCCTGAAGCGGTACAACACCTCTTTGTTCTCCAGGGTTCCATCTGCCGCGATGGCGAATTTCAACAGGGTGCGGGCACCGCCTTCGCGGTTATTGTTATCCGCAACGAAGACCGAGCGCCCGTCGGCCGAAACGAGAATGCCGTTGGGGCGCTCCGTGTCCCTGCTCGCCAGGATGGCCTGGTTGCCGCGAACCAGGAAGACCCCCTCGAAATCCAGGTCGACCGATTCCGGTCCGCGGTAGCGCGGGTCGGTGAAGTAGATATCCCCGTTCGGCGCGACGGCGATGTCATTCGGGCTGTTGAACTTCCTGCCCTGGTAATGATCGACCAGGGTCTTCACCTGCCCGTCCCGGGCCGTGATCGAGATGCGTCGTCGTCCGCCGTCGGCCCCTTCGCAGGCGAGGAGGTTTCCCGCGTGATCAAAGGCCAGGCCGTTGGCCGAGCCCGAGTTTTCCCGGTAGATGGTGGTTTCCCCGGAGCGCGGGTCGTAGCGGCGTATGAGGTTGCGTCGCAGGTCGGTAAACAGGACCGTGCCCGCCTCGTCAACCACCGGGCCCTCGGTGAATGTGCCCTGGTCCCAGAGCACGCGCAGGCCGTCTTCCCCGCCCGGTGTCGGCGGAATTATCCGGCAGGCCGCGAGCAAGACAAGGCCGGGCAGGGCGAGGTATTTCCACGTATGGTCCATGGGTTTACCGTGTAGGATCGCCCGGCGAAAGGCAAGGGACAAGCGCAAGCCGGGATACCCGGCCTATTCAATCAGCTCGAGCAGGCACTCGGAGGGAATGGCGAATTTCCAGACCATCTGTGGATTCGTGTCGTGGCCCTGATTCTCGTCGTAGTAGACGGTTTCCGTCGCGCGAACGATGCCGACCACCGCGCCGGTTTGATCAAAGATCGGTGCCCCGCTTGAGCCCTTCGCGAAATCCGCGGTGATGGTCAATTGGGGGCGGAGCATTTTCCGGTAACGCCGCTTGGATTTCCCGCTGACGGTACCCTCGGTATAGGTGAAGAGGTGTTTGACGGGGTGGCTGATGACGGAGACCGATTCGCCGACATCGACCCCGGCTGCAATGGGTGCCGGCTGAAGATCCGTCGCGTCGATCTTCAAGATCGCGAGGTCGTTTTGCTGGCTGCTGGCGAGGACCTTCTCGACGCGATGGATTTTGCCGTCGTGCGTTTGCACCCCGATCGCATCCTCGGCATCTTCTGTTTCAATCACGTGGTAATTCGTGACAATAATCCCGTCGCGATGGATAACGAATCCCGTCGCGATATTGGCATGCCAGCGATCGCAGCGATCGCACTTATAGATCTTCCCGATCATGACCACGCTTGGCAGGCGCTTGCGATAAAGTTCTGCTCCGCTCAGGGTGGCGCTTTCCGGCTTGAGGTAATTTACCCTGTGGGAGCGCTTTGGCTTGAGTTGCTTGGAAACCTGGATGGCTGAAATGGTTGTCTTTCCGGGTTTCACCCCCTGGGTTTCATCCGACTCGGACTTGAGGAGGTCCCCCAGTTTTTCCGCAAAGGTATTCACGCGCTGCTTAAAGTCGATGTAGGGCGACTCGGCACTGATCCAGGCGGGACCCAGGAAGGCGATCGGGAGGAGTATATACCAGGGTGTCTTCATCCGCGGAGGGTAGCACGTGGGCGCATGGGACACACGC
>JAYGFS010000120.1:0-3314 GCA_046581765.1 Verrucomicrobiota bacterium
AGACCCCGGTCGGGCAGCTCTTTGCCCCCGGCCCATTCACTGTGGCGCTGAAAATGAAATTTTCAAAAGGAACTATTATTAAACTTGATGGCCTTCTATCAGACCATTGCCGTGCAAGCCGCCGAAATCGTCGAGCACGACTTCCCGGAAGGGTTCAGCGCCTGTTGGTGCGGGTGGTGAGCGGTACGGACACCGGGGCCACCACGCTTTTCACCTACGAGTGACCCGGCATCATGCTATCGGCCTTTGTTAGATTTCTCACCGAACGGTCGCCGAAGATCAGACGAAGGCTGTGGCGGTGCTGGTACCAGTTTCTCGCCCGGCGTATTCGAAAACAGGAATGGACCTTCATGAACTACGGCTTCGCCGATCCGGATGGAGAACCGCTTCCACTGAAGGAGGCGGATGAGTCCGATCGCTACTTCATCCAGCTCTACCACCATGTCGCGACCGCGGTTGACCTGTCCGGAAGAAAAGTTCTAGAGGTGGGTTCCGGTCGGGGAGGCGGGGCAAACTATGTTGCTCGCTGTCTTGGCCCGGACTCGGTTACCGGGCTCGACTACTCTGCCAATGCGGTCGCTTTCTGCAAAGAAATTTACCGGGCGGAGAACCTGACCTTTCGAGAAGGCGACGCGGAGTCGCTTCGCTTCGGGGATGACTCCTTCGACGTCGTGCTGAACGTCGAATCCTCTCACTGCTACGGCTCCATGGACGCTTTCTGCCGCGAAGTCTTTCGCGTCCTCAAACCCGGAGGGTTCTTTTCCTGGGCGGACCTCCGCGAAGTGGGCCTGGCGAAGAAACTCGAAGGCCAGTTCGAGGCGGCAGGGTTCGAGATTGAATCCCAGACCGACATCACGCCGCAGGTCCTCCACGCACTGGACCTCATCACCGAGACCAAGCAGGAAGCCATCAACAACATGGTGCCCCGCATCCTGCGTCCCGCCTTCCGCGACTTTGCCGCGGTAAAGGATTCCAAGGTATACACCCTCTTCAAAGATCGCAATTGGGTCTATTCGAAGTTTCTCTTGCGAAAGCCCTGAGGAACCCGGGGAGGGACAGCCCTGAAATGTTAAAATGTGATAGGAGCCAACAACAACATTGAGCGCATTGCCTTCGGCAAACGCTCATGCTAGGGCTAGGCTGCACCTATGAGTGGGTATATCATCCATCTGGACGACAATGTGGCCACGGCCCTGGATCCGCTTGAACCGGGATCGACCCGGGTCCTCGGGGTAAAAGCCGGCGAAGTCACGGTCGTCGAGACGATTCGCGAAGGGCATAAGGTCAGCCTGGTTGCGATCCCGGAAGGGGCTTCCGTGATCAAGTACGGCATCCGCATCGGGTACGCCAGCATGGATATTCCCGCGGGCCACTGGGTTCATCTACACAACCTGTGCAGCGACTACGACGAACGCTCCCAGACCCTCGATGGCGAAAGTGGTGCGCCTACGGAGCCTGTATATGTCTGATTCCTGGGAAGGCTATTTACGCCCGGACGGCCGAAAGGGTATCCGCAACCTCGTCCTGGTGATTTATACGGTCGAATGCGCCAGCTTCGTCGCCCATGCCATCGGCCGCGATGAGGAGGATGTGCACGTGATCGGCTTCCCGGGCTGTTACGACAACCCCTATGCCATCCGCTTGATGCTGAGCCTTGCCCGCCACCCCAATGTCGGTGCCGTACTCAGCGTGGGATTGGGCTGTGAGTACACCCAGCCTGCACGCATCGCCGAAATGGCAGAGAAATCAGGACGCCCCGCGGAACATTTCTTTATCCAGGACGAAGGCGGCACCCGCAGCAGTACCGAGAAGGGCAAGGCCATCGTCCACAAGCTTCGCGAGCAGATACGGACCGAGGTCCAACGCGGGCCAATGGGCCTGGCTGACCTGAGCGTCGGGTGCGAATGCGGGGGCAGCGATGCGAGCTCCGGATTGGCGGGAAATCCCGTGGTTGGCCGGTTTTTTGACCAACTGGTCGATGCCGGTGGAACCGCTATCTTTGAGGAAATTGTCGAGGCTATCGGCCTCAAGGACTGCTTGCTCGCCCGTGGCGCGGATCGCGACGCGGTCCAGGCCCTGCGCAGTACCTATGAGAAGGCCGAGGCCTATTGCCGAAGTGTACGCCAGTACAGTACCTCACCCGGAAACTTTGCCGGGGGACTGACAACCATCGAGGAGAAAAGCATGGGAGCCGTGGCCAAGAGCGGTTCACGACCGATCCAGGGGGTGATTAAGGTCGCGGAATCCCCGCCCCATCCCGGACTCTGGCTGCTGGACAGCGTACCCGACCCGCATTTCATGCAATTCGGCTACACCAACCCAAATGACACGGAAGGCCTGATGGATCTGCTCGCGGCCGGATGCCAACTCCTGATCTTTGTCACCGGACGAGGCAGCGTTATCGGAAGCCCCATCGCCCCACTGCTAAAGGTCACGGGAAACAGCCGGACCTACGATCGCATGGAAGAGGACATGGATTTCAATGCCGGGCCCGTCCTGAGCGGGGCAAAAACCCTGGATGAAGCCGCCGATGACCTGCGGTCGCTCATTGTGCGCATTGCCTCGGGCGAAGCGACTAAGCCGGAGCGGCTGGGCCATCGCGAATATTTCATACCGTACAAGCACCAGGACACCCCGTCTCTCTCGACGGGATGCCGAGCCTGATCCCCCTTTACAGGGCGTGACCGCTTTTGAAAGTTTGACAAACCGGCTAAAGCTTAGAAAGGTATGCCGGTCAGGAGATTCTTTAGCATGCGTGAATGGATAAAATGTTGGCTGCTCGGTGGAGTAATCACTTCGACGGCCCTGTGCCTCCCGGCACAGCAGCAACAAAAGAATGAGCCTGGCCCCCAGGCAGCGGATCAAGCTGCGCCCCCCCCTGCCGTAAAGGAGAGCGTTCCACTGGATCCTGAACGGCAAAAAAAGGTCGACACCTGGATTCAGGAACTCGGCAACTCCAGTTTCCGCATCAGGAAGAAGGCCTCCCGTGCGCTCTGGGACCTTATGGACGAGGCCCTGCCAGCCCTGGAAGAGGCCGCGGGCGGTGAGGACCCCGAGGTCACGATCAGTGCGCAGGAACTGATCGACAAGATCAAGGCCGGCATCGCGCCGGGCATGTCGGATGAGATCATCGACCAGATCGACCGCTTCCGGACCACGCGCAACTCCGAAACCAAGTTCCGCATCGCCGCCCGGATTTTTGAACTGGAAAATGGAGAGCGGGTCGTTCTCAACCTGCTGCGAAACGAATCCAACGAATACACCCGGCGGGGGATTATCCGGACCATCGCCGAAAAACTGTACACCAAGATCGG
>JAYGFS010000190.1:0-5789 GCA_046581765.1 Verrucomicrobiota bacterium
GGCACCACCACGGCAATTACCCAGAGTTGGGATGGCGATTTGACCAATGCGATGGGCGAGGAGTGGCTGTATTTCTCGGATGGGCCGCTGACACGATCCCTGTTCCTGGCGCATCATAGCGACGATACCCATATTGACTCATACTGGCAGATGCAGGGCGATGCAGGAATGACCGTACTTGGATTTGGACGGCAAAACCTCAACACATACCTGACGGAAACACCCAACCAATTTACGGTTGGACTGGTGGATGATGAGACCCTTGCGCCGATGCAGTCCGCGATTTATTCCGCGTATAAAGACCTTCCCGGCCTGAACGGTTTCCTCGAGATCAACGGGGATACCGACGGGGACCAATTGGATGACCAGTGGGAACTGAATCATTTTGGTCGTATCAATGACCCTCAGGGAGATCCGGCAGCCGATACGGACCAGGACGGCATGAATACGTTCGCTGAATTTTACTCGGACACGAACCCGAACGATGCCGGATCCAAACTGGCCTTGACCACTATGGAGCGTAGCCCGGGTGGGGATGTCCTGCATTGGCAAAGCCGCCCGGATAAAACCTACAGCCTTCGCGGGACATCCGGGTTGAATCAGCCTTTCAGCCTGTTGCTCGACAGCGGTATCCCGGCAACGCCCCCCGTGAACGTGTATTCAAACCTCCCGGCGTCCGAGCTCCAGATGTTCTACCGGATCGAAATCGAGTAGGCTACAGCGGCCGCTTCTTCGGCATCCCGGAACGGCGCGGGTAGCGTTCCGGCGTTTTCGTCTGCTTGAGAAAAACCAGCTGGACACCGGGGCCCGCAACAGCGGGATGCACCTCCGGAGCAGCGATCGCCAGGGCCTGCATGGCGCTTTCAGCTTCCGCCAGCTCCTTGGCATACCGCTCGCCCTTCATGGCCAGGAATCGCCCCCCCGGCTTGACCAGGGGCATGCAGAACTCCAGCAAAACGGCCAACTCGCTCACCGCGCGCGCGAGGACCAGGTCCGCACGCTCACGCAGTTCAGGGTCGCGCCCAATATCCTCCGCTCGTGCATGGAGTACCGTGACGTTCGACAACTCCAGGTGGTCCACTACTTCCCGGAGGAATCGGCATTTCTTCCCCGCCGCGTCGAGGAGGGTAAAGGAAAGGTCCGGGCAACAGATGGCAAGGACCATCCCCGGGATGCCCGCGCCGGTTCCGATATCGATCACACCCTGGGCCGGGGCCAAAAAGGGCAGGAGGGTCAAGGCGTCGAAAACGTGTCGCATCCAGGCTTCGTCACCCCCGCGGATCGCGCTCAGGTTGGTATGCAGGCCTGTCTCAAGCATGCGGTCAAGATAGGCCGTAAGTTGACGTAGGTGCCCCGGGTCCAGTTCAACGCCATGTTGCAGACAGGCGGAACGAAATTCGGGGGTCGGTTCGCAATTCATGGAAAGCACCGGCTAAACATATCCTTCCATACCAGTACGCGCTCGATCATCCTAGTCCCGCGCGCACACCATGTCAGAAGTTGGCGAATGCCAGAGGACCAGCTTATAGGCTAAAAGGTGCTTCGTCACCCTGGCAAGCGGTGTAATTTGGTGGAATCCAGCCATTTAACTCGCGATACATTTGTGTGGCATAATTCGCGCTAATTATAAATATTACAGAAACTCTCCGTGTAAATGAAATTAATGATCGGCGGCACCCGCGGCTCTATATCAGGCGGGAATCAGCACTTTAATAAGTATGGAGGTGATACCTCCTCTTACCTGGTTGAAAGTTCGAATCGTGACCAGATCCTTGTCGACCTGGGGACCGGCGTTCGGAACCTGTTGCCGTACTTGAATGGCGAAACCACGGATCGGGAACTCCTGGTGCTCTTAAGCCATTTTCACCTCGACCACCTGTATGGCCTGGTCCTGCTGCCGCAGTTGCACACGATCAAAAAGAAGATTACGATCCTGTCGCAAAGCCACTACGGATTGAACGTCGAACAGGCCGTGGACAACCTGATCAATCCTCCTTATTGGCCACTGGGCATTCAAGCGATGTCTTCCAAGATTCTGTTTGGTAACCTCGATGAGGGGTCGAATGACCTCGAACGGGGTGACCTGACGGTTCGCTGGGACAGGCAAAACCACCCGGGAAACTCCACCGTATTCCGAATCGAGGAACGACAAACAGGAAAATCGGTCGTCATCGCTACGGACGTGGAATGGCAAGCCAGCAACAAGACCGAAAAGGACGTACTGCTCGACATCTCAAGGGGGTGTGACTTGCTCGTCATGGACGGCCAATTTTGCGAAAACGAATATCCCGCGTTTATCGGCTGGGGTCACAGCACCCTGAAAGATGCCGCTGAAGTCGGCCAAAAAGCCGGGGTGAAACAAATCCTCGTCACCCATCACGCGCCCATGAGGAGCGATGACGAACTCGACGCGGCCTGGGCGGAAGCCGGACTGGATGACTATCCGGTGCGCCTTGCCCGCCAGGGTGAAATCGTGGAGATTTAGGCGCCACTCGGTTTTCGATCCCCACGGAACCGCACGCGCCTTGCGCGTTCTCCGGCAGCCTGCTAACATTTCAGCTCATGAACCTCCTGGCCATACGTCTGGATCATCGCCACTGGGGAAAGTATTCCGGCTACCAGCGATTTCTCTATGCCTTCGATGAGACCTGCACCCTGGTCGAGGAAATAGCCGTACTTAAAGATCCCTATTACCTTTCCCTGCCAACCAGGCTATTCCGCAAGGTCGCGCGAAGGTTGGTGCGGACCGATTCACCCTGGTACGCCTACGAGGATCTGCGGGCCGAAAAACGTGCGGCTCGATTCGCGGCGAAGACACCCGTGGACGTCGTTCACTTTCTGGATACAGAGCATTCCTTTTACCACCTGCACCACATCCTGGAAAAACAGGGCCAGGACGTACCGGCACTGGTCGGATCCTTTCACCAACCCCCGGACAAGATGGCCGACATCGCCGTGCCCGCCCTCTTCGGGGAATTGGACCGGATCCTGGTGGTGACCCACGACCAGGTCGACTATTTCGCCCAGTATGTACCGCGTGACCGGATCGACGTCATTCCCCTGGGGATCGACACCCGGCTGTGGATCCCTCCGATAGACCGTCGCTTCAGCGCATCCCTCAAGGTGCTCACCGTCGGCCAGTACTTTCGGGACTATGACGCCCTGGTGGAAACCGCCCGCTCCCTGCAGGACAATCCCGGCATTCAATTTACCGTGCTCAGCCGGGTGCTTGATCCCATCGGAGTACCGGATAATGTTCGGGTCCTGCATTATGTATCGGATGACGAGCTCGTCGCCCTCTATCAGGACAGCGATCTCCTGTTTCTACCGATGAAAAAGGCCACGGCGAACAATGCCCTGGTGGAAGGGATGGCCTGTGGACTGCCGGTTCTGGCGACCGACCTGGGTGGCACTCGAAGCAATGCGCCGGGCGATGAATGCGTGAAATTCCCCGAAAACGATCCGGAAGTGATCAAGCGGGAGATGCTCAAGCTGAAGGACAACCTTGAGCAACGGCAGTATATGTCAGTCTGTGCCCGCGACCGGGCAGAAACCTTTGCCTGGCCCCTCATCGCCGAGCAAACCGTCACGAGTTATCGAAAAGCGATCGCTTATCGACAATCCCGATAAGGGATCACACGTGCCAGGTAAGGGTCTCGCCGCATTTCTTGCGCCGCCGCTGATCCACGAGCATCGGCCAGTTGAACATCAATTTACCGTTACCGAGCAACCTCTCCCAACAATCGGAACCCAGGTGTCGAAAAGAACCCGGGAGATTGCTGAGCTCCGCCTGCAATACCGAAAGGGAATACCCCTGTATCGCCAGGCGCTCTTCACCGATCCAATCCAGATAACGCGCACACCACTTCCGGCGCAGCGGATTGGCCATGACCGCTTTCCATTTTTCCAGGGGCTCCCGGCTCAGATCCTGGTACCGGTGCACGCCGGTCGGATCACCCCGGCCTTGCGGCGGGGCTGCGGATAAGGTCGCCATCTCATCGGTGTAGCTGCACGCCAGGTACGCGCATACATCACGCAGGGACTGCTCTGGAGATTCCAACAAGGATTCATAGGAAAGGGTGTGCACCCTTTCCGCATGGTCCCTCGCAAAAGCACACAGTTTATCCACGCCCTGGTAGAGATCGATATGATGTTCATGCAGGTTCCAGCGCCCTCCCTTGAAGGTTTCGATCATGGATGCGGCAACCGCAAGCGGATTACGCCACTGCACAATAAAGCGGGCGGTGGGAAACGCTGTCACGAGGTCCTCGGCAATCAGGTGATATCGTGGCGTCTTGTCCAGGTAGAATCGCGCGTCCGGGGCCGCTGCCGCGAACAGGTCCTCCACCATCACCCCCAGCGCCCGGTGGACCTGGCCTTCACCGTCCGGCAACTGGTCGACGAACTGCTTAAATTCCCCGGCCACCACCTTATGCCCGTAGTCGGCGTAGACCCCTTCCGCACGGCCAGCATAAAAGAATGGCAACAGGAAATGACCCTCGCCCCGGGTGTATATATCGGGATGGGACCCCAGCATGCGCTGCAGCAAGGTGGATCCCGCGCGAGGGAGGGAAAGAAGAAACACCGGAGTCTGCGCGCTCATAATGACTCGCGATACCGTTCCCCCCGGTGAACAACAAGCAAAAAAGTTGCAAGGGCAAATAGACACGCTTATACAACAACTGTGTCTGAAACGGAAATACCCTGCCGCCTATGCCGTGCGCCGGCCGTATTCACCTTCCATCTCAAGCTGATGGGGCGGCATGACGTGGCTTATTATCAGTGTACGGGCTGCCGCTGCCTGCAGACGGAAACGCCTTATTGGCTTGAGGAAGCCTATGCCGATACGCGACGCCCGCTGGACGTGTACAGCGCGACACGGGCAGAACAGTTGCGCGGCGTGACGCAACACGTCAGTCGCTTATTCAAGTGGAAAAACGGGGAACGCCTGCTGGATTGGGGCGCGGGAGATGGCTTGCTGGTGCGCATGTTGCGAGATGCCGGAATCGACGCGTATTCCTACGACATCTATACCCGGAACCACTATGCGGTCGGCTTCGATGCCGCGCCTGCCGCGGGTTACCGAATGATCACCGCCTTTGAACTCTGGGAGCATCTGCCCGAACCCGCGGAAGAACTGGATCGCATTTTTTCCTTGCAACCAGACATCCATCTCCTGACCACGGGCTTGTATTCCGGACAGGGTGCCGATTGGCACTACCTGGTCCCGGAAACCGGTCGACATGTATTTCTCTACTCGCGGGAAGGCATGCACTGGATTGCTGAGAAATACGGATACCAGGTGCTTAGCGCATCCTCAGCCTCGATCTTCTACCGTGGGAAGCTGAGCTTCTGGCGGAAAAAGGTGCTGCAACGCCTCATCACCTTGCGCAGTCGCAGGATGTTTGAATGTATCCGGCTGTTCTCATCCACCCAATCCCTGATCAAGCAGGATCGCGACTTCATCCTCGAAAAGATGCGGAACCGCCGCCCGGATCAAGACTGACTGCGCAACAGGCCCGGCAGGGTACGCAACTCCTGCCAGATAAAGCGGCGGTCCAACAATCCGCATCCCAGGCCGTACAACAATAGGCCTGCGACGATCAGGGCCCACCACGCGTAACTGGTATCAGGCGGCAGCAGGGTTTGCAGCCCCACCAATCCCGCAGCCATCAGCAAGGTGATCGCCAGGGGTTTGAGTAGTGCCTGCCGCACGACGACAGCCGGTTCGGGCAGGAGCCTGCAAGCCATGAAGACACGGGCCGGGCTCACCAGCACCCCTCGCGCGA
>JAYGFS010000215.1:0-21508 GCA_046581765.1 Verrucomicrobiota bacterium
GGTTTCCTGAAAGACCAGCTTATCCGCATGCGTGCGCAGCCAGCCCATTTGCTTTTCACGCAGGTCCTCCTCGCGATGCAGCAGGAGGACGTATACCAGTGCCCGGGCCCCAAAGGGCTCATGGGCTGCCTCCAGGATCACTTCGGGAAGCGTGTCCAGCATCCGCCGCACGAGCGCTACGTGATCACTCAACGGTGCACCGATGATATCCAGCAGCTCCTCCGGGGCACGGACGATTTCACCCACCTGGGCGACCGACCGCTCATGGGTCAGCATGGTGGCACCGGATGCTTGCGTCAGGCCGGCCGCTACGCGATTCTCATCCAGCTCCTGCTCAGTCAAGGCCGGGAATTGGCCATCGAAGTGGGGGAGCAGGACCATAATACGATCCTTCAAGGGTGGATGGGTAGCCATGAGGCCCGACAGCCGCTTCACGGCATTGCCAAAAAACAAGTGACTGAGTTCCTCGGCCCGTGGATGCCCGATGTGGCTCTTGTGGGAGCTTCGGCCGATTTTGACCAGGGCCCCGCCGATGCCATCCGGATTCCGGGTGAACTGAACCGCGGAGGCATCCGCGAGATACTCCCGCTGACGCGACACGGCACTCTTGATCAAACGGCCGAAGAATACGCCGATCCAGCCCAGGCCCATCAGGGACACGGCAAAAACCAGCAGGGGCACCTGGACCTTGGCGCTGTCGCGACTGGAGGACGTGCGCCCGACGATCCGCATCAAGCCATAGCCGATGAGGTGAAGCAGCAGGATGCCATGAATGACGCCGATGAGCCGGATGTTGAGCCGCATATCGCCATTGAGGATGTGGCTGAACTCATGGGCAACAACCCCCTGCAGCTCGTCACGGGTCAACGCGTCCACCGCTCCGCGGGAAATCCCGATAACGGCATCGTCCGGATTGAAGCCCGCAGCAAAGGCGTTAATCGACGCCTCGTTCTCCATCAGGTACACCGGCGGGACCGGAACCCCGGAGGCGAGGGCCATTTCGGCCACCACGTTCAAGGTTCGACGTTCCAGGACGTCGTCACTGTTGGTGGGGACCAGGCGTCCCCCCATCATGTTCGCCACCGCCGCCCCACCCTTCCGGATGACACCCAGCTTGTAGAGCGAGCCGAGGAACACGACGAGCGAGACCACCAGGCTGACCGCGAAGAAAATACCCGCGTTCCAGAATACAGAATCGGGCCCGGAAAAATATAGGCCGAGTGCCGCGACCAATACGTAGACGGTGACGATGATCAGGGCGACTGCGGCAAGGAAGTAAACCACCAGGCGTCCGCTCTTTTTGCGAGCGGCATCCTGGCGGGCGAAGAAATCCATGGCGCACAGCGGACGGAACAACCCGCCCGGTTAAAACTTCACTTCGGGTGCATCACGCTGGTATTCGGCCTCAACCTCAAACAATTCAGAGGGCCTGAAGCCCAGGCCACCGGAAAATAAATTGGCCGGGAAGGATTCGATGGCTGTGTTGAACTTCATCACCGCATCGTTGTAGGCCTGTCGCGCGAAAGCGACCTTGTTTTCGGTTGACGTTAACTCCTCGCTCAGCTGCATCATGTTCTGATTCGCCTTGAGATCCGGATAGGCTTCGGAAAGCGCAAAAAGCTTTCCCAGGGAACCGGTCACCGCACGGTCGGCAGCGATAAGACTTTTCATGCTCTCGCCGTCCGCCGGGTTGCCTTCCGCTTTCTCCACGGCCGACATGGCCGAATTGCGGGCACTGATGACCGCCTCAAGGGTTTCCTTTTCGTACGACATGTATTCCTTGGCCGTCTCCACCAGGTTGGGAATGAGATTGTAGCGCCGCTTGAGTTGTACATCGATCTGGGCAAAGGCATTCTTCACCTTGTTTCGACCGCCAACGAGTCTGTTATAGATGCTTATGGCAAAAATACCCAGCACAACGCCAAGGCCAACCAGCACAACAAGAATTTCCATCATCTGACCATTCCTTTCCTACGAGGCTTCGGATGCGCGAACGAGTGCAAAAAAACGATCTTCGTACTCCTCAAAGACGCCGAGTTTCACCAGGTGCTTGTGGAGATCGGAAATCCGCGAGGTATCCCGGGATGCGGCAAGAAATGCCTGGTCGATATCCGATCCTCGATCCTGGGGTTCGCCCGGGTAGCCATGCTGTTCAAGGTCCTGAATATTCCCCGGGGCACTGTTCTCAACCAGGTCGACCATCAGTTTGAGCAAACAGACTTCCCAAGGTTGATCAACCCCCACCAGGATCGCACTGAGCGGATCTCCACGGCTGGCCACGTCGCGCGTCACGTTGTCGACAACTTGCCCCATGGCATCAGAGACGATGTGGTCATTGACGTTCTCTTTACTGATGGCGAAACCATACTGCAGAATACGCAGGTGCTGCGCATGTTGGCTTAGCCAGTCCACGTAGCGGGCAGCCTCACTATCGGAGAAACCCTCAAGGCCCGCTTGACCAAAATCGTCCGGCGTCAGGATCTGGGGACGCGACGCCTCGATCCGGCCTTCGCGTACCCGCACTTTATCTACCGAATCCATCAGCTCGCTAATCAGGAAATAATTGACCATGGTGGTTCCGAAAGTTTCCAGTTGGCGGGACGGGGCCTTCAACACCTCGGTATTGTTGACCGCGTACCAGAAATCAAAATTGTCAAATCCTTCCATAGCCATAAGCTTTCCATAATATTCGTACAATACCGACACAAGTTTTTACCATTATAGGCTGGCGGAAAATGTATAATGCCTGCTCCAGGCCTCCAAGCAGACGGGCCATGTCGCCTTCATTGTCGATCGCCTGCCTCCGCCAGGCCTTCCGTGCGAGCCGCTAAGCAGGATCCATCTTTCTCCTTCCCGGGCATGCCGAACCGGGACTTCCGCACGATAGCTTGTCGGGAAATCCGCCCGGAGTTGATTTTCATTTCTCAAGCCCTGCCGGACGAGAACCCGGATCGGCCACGCGGCCAAATCAGGCGGCATATCGACGAACGGATAGAGAAAACCCCGCCAACAAAATATGCTAAGTCACTTAACGTTAATGGGTTACGACACTCAAAAAAATGAGAAACCATTAGACAGCTGTCTTCCTTTCGGGTATGGTTAGTTCTGTACCAGCTAGGGTTCCCGATCGCGTAAAGAAGATGATGAAGACATTTTTAGCCTGTGTGATGAGCTTGTTCATGGGTATCGCCCTGTGCGATGCGGCCGTGATCGTGACCCAGGCCTACCGGATGTTTACGATCGACTTCGATGATTACGATGGCTCAGGCTTCCAACCTGGCGGGGGTGCCGGAACCTTCGACTCCAACAATATCCACATTGAAGGTGCATCGGACGGCGTCCTGAATTTTGGCGACACCAAGACCACCGGCGATTTTGCCCGCGGTAATTCCAGTGGTGGCGAAACCACGGGTGGCCTGTGGAACTTCACCGCCAAGGGCGTATCCACCTTCGGCGTGCAACCCAGCAGCAACGATTTCAATGGGCCCGGAACCGGGGACTTCGTGGAATTTCTCTTCGAAAACGGGCTGGGTCGTAGCGTGAACAGCCTCACGCTGCAGTACGATATTTTCCAGCACAACGACCAGGACCGCTCCACCTCAGTCATCCCTTATATTTCCACTGATGGGTCGAACTACCAGCAAATGCCGGGCATGGGAATGACCACGCTGGAGGCTGCTGACGCAAGTCCAAAATGGTTTGTCACCTTCCAGAACAACAACACGTTCATGGAGATCAATGACGGTGACTCGGTCTACGTTCGCTTTGTATTCGCGGATGCGGGAGGTTCCGGGTCGCGCGATGAGATCGGTCTGGCCAATGTCGCACTCCTGCTGGGTAGCCGGTCCGTACCTGAACCGCAGACTGCCGCACTGGCGGGACTCGGGATCCTGGGGCTACGCTATCTGCGTCGCACCCGGACCAGGCTCAACATTTTTCGCCGCAGGCGGCGCACCCGTGACAATAACAGTGGCTGGAAACGCGGCAGCAAGATGTCCAAGTCCGAGTACTAGGACGCGGGTACGCTCCATCCCGCTACAGGGGACGGCTTTTTCCACCCCTGCCTATTCCACCACCATTTATCACCTGCTTACAAAGAATGCTGCCGGGGCATTGAGCGGTGCCCGTCACTTCCTGCTAAATCATTGTTTCCATCCGCAACGGTCCCGATTACACTCCGCACATGGATGAAGAACGCCCATCGCAGGACCTGACCCGGATTGACCCGGACTTCGAGCTGAGCCTGCGCCCGCTCCGTTTTTCGGATTATGTCGGCCAGGGCAAGGTGAAAGAGCGTCTCGAGCTTTTAGTCGAGGCCGCAAAGGGCCGGGATGACGTGCTGGATCACGTCCTGCTCTCCGGCCCTCCCGGGTTGGGCAAAACAACGCTCGCCTACATCCTGGGCGAGGCGATGGGTGTAAATGTCCGGTCTACCTCCGGACCGGTGATCGACAAGGCCGGCGACCTGGCGGGCCTGCTGACCAACCTCGAGGAAGGCGACATCCTGTTCATCGACGAGATTCACCGGCTGCCGCGGACGGTTGAGGAATACCTCTACTCCGCCATGGAAGACTACATGATTGACATCCTGATCGACCAGGGGCCCAACGCGCGGTCGGTCCGGCTCAATCTCCCCAACTTCACCCTGGTGGGAGCCACCACGCGCATCGGCCTGCTGTCGGCACCCTTCCGCTCCCGCTTTGGCATGGTGAACCGCCTGGACTACTACGGGATCGCCGACCTGCGCGATATCGTCACTCGCTCCGCCCGTATCCTGAACATCGATATCGACGGCGACGGTTCCGACGAAATTGGTCGCCGCTCCCGGGGCACCCCGCGAATCGCCAACAACCTGTTGCGCTGGGTTCGCGACTACGCTCAAGTGAGGGCGGGAAACCAGATCAATCGCAAGATCGCAGACCAGGCCTTGACCATGCTCGACATTGACGCCTTGGGACTGGATGAAATGGACAAGAAGATCCTCGAGACCATCATCCATAAATTTGCGGGTGGACCCGTGGGCGTGGGCTCACTTGCGGTATCTGTTGGCGAGGAAAGTGGAACGATTGAAGAAGTCTATGAACCCTACCTGATCCAGGAAGGGTACCTGAAACGAACACCGCAGGGCCGCGTGGCCACCGAGTTGGCCTACGAACGCTTTGGAGTGAAATCCAAGGGCGGGAACCAGTCCGAATTATTCTAGTGCCTGGCCCTGACCAAGCTGTGCTTTGACCATCTCTGCAACTTCGTCGATGGTCTTCGCCACGCTGACACCCGCCGCTTCAAAGGCCGCGACTTTCGATTCCGCGGTACCCGCGTTTCCGGAAACAATCGCACCCGCGTGCCCCATGCGCTTCCCTTTCGGCGCACTGGCACCGACGATGTAGGCGAAGGCCGGCTTGGTGAAGTTATCCTTCATCCACTCCGCCGTCAGTTCCTCTTCATCGCCACCGATCTCACCGACAAGCACCACGGCTTCCGTATCCGGATCGTTCTCAAAGAGCGGAAGCAGGTCACGCGGGTTGGTCCCGACGATCGGGTCTCCGCCAATACCCACGCAGGTGGACTGGCCGATACCCAGGTTCGAGAGTGCATAAACGATTTCGTAGGTGAGCGTCCCGCTGCGAGAGATGACCCCGATTTTTCCCGGCAGGTGAATATTCCCCGGCATGATGCCGACCTTGGCTTTTCCCGGGGAAATACATCCGGGGCAGTTGGGCCCGATCAAGTGCAGCCCGCGCGCGCGAATGCCGTGATAAATCTCGACCATGTCGTTTACCGGCACCCCCTCGGTGATGCAGATAATCAGGGGGATATTGGCCTCCATGGCCTCGCGTATCGCACCCGGAGCAAACTTGGCCGGGACGTAGATGACGGTGACGTTTGCGCCGGTCGCATCGACGGCTTCCTGGACCGTGTTATACACGGGCACGTCGTGCACATCCTGTCCCCCTTTACCCGGGGTGCAACCCGCGACCACGTGGGTCCCGTATTCAATCATCTGGCCGGCGTGAAAAGATCCATCGCGACCGGTAATGCCCTGCACGAGCAACTTGGTGTTTTCGTCAACGAGAATGCTCATGCGGCTTCTCCTTTGCCAAGTTCAATGGCTTTTTTTACCGCTTCGGACAAGGTCGCGGCGGGAATCAGGCTGGAGCCTTCAAGTAGCGCCTTGCCCTCTTTGGCATTGGTGCCCGCGAGGCGAATCACCACCGGCATATCAATGTCCATCTGTTCGAATGCAACGAGAATCCCCTTCGCGATATCATCGCAACGGGTGATCCCGCCAAAAATATTGATCAGCACGGCTTTCACCCGCCCGCTGGAAAGAATGTACTTAAAGGCATCGACCACCTTGTCCGGGTTGGAACTTCCGCCCACGTCCAGGAAGTTAGCGGGCTTACCGCCGAAAAGGTTAATCATATCCATGGTCGCCATGGCCAAGCCGGCCCCGTTGACCATACAGCCGATGTCGCCATCGAGCTGAATAAAGCTGAGCCCTTTTTCCTTGGCATCGATCTCGTTGGCATCCTCTTCGTTCATGTCGCGAAGGGACAGCAGGTCCTCCTGGCGATACAAAGCATTATCATCGAAGCTCATCTTGCCATCGAGGGCCATAACCTCGCCGGATCCCGAAAGAATCAGCGGGTTGATCTCGATCAACTGCGCATCTTTTTCGAGGTAAAGCCTGAACATCCTTTCCATCACATCGACGACCGCATCGGCGACGCTCTCGTCCTCAAAAAGTTGCCCCGCGTATTCGCGTGCAGCGGCTTCGGGAAAGGACCGATCGTTGCTGCCAAAGCGAAGGATGCGTTCCGGCGTGGAGGCCGCCACTTCTTCAATGTCCATCCCGCCGTCCGCGCTGGCGATAAAGCCAACATTCTTCGCTGAACGATCCAGCACTACGCTCAAGTAGGCTTCGCGGGCGATATCGGCACCCTGTTCGACATACACCTTGTGAACGACGTGTCCCTTGATATCCATGCCGAGAATCGCTTCGGCCGCCGCCCGGGCTTCCTCGACGGTTTTCACTACTTTTACCCCACCCGCTTTACCACGTCCTCCCACATGCACTTGGGCCTTGACCGCACAGACACCACCAAAGGCCTCGTAGGCTGCGGCAACCTCATCGACCGTGGTGGCGAGCGTCCCGTCTGCAACCTGAATGCCGTAGGCCTTGAATAACTGTTTCGCCTGATATTCGTGAATGTTCATGAACCATTTTCCTTTTAAAAATCGGGGTACGCTACGACCTTTGCCAGAACGGGGCAAGCATCTAGCACGGATTAATTACCTTTGGCCGCCGGCCGAAATACGGTTAAGATCGGGTCCATATGACACCCGAACGCTACGCCAAAATTTGCCGTGCCCTGGCTGCCCGCCAGCCGGATCTGACCATCCTGCATGAGGATCTGCACAAAACACTGAACTTGGCCGCTATCGCCCGTACCTGCGAGACCGTGGGCGTTGAAACCATTCACGCGGTGGCAAACTACCGCGGAAATCCCCTGGCTGGACGCGGGGCCAATCGCTGGGTTACCCGCGTAGGTCACGCGTCGATCGAGGCAGCTGCCGCAACGTTGAGAGGACAGGGCTTTCATATCCTTGCCACGCACCTGGCCCACGACGCGGTGGATTACCGGGAGATCGACTACACCCAACCGACGGCCATCATGCTGGGTAACGAGGAGGAAGGCTTAAGCGAGCAGGCATTCGCCCAGGCGGACGCGAATATCGCAATCCCACTCGCCGGGGTTGTGCGGTCCTTGAACGTATCGGTCGCGGCGGCGGTGATTCTCTTCGAGGCCAAGCGTCAGCGGGAAGACGCCGGTATGTATGCACCGGCGATCACGGATCAGGACGCCTTCCAGAAACGCATCTTCGAGGCCTCCTATCCGCGAGTCGCGGCGTGTTTGCGCAAACGCGGTGAACCCTACCCTCCGCTGGACGAGGAGGGAATTATGATCACCTGACCGGTGTTTGAGGCAGGAGTAGCATGGCATTCATTCCGTCCCTGCGCGGTTGTTCAACCCGGACAAATCCGGGAGCTGGCCTCGCCGGGAACCTGGAATGCCGCTGATCGTGCGCCACGGCCCGGCGGATCCTGCGATATCGCGCTGAACACGTCTCCATTTTCGAGCCAGGCCGATACACCGCACCTGTACAATCCGTCGTGCATCGCGTATACAGGCCTCGTGACATCAAGCGATCCACAAGTGGGTGACATGGTCCGTGGCTTTCGTATCGAAGGCTATCTCGGCAACGGGGCCATGGGCAAGGTCTACCTGGCCCGACGGGAAAGTGATCACCTGCCCGTAGCCTTGAAGATCCTTCCGCCGAAATTCCAGGAAGACCAATACGCGAAGGAAAGCTTCCTCATCGAGATGGAAATCACGGCCCAATTGAAGCATCCCCAACTCGTCTACAGCGTCGCCTCGGGCACGAGTGATAGCACCTACTTCCTTGCACTGAATTATATTGAAGGGGAAACCGTTGATGCCTACTGCGACCGCAAAGGCCCGTTCACCGAGGAAGAATCGCTCTACCTGGTACACTACATCGCGCACGCCATGCACTATGCCTGGGGGACCCACCGGGTCATGCACCGCGATATCAATCCTTCGAACATCATTCTCAGCCCAGAAGGTTACCCCGTGCTCGTCGACCTGGGCATGGCGCAATATTACCAGCAACCCTTATCCGCCACCATCGATGGCCTGGTGGAAGGAACGCCGAACTACATGAGCCCTGAGCAGGCGCGAAACGATCCGAATATTGACTACCGAACCGACGTGTATTCGCTGGGTGCTTCACTCTACCGGGCGATTACCGGGCATATTCCTTTTGCCGAGTACGACGAGGACGAAGTACTCCGACGCCTGCGAAGCGACGATCTCATCCTGACCGATCCCCGGCGATACAATACCGCGGTCGGCAACGCCTGCGTACTCCTCATTGAGCGCATGCTTGCCAAGCATCCCATCCACCGCTGCACCAGCTGGGAAGACCTGGTTCAGGATATCGACCGGGTACTGGAAGGCTTCCCGCCAGCGCAAGGCTCCGTCCCGCCGGAGCAGTCCATGATCAAGCGGGAAGGCTTCGGTAAAGCTTCTGCCCGAAAAATATCGGTGATGAAACGCTCGGCGAGCGGTACGGTCCGGCGACATGAAGGGGATATCGGGCCCAAGAACTGAGCGGCCAATTATCCCAAGGGCATTTGCGCAAGGTACCCGTTCCACCCCCCGGAAACTATACTTGCAACTTTGCCGGATTCAGGCATGACTAACGAACTCAATCCGCGTACCAGAAATTCGTATAGACCAGGACCAGATGACCAAAAAAACCCTGATAGCAATTAGCATGGCGCTATGGATAGGTGGATGCGGCAACAAGGAGCGCAATCCCGATGGAACCATCAAACACACGGGCGGGACCAGTACCTCCTCCTCGAAGACCTCGACCAAAGCCGTACTCACCTTCTCGGCAATCCCCGATCAAAACAGCACGAATCTCAAACAAAAATTCGACCGGATCGCCACCTATCTCTCGGAGAAGCTCGGAATCGAGGTGATCTACAAGGCCTCGAGCAGTTACACCGCATCGGTGGAAGAATTCCGCAACGGCAATACCCAGCTCGCCTGGTTCGGCGGCCTGGGTGGTGTCCAGGCGCGTCATTATGTTCCAGGGGCAAGGGCCATTGCACAAGGCAGGGTTGATCCGATGTTCTACTCCTACTTCATCGCACATGAAAGTGCCGGGCTGCAAGAATCCGAGACCCTGCCGCTCGAGATCGCCACCCTTCCCTTCTGCTTCGGGTCGGAAGGCTCCACCTCGGGCCGCTTGATGCCGCAATACTTCATCGAAACCGCGAGTGGAAAATCCCTGAATGCCTTCTTTGGTGACAACAAGCCGGCATTTTCGGGTACCCATGACAACACCTACGAGTGGGTCAAGGCAGGCAAGGTCAAAGTGGGCGTACTCAACTACAAGGTATACGACAAGCACAAGGCCGAAGACGGCGATGAAGCACCCATGATCATCTGGACGACACCCACCTATGCGGATTATAATTTTACCGCGCACCCGGACCTGGAAAAGACCTTCGGCGAAGGATTCACGGACAAGCTGCAAAAGGCCCTGGTCGACATGGCGGATCCCGTCCTGCTCGGGGCATTTCCACGCGATACCCTGATCCTCGCCACAAATGAGGATTTCGACGGCATCAAGAACGTTGCAGAAGACCTCGGCTTCCTGAACTAAACGGGACGACGCCTCGCTCAACCCTCTCTGACCATCATGCCAAACGGGCTATCAGCAAGCTTCCAACTGGAAAACGTCACCATCGCCTTCGGCTCTACCCTTGCGCTCAATGCGCTGAGCCTGGACATACAGCCGGGCGAGCGCGTCGCACTCGTGGGGCCAAGTGGAGGGGGAAAGTCGACCCTGCTGAACTGCCTGGTCGGCGCGGTAATACCCCGGTCCGGCCGGTTGATCTCCCTCGGCAGGGACCTTTCGACACTGAGCCCCCGCCAGGTCCGGACCCTGCGCAGCCAAGTGGGCTTTATTCACCAGCAACTCGACCTCGTGCCCAACCTGCGGGTAATCCAGAACATCGTTTGTGGGCGACTGGGCAAACGAAACTTCGCGCAGAGCGTGCGGGATTTACTGTATCCATCCAAGGCGGACACCCTGCACGTCCACCGATTGCTCGAGCGGGTGGGTATCCCCGAGAAGCTGTATCAACGCACCGACAAGCTCTCCGGCGGACAACAGCAGCGGGTGGCGATCGCCCGCGCGCTCTTCCCCGGACCCGGCACCCTGCTCGCGGACGAACCGGTTTCCAGTATCGACCCCGCCCGCGCGTGCGACCTGGTGGAACTGCTGACCTGCATCGCCAAGGAGGAGGGGCTGACCCTGATCATGAGCATTCACAACCTGGAGCTGGCGAAAGCCTTCTTTCCCCGCCTGGTTGGCCTGCGTCACGGATCGGTGGCCTTTGACAAGCAGGTTGAGGAGATTACCGAGGAAGACTTTAATGCCTTGTACGATTTGAGCCAGGAGGAGCTGCTCACGTGAGGCAGGGAACACGGGTATTTACCGGGGTCGCAGGCTGGCCGCAGGGGGACGAAAGAAACCCGCCATGACCGGACCACCAACGCTCACCGCCCGCCGCAGCCTCTTTCTCGGGCTGCTCCTCGTTGGAATCAGCGCGTACCTCATCCTCGGGCTCAAGCTGAACGAACCCAATCCCGGTCCCGGCGGCTTAAAGCTCGGCAAACGCTTCTTCTCCGCGGCCTTCAGCCCGGCCCTGACCTACGAGGACAGCGCTGCGCTCTCCGGGGCGAGCCCACTCTGGAAGAATGCCATCGCTGCCTGCTGGGAAACCATACGCATTTCCGCTGCCGCGGTAAGCCTCTCCCTGGTCTTTGGCCTGGTCTTCGGCTTCTTCGGCGCCACGGCCTGGTGGCGCAACCGCCCGACCGGCATACGCAATCCCCTGTACCGTTTTTTTCTCCGATATTGCGCCCCCCTTGTCTACGGGATCACCCGCGTCCTCATCACCTTTACCCGGTCGGTCCACGAGCTCCTCTGGGCAACCCTGTTCCTGGCGGCCCTGGGCATGGGTCCACTCGCGGCCGTCTTCGCCTTGACCATCCCCTTCTCCGGCACCTTCGCAAAAATCTTCTCGGAGATGATAGACGAGGCGGATCCCTCGGCCGCCCGCGCCCTGGAGCTCGCGGGTGCCGGCCCCCTGCAGGTCGTTTGCTTTGCCCTCCTGCCCGCCGCCTTACCGGATATGATCGCCTATACCCTGTATCGCTTTGAGTGCGGCCTGCGCTCCGCGGCCGTAATGGGCTTCATGGGCGTACTCACCCTGGGTTATTACATCAAAGCATCGTTTGTGAACCTCCATTATCACGAAGTCTGGACCTACCTCTACGCGCTGATCTTCCTTATCGTGTTCTTCGAGAAGTGGAGCGATGCCATGCGACGACGCCTGACGGAGGGGGTATCATGACCTTGGCCAAGCTATACCGGGAACGTCCGCGTAGTTGGTTCCTCATCGTAAGCGCGGGGTTCTTCCTGCTCCTGGTCCTGGTATCCTGGGTCACCGGAGATTTTAAGCTAAGCGATTTCACCTCCGAGCGCAGCGTGCGAAACCTAAATCGCTTCCTAAGCCATGATATCATCCCCAGGCCCATCCGGGACGGCGAAGCCGGCTGGGAAGCCTTACCCGGCTGGGTCGGCGGCGTACTCGCCCGCGACGGGTGGAAAGCGATGGGCAACACGCTTTGGATTTCGATCGTGGCTATTCTTTTCGCCGCCATCGGAGCGGCTTGCCTGGTTCCCGGGGCTGCGCGCAACACCGCATCCAGCCATCCCTTTATGAGCCACGAACACCCAAGCATGCGCTGGCGAACCGTGGTGTTCCTTTGCCGTGGACTGCTCGTGTTCTGCCGGGGTATCCCCGAGTTCATCTGGGCCTTCCTGCTCATCGGCATCCTCGGAATCAATGCCTGGCCCGCCGTACTCGCCCTCGCCCTGCACAACATAGGCATCCTGGGCCGCCTGGGAGCCGAGACCGTGGAAAACCTGCCCCTGGACATTCCCCGCGCCCTTCGCATCAGCGGAGCCAGTCGCCGCCAGATATTCCTCTTCGGCATATTCCCCCTCGTGCTTCCCCGCATGCTGGTCTACTTCTTCTACCGTTGGGAAACCTGCGTGCGCGAGGCCACCGTGATCGGCCTCCTGGGTATTTCCTCCCTCGGCTACTATATCCTCGAAGCCCATGCTCGCTTCAAGTACGACGAATTGCTGCTGTACATCTTGCTCGGATCCGCCCTGATCCTTGTCGGGGATTTCGTATCCGCGATCGTGCGTAAATGCCTGAGGGAAACCGATGTAGAACCCGGCTGAGCCCACTTCTCAACAAGCTTATCAACAAGTTACGAAAAGTCCTAACACCTCGAACTCATTTTCCACAGGAGTGTGCACAGCAGATGATAAGTCTGTAGATAAGGGCTTGTGTACAAATGGGCTCCCGACATTCGAACGGCTTGTGGGATTGCCCAAGCTTAGAAAAATCTCTATGTTCTGGCGCATGAGCAAAGAGCCAAGCCAGAGTAATCACCCGCTGATTCTTCATTATTTAACCCAGATAAGAGACAAGAACACGCCCGCACACGAGTTCCGCAACAGTGTCCATCGTCTCGCCACTCTCCTCGCAATGGATGTTCTGGGCGATCTTTCAGTGGAAGACATCCCGGTGGAGACCCCCATGGAAACAACCGCAGGCCATCGACTGAACCAGCGCGTAGGACTGGTTCCGATCATGCGGGCGGGGCTCGGACTGGTGGAACCGATCCTGCAGTTGATCCCCGAAGCGGAAGTCTGGCATCTCGGCCTGTACCGGGACGAGCAGACCCTGGAACCGGTTGAATATTACCAAAAGCTTCCCGCAGACCAGGCGGTTGATATCGCGATTGTCCTGGATCCCATGCTGGCTACCGGCGGATCCGCGATCGCGGCACTCGAGGCCCTAACCCGATGGGGGGTAAAAAAGACCAAGTTCATGGGGATTCTCGCCGCTCCCGAAGGCATTGCCGCCGTGCGTGAAGCATTCCCCGAAACCGACCTCCACGTGTGCAGGATCGACTCGCACCTGAACGACATCGGCTATATCGTTCCCGGGCTCGGCGATGCGGGTGATCGTATTTTCAACGCAACTGCAGAATAAAAGCACCGGGCCTTCTCCCGGGACCCCGGCATAAGCAACAAGGAGATGACCAGGCCCCCCTGACGCGGTGCTAATCTTGAAACTTGTGCTTTTAATTTGCGCGGTATGGCACCTATTCCCTCAACAACAAAGGAGAGATTCCATGATCGTTGATCGGATTCCTTGCGCGCGGGACTACCTTTGACACACGACGCGAACGGCCCTTGGCGCGCGCGGGCCTTGAACGGCTGGTCACCGAGAAGTGGTCGAGCAGCGTGCAACTGCAGGTCGAATCCTTCGGCCGGCTGTCCCCTTTTCCCGAGATCACCTGCCTGAACTGAGCAACCCGATTGCTATTGCCGGCGCGCATTGGCGATCGCCCGGTCGACTTCCCGCTTGGCATCGCGGGTTTTCAGGTCTTCACGCTTGTCAACCTTGGCCTTCCCTTTACCCAGGCCGAGCTTCAGCTTGATCTTGCCATTCCTCATGTGCACATCGAGCGGTACCAGGGTAAATCCTTTCGCCGCCAGTTTCCCGTGTAGGCGATGAATCTCTTCCTTGTGCAACAGCAGCTTCCGCGGCCGCACGGTCTCGTGGTTATTCCGGTTTCCGTGCTTGTAGGGCTGGATGCTCATGCTGTAAATCCATGCCTCACCGTTCTCGATGTCGGCATAGGCCTCATCGATAGAAAACAGGTGTTCACGAATGGACTTTACCTCGGTTCCGCACAGGACAATGCCCGCCTCGAAGGTATCCGTAATCGTATAGTTGTGCCGGGCTTTCCGGTTTTGTGAAAGAATTTCAGCCACGATTCCTGATCCTAAACGTAATCCTTCTCCTAATCCCGAACGCGTGCAGCCACCTGGGCTGGGGCAAACCATGCACCGCCCCAACAAAAAGGCCGCCTCGCGGCGGCCTACATGGTTAAAGCGTGAGGATCGAATCCTCGGGCGGGCTGTTGTCCGCTTCGGGATCGTAAATCACTTCGGCATCAAGCAGCCCGTTGGCCACTTCCTTAAGCGCTACGTCGAGATTCGGCTGGTTCGGCTGGTCCGGCTTGATCAACGGGCGCTGCCCGGCATTCAACTGGCGCACGCGACGCGAGATCATATTGATTAGCAACGGGATATTCGGCACCCGTTCCCTTGCCTGTTCCAAGTATTCAACATTCATAAATATCAAGTCTCCATGGGAAAAGGAGGCACAACATAGGTTCAGGAATGGGGCCTGTCAAATGCCATTCCCCCTTAATTTTGGCGAAATTCGCCGCTTTTCCCCTGAATAAATCAAGCCCGGGGACCGGAAGCGAATGCACAGCAGCCAAAGCCCTCAGATCGCGTGCTCGAAGGTTACGCTCCTGGTTTCGTTCTGGATGATACAGAACATTACCAGGCTGCCAACGTCGGGGGTGTACATGGTGATCCAGCCGTAGGCACCACCCAGGAACTCCACGTGCTCTTCGCCGAACAACTCGGCCAGGAGAAGGCCATTCCGCAAGTCCCAGAGCTCCCGGGTCGTGGTCAGGGGCTCCTGACTGTACGCAGAGTAAAGGTTAAACGTGGCTTCGCCGCCCTGCTGATTTTCGAAAACGCCTTTTTTATCCTGCACGAGAAGCCTGGTTTCCAGGTTGGGGGCACCGCTTACCACCGTCCAGTGAAAGCGCTTGGGCAGGATTGGCCCGGTAATCCCCAGGCAGGATTCGCCACTTATGCATCCACTGCCTGGAACCCCAATGCGCATGCCGGTATGTAAGCGGGTCGGCACCTCCCCATTGAGCTTCTTGAATTCCAAGCGGTCCAGGCGGTCCTTGCTGTTATCCACCGGCACAACCACAGCAGCACGATCATTGAAGGCATATTCCTCGTTATCGATATTGCTCGCGACATACTCGCCGGGCACTGCATCCGGGTAAATCACCACGTTCTGCTCGAACCCGCCCTTCACGTGCGGAATCGCCATGTACCCGTACTCTCCATTCTCGATGGTGTTCGTCTCGTGCAGGCTGTAGTCAAAATCGGAATGCGTCACCTGGAAGTCACTGCTGTCGACGGCCTGGTTGATACACAGCAAACGCTTGAAGCTGTTCGCAAGTCGGAACAGGACTTTTGCATAACCCGTTTCACCGTCGAGGAAGGCGGGCAGATCATCAAAATAATCTTTGTAACGCAACTTGAAGGTTTCGTAGGGTTGCAAGGCTCCAACCTCCACTTCGCACTCCTGTCGCTTACGCTTTGCGTTCACAATAGAAATTGTCATAGTCTGCGGCGAGCAGGCAAGATAGCCGTTGTGAAAAATCGTGTAGGAATCGACATCGTCCGTGTCCTTCATGGGCAGGCAAACTTCGCTGCCCTCGTTATGCATCTTCTCCTCTTCCACCTCGTGACACGAATACACCCGTGCATAACTGTGCACCATGGAGATCCCGCGGGCGGACTCGTACATCGCCATGATCCCGGCATAGGGAATCACCAGGTTCGTATTGCCAAAGGCTTCGATCTCGATGCTGCCTTCAAAGTCGCCCAAGTCCTCCGGACAATAATTAATCACCATCCCGGGTTCGAATTCCAGGCTCTCACGGCGAATCAGCTGGCCTGAGAGATCCCGAATGGAAGCCACAATCGCGACTTTAATTTCCCGCTTGAGCACCCAGTAATTCAGGAAGCTGATCGTGGTCTTGAACGTCGCGCTCTGCTTGAAATAGAATATGCCGGAGGCCCTGAGCACCTGTCCGTAATCGTGGGTTTCACCCACGCGAAGGTTTTTTTTCTTTGCTGGATTCACTTCACTCATCAATTCGCACCGGGGTAAAACATTAGCTCGGGAGGCGAAAGGGCTGGATCCACTGGCAACTGTGCCCGCGATCGAAGACCATTACGCCCGTTCTCCAAGGATGGATCATACCAGAAGGGGCATCTGAATGGTATCATGAATCGCCACAAATTCCCGGGTCAAGCACCCTAATCATGCCAAATAAAAACAAGAAGGGCGCGGGAAAAACCCGCGCCCTTCAACTAATCGGTCGATGACCGGCTTGATTACATCATGCCGCCCATGCCGTGATCGTGATGATCATCACCACCGCCGCTTTCCGGTTCCGGAAGATCGGTGATCATGCATTCGGTCGTCAGCAAGAGGCTGGCGATCGAAGCTGCGTTCTGCAGGGCCGAGCGCGCCACCTTGGCCGGGTCGATGATACCGGCCTTCACCAAGTCGACATACTCGCCGGTAGCCACGTCGTAGCCATGGTTGCCCTTGCTTTTTTTGACTTCCTGGACAACCAGCGAACCTTCTTCACCGGCATTTGCCACCAGTTGACGCAGCGGATCTTCACAGGCCTTGTCGACGATGTTCACACCGATCTGCTCGTCATGCTCGCTGACTTTCAACTTGGAAAGTGCCTCCTTGGCGCGGATCAGGGCTACGCCGCCACCGGCAACGATACCCTCTTCAACCGCCGCACGAGTAGCGTGCAGCGCATCTTCAACCCGGGCTTTCTTTTCCTTCATCTCCGTCTCCGTTGCAGCACCGACGCTGATCACGGCTACACCCCCGGCCAACTTGGCCAGGCGTTCCTGCAGCTTTTCGCGATCGTAGTCCGACGTGGTTTCTTCGATCTGACGCTTGATGAGCTGGATGCGACCCTGGATATCCTTGGTCTTTCCCGCGCCTTCAACGATGACGGTATTTTCCTTGTCAATCGTCATGCGCTTGGCTTGACCGAGATCGGCAAGCTCCACATTTTCCAGCTTGATGCCGAGGTCTTCAGAGATGACACGTCCACCGGTCAAGACCGCGATGTCTTCCATCATGGCCTTCCGACGATCACCGAAGCCCGGAGCCTTTACCGCACATGCGTTAAGGGTTCCGCGAATGCGATTTACCACGAGCGTTGCGAGGGCTTCGCCTTCGACATCTTCGGAAATGATCATCAGCGGGCGACCGCCTTTGGCCACGATCTGAAGCAAGGGCAGCAGGTCCTGGAGGTTGCTGATCTTCTTTTCGAAGAGCAGGATGTACGGATCTTCCAGGGCGCATTCCATGGCTTCCATGTCCGTCACGAAGTACGGCGAGAGATAACCCTTGTCGAACTGCATACCTTCGACCACGTCGAGAGAGGTGTCGATCGACTTGGCTTCTTCCACCGTAATGGTGCCGTCTTTGCCAACTTTTTCCATCGCATCGGCGATGATATCACCGATGGTGTTGTCGCCATTAGCGGAGATGCTTGCAACCTGGGCAATTTCCGTGTGGTCTTTGACCTTCTTGGACTGCTTGGCCAGGTTTTCGACGACGCATTTAACCGCGAGGTCGATACCGCGCTTGATGACCATCGGGTTGGAACCCGCGGTTACGCTCTTCAGGCCTTCGCGATACATCGCTTCAGCCAATACCGTAGCCGTTGTCGTTCCATCACCGGCGATATCGCTGGTCTTGCTGGAAACTTCGCGAACCATCTGGGCGCCCATGTTTTCAAAGGGGTCGTGGAGTTCCACTTCCTTTGCAACCGTTACACCGTCCTTTGTTACCGTCGGCGAACCGAACTTCTTGTCCAGGGCGACATTGCGTCCAGCCGGTCCGAGCGTGGTTTTCACCGCCCGGCTCAACTTCTCGACACCGGCCAGGATCTTCTGGCGGGCATCGGCTTCAAATACGAGTTGTTTAGCCATTAGTTTTACTACTCCTGATAGTTGTTAATAGACGGTTCAGCCTACGATTCCGAGAATGTCGGACTCGCGCATGATCTGGTAATCTTTACCGTCAAGTTTCAATTCTGTGCCGCCGTATTTTGGCATAAGCACAACGTCATTCTTTTTAACGGTGAATGTAATATCATTACCGTCGTCATCTTTACCACCCGATCCCAGCACAACAACCTTGCCTTGCTGAGACTTTTCCTGAGCGGAATCAGGCAAAATAATGCCACCTTTTTCCGTCTCTTTTTCTTCCAATGGATGGACCAGTACACGATCTCCAAGAGGTTGAAATTTCATATGCGATTACTCCTATTTTGTTTTTTGGGGTTCTTCTAACATGTATGGTTTGAAAGGTGATCCACCGGCCTGGGGTCAAGCCGGGCCGGTCGACAATTTAATTGTCATCGTCCACCATTTCGAAATCTGCATCGATCACCTCTTCTTCCGGACTACCATCCTCCTCCGGGGGTGGTGCTCCGGTATCCGGGCCTGTACCTTCAGCCCCTTCAGCCTGGGCGTAGATCTCAGCCCCGGCCGACTGGAGCACTTCACCCAGTTCCTCGGTGGCTTTCTTGATCGCTTCGGTATCTTCGCCTTGCAGCGTTTCCGTTACCTTGACGCAGGCGGTAGCGATCTGCTTTTTCACGGCATCAGAAATCTTGTCCTCGTTTTCCTTGACCAGCTTTTCCGCCTGGAACACGGAATGGTCCGCAAGGTTACGGGTTTCGACCTGCTCACGCCGCTTTTCGTCTTCGGTGGCGTGCTCTTCGGCTTCCCGGATCTTCTGCTGGATCTCATCATCGCTTAAGCCCCCCGACGCCTTGATCGTCACATGATTGGCCTTACCGGTGCCTTGATCTTTAGCCGATACATTGAGAATCCCGTTGGCATCTATATCAAAAGCCACCTCGATCTGCGGCAAGCCGCGGGGGGCCGGCGGGATACCATCCAGCTCGAAAGCGCCAATACGCTTATTGTCCTGCGCCATCTTGCGCTCGCCCTGGAAAACCTGGATATCAACTTGTGGCTGATTGTCGGCCGCGGTACTGAATATCTGGCTTTTCTTGGTTGGGATCGTGGTGTTTCGCTCGATGAGCGGGGTCATGATTCCCCCCATGGTTTCGATACCGAGCGTCAGTGGAGTCACGTCGAGCAGCAGGACATCTTTCACGTCGCCCTTGAGCACACCCCCCTGGATGGACGCCCCGATCGCGACAACTTCATCCGGATTCACACCCTTGTGCGGATCCCTGCCAAAAAGTTTCTTCACCGCTTCCTGGACTTTCGGCATGCGGGTGGAACCACCCACGAGTACCACCTCGTCCACGTCACCGGAACTGACACCCGCATCTTTCATGCAGGATTTGACTGGGCCCAGTGAACGCTCGACCAGGTTGTCCACCAACTGCTCCAGCTTGGCGCGATTCAACGTTTTCTGCAGGTGAACCGGTCCGGATTCATTCACCGTGAGGTAGGGAAGGTTAATTTCGTAGGACTGGGCGCTCGAAAGCTCAATTTTCGCCTTCTCGGCTTCCTCCTTCAGGCGCTGGAGCGCATCCGGCTTAAGCTCCACGCCCTTGAGATCTTCCTTCATCCAGTCGATGATCACACGATCGAAGTCGTCGCCGCCGAGGTGCGTGTCGCCGTTCGTCGCTTTCACCTCGAATACCCCATCGCCGATTTCCAGCACGGAGATATCGAAGGTGCCACCACCGAGGTCATAAACGGCTATTTTCTCTTCAGACTTTTTATCCAGTCCGTACGCCAGGGAGGCGGCGGTGGGTTCGTTAATGATCCGGAGCACTTCCAGTCCGGCAATGGCACCGGCGTCCTTGGTGGCCTGGCGTTGTTTGTCGTTAAAATAAGCCGGAACCGTAATCACGGCCTCGCTGATGGTCTCGCCGAGGTACGCCTCGGCATCCGCTTTCAGCTTCCCCAGAATCATCGCGGAAATTTCCGGCGGCGAATACATCTTCCCACCCATTTTAATTTCGGCATCGCCGTTCGCGGCTGCCGTGACTTTGTAAGGCACACCGGAGAGTTCTTCTTTCAACTCTTTAAACTTGCGCCCCATATAGCGCTTCACAGAAAAGATGGTATTTTCCGGATTGGTGACCGCCTGGCGCTTGGCCGGTTGACCTACCAGGCGTTCACCATCTTTCATCGCGACAACCGAAGGCGTCGTGCGCGCACCCTCGGCGTTCGGAACGACGACCGGTTCTCCCCCCTCCATGATAGCCATGCAGGAGTTGGTGGTTCCCAAATCTATTCCCAGTACTTTCGACATGTTTTACTTTTAGTTCGGTTTGAAAAGGCTTAGTGTCCGTCGCTGTAGTCTATAGCAGTGTGTGTGCCAATGCACAGGTACTCATCGAACTTAATACTTGTAACTAGTTGTATTTAAGTTACTTATAAATTATATAATTTAATCATAGATTCCGAATACCGCCTGAAATAGAGACACTATGACACATCTATGTGTGACTATAAAGCATATAGAGTCATTATGGCACACTTCGGTGGGGTATCATTTCCTGGGCACTGGCTTGTGCCGGGGAATAGACCTTGCGTGGGTCACGCATCGGTCCCATGGGCGAGGAGCCTGAGACGAAGGATAAGCTATGGCCCCCGCAGCTGCGGCCTGCCCTGAAGAGCATCCGCCGCCGGCAAGCCCCCGGATCTACTTGAAAATAATATCGCAATCCGGCATGGCGGCACGAAGCCGGTCCACATCGGCGTTCATGAGTTCGGTTTCGTTCACCCACAAATAGCGAAGGTTCTTGTTCACCACCAGCTTCTCCAGGCCACGGCTTGAGATCTTCGTTCCGTGCAGGTTAAGCCGGGCAAGGCTGGACAGGCCACCCAGGGCCTCCAGCTCAAGGTCGCCCAGGTTCGTGTAAGCCGCGTGCAATTCGACCAGGCCCTCCAGGTCAGCGAGAGCCGTCCAGGTTTCCGGACTCAACGCTGCGCCCGCGACATTCAAGCGCTGCACCTTGCCCTTATAGGGTGCCAGTGCCTTGGGCAAATCAAAGGACGCCGGGTCCTTCCGGTGTGCAGCACTCAGGCTGATCGCCAGCTTCCCGGGTTCCAGCTC
>JAYGFS010000405.1:0-3762 GCA_046581765.1 Verrucomicrobiota bacterium
TTTACCCATTTCCGCACAAACACGTTGTTCTCCCTGGCAATCCAACCACGGGGTTCATGGAGCCGGCCGTTCACATGCAGGGAAATGGTGTGGCCGCCCACCCCCTGCCGCGCACGGGTGGCCCGGACATGGAGCCAGGCATTGGTCGGGCTGACAGTCAGGGTGCGGCTGAGTCGAAGGTCCTCCTGGATATCCAGGTAAAGCCCTTCACTGTAGAGCCTCCACCAGCTCAGGACGCAGGGACCGGTCAGGGTCTTTTTCGACCAGGCCTCCGCACCCTGCCATCCGCGCAGTTGCTCGTAGATCCGCGCATACCGCTTCGGTGTCTCGACCTTGGGCACCCGCTTCAAGGTGATGGTTGGATGCAGCCAGTCGAGTTCATCGCGAATGTCGAGTGGATCCGCGCCTGGGGGTCGCCCGTCCTGGCCGAAGTCCGTGACGAAAACCAGGCGCTTAAAGGACGAGACATCGATGGGCGGAATGCGCAGGGGATCTTCACCTCCGCGAATAAATCCACTCTGCCAGAGGGGCGTACCGCCCATTTCGTCACCGTAAACAGCGCACTCCACGCAGCCCCCCTTCCCCACCGCGCGGTCGATTCCAACCCAGGAGGTAAACCGGTGGGCATCCGGCGGCAACTCGACCGCCAGCTCGGAGTAGGAATGCGTTGCCAGGCCATAACCGGCGCGCAGTTCATTACAGGCCAGTTCGTCGCCGCGAAGATTGCGATCCCGGGACCATGACCATTGAAAACCCGTGGCACTTTGCTGCTTCAGCGAGGTCACGGGAAAAAGGGATAACGGGACTTCGTTTACCGCACGATACGTTCGGCTCACGACGTGCTTCCGCGTGTCGAAGCGAATCGCGGAGTAGGCCCAGGCGGGTTGAATGCCGATAACGTTCCGATCGACCTCGATGAGCAGCATGCGCTTAGCGGTGAGCACGGCCCCGTTGACCAGGTGCATCTGCACCAGCTTGTCATGGGGATCCGGGCTGGTCACGGATGCGTCCTCCTGCAGGGCCGTCCAGGTATCGACCGTGCGCGCCTTGTAACTGTCAAGCTCGGCATAGCTCACGCGCTTGACGCCCTCCGCGGTAAGCAGCTTCAGCCCATCCTCGCCCCAGCGCAGGGATTTCACCGTGATCTGCGTCCCGTCCTTGAGCTCAAGGGTACCCGGGGCGAGATTCGCCTCCTTGGATGGGTCGGACACGATCGCCGCCACGCGATCGGTACGCACCGAAACGGCCCGGTCATTGGCATTAAACCCCATGCAGGGCGGAGACACCTGGACCTGGAGACGCTTGTCGAGGCCGCGTTCCTCATCGGCGGGCAACAGGCCCGTGGGTATCCCGGGGAGGACATCCCCGTTAGCCATGCGGAGGTAGGGACCGATCAACCGGACGTCCCGGGCATATTCCCGGATATACCGGATGGTCTTGTTATCCTGCAAGAGGGGCACCTTGCCAATGGTGGCGGCATTGGTCAGGTGGGACCATGCGTAGCTGTTGTGGATCACCTCCCCGGTCTGGATCGATGCATCATCGTAGACAACCGCATAGTTCTCGGCCCACCCGGGAATAACCGGGATCGCGCAGCCGGCCACGAGGGCCAGGTTGAAGAACATCAGCTTCATTGTCGCTATACTATACGGGCGAGACTCCGCCATTGTTTGACACAACCCCAGTTTCGGAGATCATGCAGGGTCCGTGGCCCCGGACAAGCCTAATTCGCAGCCCGCTGGACCTGCGGGAAGTTGGGGGGACCTCGAAGAGCCGTTCAGGCCAGCCGCTATCGGTCCTGTGCGATATGGGTGACATTGGTTACGTTATACGGCTGCACCGAGTCCGGGCAGAAGTAGTTCTTGTCCTCGAGCAGGGGCAGGTCTTCATCAAACAGTTCAGAGAAGATAATGCGGAACGTATTCACGGGGGTGATGGAAGGGTACAGGCGTTCGCGTATTTTCGGCGGCACCAGGTAGGCATTCAAGATCGAGAATCGCTCCTTGATATGCGGCGTCCAGGCGGCCTCATCGCTGATCGGCACATCCGGGCGTCCACTATTCACCCAGCCGTGATCGGCCTGAATGATAATGATGGGCGGAACCTTTGACTTGGTGAGAATAGCCTCGATGGATTGCTTAATCCGGGTGTTGAAATATATCAACTGGTCCAGGTAACCGTTGCCAAGCTTGCTGCGCTCCGCCCGGTCCCAATGCAGCGAAAGCGGGATATCGTTCATGACTTTACCGTTCCGGTCGAAGACATAGGGCGGATGCGGAAGAATAAAATGGGCGAGGAGGAAGGTTGGGCCGTCGATCTCCGCAACCCGTTCAAGCGTATCGAAGGAGTAGTTATGCGAACCGGAAACACTCGGCACCAGGGAACGCAACACCGTGGTCTGCATGAACACGTTGTTGAATTGATTACGCCGCCAATAGGGAACGTACGCAAATTCCATGTCGGTGATCGCACTCGTGCTGGTGGCATTTGCCATCGTCATGACCTGGGTATAGCGATAGCCTTTACTCCGGAGATGCCGCCCCACCCAGTTGTTCGCGGTAACGTGGGCTATCAGGTTGCGCGAGGTACCCATTTGCCCGGCTTCCTTGATGACATCATCGAGATAAACGATGTTGAGCGAAGACGCGAGGGACAGGAAGGTCATCGGATAATTCGAGGTCGCCCGGTCCGCGATGTAGAAGCCCTTGGACCTGAGCCAGTCAAGGAAGGGCTTGTTTTCATGTGAAAATATATCCCGGAGGATATCTTCCCCCACATAGGCATCCGGGATAATGTAGTAGATATCGGGCATATCCGCCCGGTCCTCGAGGATCGCTTCGACCGGCTCCCCCGCGGGGAATACCCCGGCGGCTTCACTGATGGTGGTTGAACCCGTACGATCCCTCTTCACCGAAGTCGCGGACGTGTCATGGCTCGTCATCTTGAAGGCAGAGAAGACCACCATGAACGCGGAGATGGTCAGGACCAGCATCAGGGCCGGCAACAGGTTTCTCTTCGTGCGCAACATCCAGGCGAGGAAGGCAATGGAAAGGCCGCCGTAGCCGACCCCAAGCAGGAGATTCAACTTCCATTGGGTCCATACGACCTTGTGCTGCCACAAGAATTCAAAAGCGTGGCCATAGGTAAAAAAGGTCAGTGCCACAACGGTGGTTGCGAGGATAGCCCAGTCCGCTTTACGGAAAATCAACCACATCAAGCCGTGGACCAGGATCACCCCCGCCACGACAACCAGGAGGGTGTAAAACGCCAGGCGGGGGTTGGTCTGGCCCGGGTTAAAGGCCCAGATAAACATGACCGGAATAATGGACGCGAGGAGCGGAGCCATGACCGGACGCTTTCTCTCGGGGAGGGTAAAGGCGCGAAGAACCGCACTGCCCGCGAGCAGGATGCCAAGCGATGTGTAGAGGGTTTCCGCACTCGGCCTGAGCAGGTTGATGATGAGGGCGTAGAGGACCAGCAGCCCGAGGCCGAGAATGAAAATCTTACCGGGTTTCATGAACGCAGGCGGGTGGAAAGGAATCTGGGCATGGACGGGAACAGGGTATCAGAATGACGCTTTCGGGGCAATGCCTAAGGGCGTACCCCGGCGGGGTGCAGCGAATGGCTTGCCCCGCATGTCGATACGGCGCGGCAGGGACCAAGCGATGGCAAGCACTGACACCGGCAGGCCCGGCTTGGAAGTCGATTAGGTTTAGGATTGGGATCAGGATTTGCTAGGCACGGGAATGGAAGAGCGGCCAT
>JAYGFS010000435.1:0-7261 GCA_046581765.1 Verrucomicrobiota bacterium
TTATGCCTGCCGGGTGGATCACTCCACCCAGTTCATCAGGGACTGCTTAAATCATAGGGGAGATCTTCTGTCCATAAAAAACCGGCGTTATTGTTCCGGTAAAAGACACAACTCCCCGGTTCGAATGCGAAGCTGGTCGGAGCGAATCCGGCATCCACCCACTGGTTGTCCAAGGCTGGTACTCCCACTAAGCCGAGATAGGTGAACTTCTCGTATCCCTGCGTATCCACGTTGAACGCGTAGATCTCGTCCCCCGCCGTAGCCTGGGCCGTTGCTCCCGCCAAGGTACTGTTGTTGAGCTCGATCTCCGAGCTGTAGTTGTAGCCGATCATCCAGAGTCCGGAGGGAATGTCCACTGTCGTCTGTGCATCGGCAATCACCTCGCCGACCACCACGATCTCCTGCGTTTCGGTCAGGCTTCCGTTCTTGTAAATGAACCCGGCACCCGGTGGGATGTCGTTGGTCGCGAGGTTGGCTAACGAGGAGTCCACCCACAGGCCATCCAGCTGGCTCGCCCCGGTTATGGGGAAACGCTGGGACTTGGCATAGGAGGTTCCGTTCCAGGTATAAATGGCGTCTGGATTCGGGTCCGCGAGATCCGTTCCCTGCTCGCCAACCACCGCGTTGATATCGTTGGTATCCTGCGTGAACGGTGTTGCGCTGAACGCGAACCCGCCCGGCGGTACCAGGATCTTCTGAAACCCGACGACATTGACGGAGTAAACCGTTTGCGCCTGCGCCTGCGCTGCACACAGCAACGCGATTCCGAGAGGTACTACATATTTCGTTTTCATAACTGGGACCCTTCCTTAATTTGTACTGTATCTCTGGACCCAAATCTTTGGCAAGGATTTTTTAGTAGAATTACATAACAAATACCCGATGCCCGACCACTTGTTTAGTTTTTGCGGTCGGACGTCTTTCGTGACAACACTTGTCTACTTGCCGTTTTTAGTGGGCCTATGTATCCTCTTGACAGCTAGGGGTGTGCCATGATGTCGTACCGGGTATTTTTTTTTCGGGATTTTCTCCGATTAATGGGCGTTTACCGAGACTATTCGGGTGGAATTAGCCGTGTTCGCAGGACGTGATTTATGACGGATGAGTTGGAAAGTGGAATTAAAAAGGCCTTGGACGATGCAGAGGACCCCTCGGGCCTTATCGCCCAGTTAGCGGAGTTAAAAGAGGGTGGAAAACAGGCCAAGGCGGAGGAATTCGCCGATAAATTGCTGAAAACACTCAACCGAAAGGACCAGCCGGAGGATGCCATTGCCGTGATAGACCTCCTGGTCGCTTGGCACCCGACAGATCGCCCCTGGAAGTTCAAGATCGTCGATCGCATCAATGAATGCTTCAAGGAGAACCGGGAAGCACTGCTCATGGTTAAGTGCTGCGGCTGGGATGATGTGCGGCTGAAACCCCTGGAAAATTACCGCAGATTCAAGACCTTGTACAATATTCGGGAGGGGGCGTACGTATTTGAACGCACCTGGGGTTTTGGCACGGTGAGCGCGTTGCTCTTCCAGGAGGGCAAAATCGAGGTGGATTTTATCGACCGGCCGCAGCACCAGATGGCGCTGAGCTATGTGGCGGAATCCCTTGAGCTCATCGATGAGCATCACCTGCACGCCCAGGCGGCCCTGGATCCGGAAGGATTTGCGGCGTTGCTCCAGGACGATCAACCGGAGATCGTGCGGATGGTCCTTCGCAGCTTTGGCCCCAAGCCGGCGCCGATCATCCAGGAGCTGCTGGTCCCCCGCTTCGTCGGGGAAGATGCCTGGAAGAAATTCTGGGAAGCCGCCCGCAAGGGCTTGAAAGCAGATCCGCTGGTGGTGATTCCCGCCAAACGGAACGAATCTATCGTACTGCTTAGCGAGGTAAAGACCTTTGACGACGCGTGGTTTAAGCTCCTGGGTGACAAGCGGGACATGGAGGTGATCCTTGCCGACCTGGGTGAGTTCGTCGCGGAAGCCGATTCCACCGAGTTGTCCGACACGCAAAAAGAATTGGTGGTGAACCGCCTGAGCTTTGTGATCAAGGGTGCGCAGGGTTCCCAGGATGACCTGATGGTCAAAGCCTTGCTCATCGGGGCTCGCCTGGGCGTTGCGCCGGCGGATACCGGGGCCGAGGCTTTTGTCGAGCGCCTGTTCACCCCCGAGCAGTTCCTTAAGATTGTCACCGTACTGCAATCCAAGGAGGTCAAGGGACTCTTTGAGTTCCTCCCGGATCTAGAGCCGGAAAAAACCACTAACCTGCTGGGTGGTGCGATTCCCCAACTGCCGTACACCGCGTTGAATGAAGCCATTTCCCAGTTGGTAAAGAATGGGTATGAGGCGCTGGTTGCAGAAGCGGTCCGCCGGCCGTGGAGCCAGTGGGAGGCCGAGGGCTCGGTGATGTTCTGGTTGGCGGGCAACATGGAAAAGGTGTCGGATTGGAAGTTGGGAACGGTACACGACCTCGTGATCCGCATCTTGAAAAACATAGCGAACGATGATGTAAACGGCGAGCGCCTGACCATACGCAATCGCCTGAAAGAGCTTTTTCGCAATCCTGACTGGCTGAGCAAAGTCACCGACCAGATGGATGACCGCCAACGCCGCAACATGGCCCAGGCGGTCAAGGACAGCACGGCCTGGGAAAAGCTGGATCACGGCTCGGTCATGGGGAACCTGGTCAAGGTTCGTCCGGAGTTGGAGGACATTATTTCCGGAAAAGCTGACAGCGTGGAGAAAAAAGTTCGCCGCCGGGTCTGTTCCGCCCGCACCTACGCGGCTCGCCAGAGTCGCCTCAAGCGGCTTCGGGAGAAGGAGATACCCGAAAACGCGAAAGAGATCGACCGGGCCCGTGAGTACGGCGACCTGCGTGAGAACTTCGAGTATCATACCGCCAAGGACCACCAGACCAAGCTCCAGCAGGAGGCCGGTGAAGTGGGGAAATGGCTGGACCAGGTAACGCCTTCCGACTTCGTGGATTTCCCCAGTTCACAGGCCGGGATGGCGACTTCAATTACCCTCCGCTACGCGGATGGTAATGAGGTCCAGTACCATATTCTAGGTGAAATGGATTCGGATGAAGCGCTGGGGATTATCTCCTCCGATACCGCCATGGCCCAATCGCTCCTCGGTATATCGGCGGGTGAAAAAGTCATGGTGCCCTCGGAAGAAGGGGAGGTCGAAGCCGACTTGCTGGCGGTCAGCCCCATACCGGATGCTATCCGGACCTGGGCAAACGACACGGAAGCCGGCGTGGCCGTGGAGGCCTGATGGGGCGCCATGGTTGAGCCGGAATCCAAACGGCTGTCGCTGGTGGAGACCGCTCGGTGCCTGTTGAGTGTTGAAGGGCGCCGGCACCTGCTGAGCCACGATGCGCATCCCCTGGTCCAGTTCGCCAAGTACGGCGTGGCAGGGGGGCTCGCCACCTTGACCTTCGCCGGCGTGTTCGCGCTCGTCACGCAGTACTGGTTGCCGGTGGAGGATTCCAGCCGCTTCAATTACACCCTGGCCAGCGTCATTGCGTTCATCCCGAGTAATGTCGTGGCCTACACGACGAACATACGCTGGGTCTTCAAGCCGGGGCGCCACGGCCGCGGAAAGGAAATGACGCTCTTTCTTTCCGCGAGCACCTTGGCCTTCTGTATCGGGACGCCCCTCGGGCAATGGACGGTCAACTATTTCGACCTGTTTGGTCCGCTACGCTACATTGCGCTCGGTATTTCCATCGTGGCCAGCGTGCTGGTCAACTATGGCTGTCGCAAATTCCTGATCTTCAAGGGCTGAGGCCCATCGCTGGGGGTGCTTGCGCTCAGGCCGCGCTGATCCGGTGAAGGCCGGCCAGGTAACCGCGTGCGTGCAGCCAGGCCTCGGTTTGCGCCCGGGCTCCCCAGGTACCCACGTAAGGGATCACGAAGGCGGCTCCCGGCGGAGGAAGTTCCCGTGGGGCGATGACCGGGATGCCCCCGATGGTCTTCCCGGTCTTGGCTGGATCGATGTCCACGTAGGCCCTGAACTCGATCCCGTGCGTGCGGAGATGCTCCGCGCGCCGGCGGGTGGTCCGTCCCGACCCCCATATGTAGACCGCGGGGTGATGGGCATTGTTCCGTTTCAGCCACCGCGCGAGGAAACCCGCCTTGTGTGCGTAAAAAGCGTCCGGTCGATACCGCGGGTCGACCCGCGAAAGACGATTGGGCGGATCGTTCCAGGTGAGCAGTTCTTCATCCACCTTGACCATGCGGATATCCGCCTCCAGCCAGCGCAACCAGCAATCGTAATCCTCGGGGAAATCGCCTTCCCGGTAGCCGCCGTGCTTCTCGATGAGTGAGCGGCGAAACAGCACCGAGGGATGCGGAAGGGGAGATTCCACGAAGCGGTTCCGGGCGATGGCGTCAGGCGTCAGCAGGCCGTTGGTCCAGTCGACATAGCGGGCATAGCCTCCCCTGCGCGCGGCATCTCCCCCAAAGGCCACGCGACAGCCCACCAGCCCGATGGAGGGATCCTGCAATCGCTCCAGTTGCCGCTCGAGGCGGCGGGGCCGTGCGATATCGTCGGCATCCATGCGGGCGATCGCTGGACTGCGTATCGCCTGGAGGCCGGTATTCAATGCGGTACAGATGCCCGCATGGGGAATGCCCAGTACCTGGAAGCGTTCATCGTCGCGGGCGTGCTGTTCCAGGATATCCCGGCTGCCATCCGTCGAGCCGTCATCCACCGCGATGCAGGTAAAATTTCCATGGCTTTGTTGCGCCAGGCTGTGCAATGCCGCGGGCAGGGTGGCTGCCGCCTGATACACCGGCATGAGCACGGATACCGGCGTCGGGTCGGACATCAGGTGGAGCCGACAATTTTCTGCACGCTGGCCTTGTCGAGCACTTCTCGTATCTTGTTGCCGAGTTGCTCAATCGAATACGGTTTGTACAGGATGGGTGCTTCCGACTCGTCCGCCCCGTGGACCATCATCTTATCCTTGGTGAAACCGGAGACGTACATATACTTGAGATCGGGTTGAATCTTCAGCAGGTGCCGGACCATATCGGGTCCAGACATACGAGGCATCACCACGTCACTCATGATCATGTCGATCTTTCCGTCGAATTGTTCATAGACCTCGATGGCATCTTCGCCGTCGCTGGCCACTTGTACCTGATACCCGAGTGATTCGATCATACGCGTCCCAAGCTTGCGGACCGCCATTTCGTCTTCCACGACAAGAATGGTCTCGGTTCCGCGAGGAATGTCTCCCTTGGCGGTGCTGGTCACGTCGGAGCTCGATTCGAAGGGAACGTAGCTGGTTTCGGGGAAAAACAGGCGGAATTCACTGCCCTTTCCGGGTTCGGTTTCCACCTGGATCACCCCGCCAAACTGTCGCACCAGGCCATACACCGTGGCCAGGCCAAGTCCGGTGCCTTTGCCGGGTTCCTTGGTGGTGAAGAAGGGTTCGAAAATGTGCTCCGCAACTTCCGGTGGAATGCCGGTGCCGGTGTCACGAATCGAGAGCACGACGTAATTGCCCGCCTCCGCGTGATCGTAACTGCTGAGGAAGGCCTCATCCAGGTTGACCTTGCGGGTGGTGATGTACAGGCGTCCGCTCCGCGGCATCGCATCCTTGGCATTCACGGCGAGGTTGATGATGATCTGTTCAAGCGACACCGCATCGGCTTCAATATAGTCGATTTCCTTGTCGAAATCGGTCACCAGTTCGATGTCCTCGTGGAGGGAAATCTGGATAATTTTTTCCATGTGGTTGAGCATCTCATTCAGGTGGATCGGCTCCACGTGATAGATCTTTTTGCGTGCGAGCATGAGCAACTTCTGGGTCAATCCACGGGCTTTTTCCGATGCAAAAATAACTTCCTCCAGGTCTTGCCGACTGGCCGCATTCTTTTCGGGGTCCAGGGACTCCATGACCATGTTGCTGAATCCGAGAATGGAGGTGAGCAGGTTGTTGAAGTCGTGGGCGATACCACCCGCGAGCCGGCCGATGGCTTCCATCTTCTGGCCTTGGCGTATTTGCCCCTCGCTCTCCTGTAGTGCAATTTCTGCCTTTATCCGGCCGGTAATATCCCGCCCCTCCGAGATCAGCATCAAGACCTCGTTGTTTTCATCGAGTACGGGTTTGAGGGAGAAATCGTAGTGCAGGCGCGCACCGTTACTATCCACCAGGCAGAGTTCTTCCCGGTAAAACGTGCCGCGTGAGGACTGGCGGATTGCCTGGTGAATCTTGCGAATGACATCCGGGTCGCTGCCCCAGATAGGCAGGTCGGTAAAGGGACGGTTTTTGACATCCTCCATGCGCACCTTCATCACCTTCAGGAAGTTTTCATTCATCTCCTGAATGGTGCCGTCAGGCTGGATCACACCAATCAGCTGGAAGGTTTCATTAAAGATCGCGCGGAACTTGTGTTCGTTCTGTTTCGCCCGCCGTTCCGCGTTTTTACGCACTACGGCTTCACGATTCATCTGGGTATTCTGCTCGGCCAGCTTGCTGACATAGAGGTGAAGTTTGCTGTTGCTGTGTTCAATCGAATCGAGCATCTGGTTGAAATATCTCGCCATATCCAGGATGCCGCCCTGGTTGGGGTTGATCCGCGCTTTAAGGTCGCCGCTGTCTACGCGTTCAAGGGTCGAGATAACCTGGTCATAGGTGCGGTCGAGTTTGCCGTTAAACCAGACCCAGGGCAGGGCCAGGCCCGTCAGGGTCAGCAGGTACAGTAGCAGGAGTTGTTTACGTGTCCGGCTTAATTTGTTCGTGACTTCGGCATCGGTATACGTGATTTGCAAGCGGCCGAGGGCCTTGCCCCCTTCCCCCACCAGCGGGCGCGTCGTGTTCATGCCGGGTTGATCACCTGCTCGATTTACCAGGTTGAAATCCCGGGCATCCGTGATCTTGATGCCCGTGATGTGCGGTCGTTTCAGCAGCTCATCCGAAAAGGCCCGCAGGCGAGCTAAGGCCTCCAGCTTGTCGCCGTCCACACAGGCGCGATGCAGCAAGCGCGAGTGGGCCTCCACCGCGATGCCGAGTTGTGTCATCGAGGTGGTTTCCAGGTGCTCCAGGTAATGGAATCCCGAGAGGAAGAAAATGCTGCTCAAGATGAGTACGGCACAGATGCTGTCTTTAATTTTCGCGTAAAGGTTTTTTTTTCGCATGATTCGTAAAAGGGACTACGACAATCCGCCAATACCGTAATTTCAAGGCAAGGTGCAGTAATCCGTCCGTGACCCACAGTACCCTTGCTGCATCAACACGATCATCGCTTCATTTTGGTGCA
>JAYGFS010000502.1:0-4299 GCA_046581765.1 Verrucomicrobiota bacterium
AGTTTCCCGGTGATCTGCGCCGGAACCGACACCGCCCCCAGCAGGTACAGCAAGCACACCAGCCAGGGCTTTTTCACCCGTGGGGTGGCTTCAGTCCGTAATTTCAAATACAATAGTAAAATCATAGTGTTCACCCTTGTACGCGGACGGCAGCCGTTTGACCGATTTGATCGCCTTCGCCGCCCGGACCAACGATTGGTCCATGAGGGTCAGGCCCGAACTTTTCACCAGGTCGCACTCCATTATACGTCCGGATCGATTTACCTTAAACAGTACCGAGGCGGTCTTCCCCCGGGAGGAGTCCAGGCCATCCGGTGTTTCCCACGCGGCATCGACTTTCCGCTTTAGATCGACCCAGACCTCCTGCAAGGCGCTCAACGTCTGGGCCGTCGGCGGAGGGAGCGGCGGGGTGGGCGGCTGCGGGTCAATCAGGTCCTCCAGGTCTTCTTCTTGCAACAAGGGCGTCGGCTTTACCACGGGTTCAGGCTTTACGGGCTCCCGCTTGATTATCTTCCGGTCCTTGATCCCCTCCCGTATTTCTTCCGGGGTCTTGAGTTTTGGCCTTGGTTTGGGCGTTGGTTTGGGCGGATCGGGAGGCTTCACCCGCTCAGGCGTCGGTGCGACGATCCGATCGATGCTGACCACCGCGAAGGGTTTGGGCTTTTCATTCTTGGGCAGGCAGCCCTTCAGCATACTGGCAAAAATCAGGCCAAAGATCAGGCTGCCATGCACCCCCGCCATGACCAGAAAGACCCGTCGACTGCCTTTCATCACCTGGCCTCCTCGCCGCTGACCGTTTTACCGGATTGATTCACCAGCGCCATCTTGGAGATATTCGCCGCCCGGAGGATCTGGATGACATCGACCACCTTGCCGTAGCGAATATCCTCGTCCGCGCGAACCAGGATGGTAAGGTCAGGGTTGGCCTGGCCCGCGAGTTTCACCCGGCGGGCGAGCTCCGAGCGGTCGAGCTGTTCCTGTTCCTGGTCGAGGTACAGGCCGCCTTCCTTGTCCAGGGTGATCATCAGGGACTTCTCCGTGTCAATCGAGTCCCCCTCGCCGGTAGGAAGATTCACCGGCACCCCCTGTTCAATCAGGGGGAAGGTAATGATAAAGGTGATGAGCAGGATAAAGGTCAGGTCCATCATCGGCGTGAGATTGATCTCATTGATGGTGCGGACGGAATTCAGGGTGGTGTTACGCGCCATCGGAATCCGGCCCCTCTTCGTAAGGCGTTTCACCATCCGTATCCTCACGGAAGCCGTCGTATTCCTCCACGGCCTCCGCGGAGGCCGCGGCCACCGTGGTATGGATCGTATATACCCGCTGGATTTCCGCGACGAATTCCTGGGCAAAATTGTCCATCCCCACCGAGAGCACGCGGATCTGGTGGGAAAGGATATTGTACCCGACGGCAGAAGGCAGGGCGACGATCAGGCCGACCACCGTCGTGGCCAGCGCGGCGGCGATCCCGGGGGCAACCGCGGCAATCGTGGGCGAACCCGTGATGGCCATGCCGGTAAAGGCGCCCATGACCCCCCAAACCGTCCCGAGCAGGCCCAAAAAGGGCGCGGCACTCGCGGCCGTGGCCAGCCAACCCATGTTTTTCTCCAGCACGAGGGCCTGTTCAGCGACCTTGCACTCGGCCATCTTGCCGATGGAATCGAGCTTGACCTCACTCAACGCGCCACTGATCCCGGTCAAACCGCCCACAAACAGGCTGTCCGGATTGAATCCGCCCGGCTTGAGTTCACGCCCCAGGGCATCGCACGCCTTGACATAAACGTTATAGAGGGGGCTGGAGGTGAAATTTCCATGCTTTTCCATCACCCCCAGGGGGTGGCTCTCCCCGCGGAAGGCGATGAGGAATCGGCGGGTCTCCGAACGGGCCTTTTGCAACTCCAGCCACTTGTTGACCATGATGCTCCAAGCCATGATCGAACCGAAAACAAGCACCACGATGATCAGTTGCCCAACCCAATCGCTCATCTTGATGCTCTGCCACAGGTAGCCCGTGTGCAAATGCAGTCCCGCGTTGTACATGGTCGCCGTCAAATCCGTTCCGGTTCGGGTCCACAAGCAGTAGGTCAACCCGTTGAGATAGATAACGTATGATAGGTGCAGGGTCAACCAGACAGGCGGAAATATGCCGCAGGTGGATGCCGACCGGGAACAATGTTAACAGGGGGCCTCGCGGGGAAGTCTCCGGATAATCAAGGAAAACCGGGTGGTCAACGCGACGTGGACATGCTAGAAATCCCGTCGATCGAACACACAATAATAACGGCCAAGTTATGCACACCAAAACCACGACCCCGAAAAACGACCGGTTTTTGAAGGCCTGCCGCGGCGAATCCGTGGATTGCACGCCGATATGGCTGATGCGCCAGGCCGGACGCTACATGCCCGAGTACCGGGCACTGCGGGATCAGCACACGATCCTGGAAATGATCCGGACCCCCGAGCTGGCAGCCGAGGTCACGATGCAGCCCCTTCGCAGCTTCGACCTCGATGCGGCAATTATCTTTGCCGACATCCTCACCCTGCTCGATGAACTGGGCCTCGGTCTACGCTTTATCGAAGGCGAGGGCCCGGTCTTCGACCAGCCGCTTCGGACCGCTGATGACATGAAGCGTATGGAGCCCCGCCCGCCGGCGGAAAGCCTGGCCTACACCCTGGATGCGATCCACTGTACCCTGGATAAACTGGAAAACCGCATCCCGCTCATCGGCTTCAGCGGCGCACCCTATACCCTCGCCTGCTACGCCATCGAGGGAAGGGGCTCACGGGATTTCCCCGGGGCCAAAAAAGTGATGTATACCGATCCCGAGCTCTGGGATCAGCTGATGGGCCTGCTCGCAGACCAGGTCGGGGATTACCTGGTCGCCCAGGTCGAGGCGGGCGTCCATGCCGTGCAGCTCTTTGACTCCTGGGCGGGCTCCCTGAGTCCCCAGGACTACACCCGCTATGTCATGCCCTACTCCCAACGGGTCTACGCAAAGGTCAGGGCCTGTTCCGACCTGCCCTTTATCCACTTTGCCACCGGCAGCGCGGGCATCCTGAAGGAGATTCACCAGGCAGCGGGAACGGTCACCGGGGTCGACTGGCGAATCCGAATCGAGGAAGCCCGGAAACTCATTGGGCCTGATGTCCCGGTCCAGGGAAACCTGGACCCCCTGGTGCTCCTGGGTCCGGAAGATGAAATCAAACGCCAGGCCGGCGCCGTGCTCGATGCGGTCAAGGGACAAGCCGGCCACATTTTCAACCTCGGCCACGGCATTCACAAAACCACCGATCCCGGGAAGGTAGAAACGCTGGTCGATTTCGTCCATGCGTATTCCCGGCGAGAAACATGAGCCGGAAGATCTGCATCGTCGGTGGTGGCATGGCCGGGCTCGCAAGCGCCTGGTACCTGCAACGCGGTGCAGCGGAACGCGGATGCGCACTCGACATTGAACTCATCGAGGCCGACGCCCGGCTGGGCGGAAAGATCGTCACCCATTACGTCGAGGACTCGATCGTCGAAGGCGGACCGGACTCCTTTCTCACCGAGAAGAAATCCGGGCCTGAACTCTGCCGTGCGCTCGGCCTGGGCCCCCAACTGCTCCCCTCGAACGACGCGATGCGAAGTTTTTCCATCGTACATGGGGGCCGCCTGGTCCCCTTCCCCACCCATTGCCGCCTGTTCATTCCACTGGACGATGAAGCGATCCGGGAAAACCCACTGCTCAGTGAAGCGGGCAAGCAGGCGATGGCGAACGAGGTGAATGTGCCCGCGCGCAGGGACGGGGAAGACGAAAGCTTGAGTGCCTTCGTTACGCGGCGCTTCGGGCGTGAGGTACTCGACCGCATGGCCGCACCCCTGCTCGCCGGCATCTATGCCGCCGATCCGGATACCATGAGCATCATGAGCACCTTCCCCACGTTCCGCGCGATGGAACGTGAACACGGCAGCCTCACCGCGGGTGCCCGGGCTGCAACCGGGGAGGGCAAAGACCCGGCCCCCGTCTTCACCAGCCTGTCGGGCGGCCTGGAAAGCCTGGTCCAGGCCCTGCGCGAACAACTCAGCTGCACGATCCGCCTGTCGACCCGGCTCGAGGGCCTGTCCGGGATCCAGGCCGATCGCATTATCCTCAGCATCCCCGCCCGTGACGCAGCCACGCTGCTGCACCGCGAACATCCCGTGCTCGCGGAGGCCCTGCGCGGGATCCGGTACGGAAGCTCCGCAACCCTCGCCATGCTGTTCAAGACCGAGGATCTCCCGGAGATACCGGGCGGCTTCGGCTTCATGGCCACCCG
>JAYGFS010000514.1:0-4190 GCA_046581765.1 Verrucomicrobiota bacterium
GTCTGGAGAATTGCGAAAAGGCGACGTCGCAAAGTCGAGCTATCCCCGTGACGGCCTGGTTTTGAGCGTGACCCTGCGCAAGCTCTACTCTCGGCCGCCACGGACGCCGCGTGAAAAGATTGGCGTCGTCGAGTGGAACGCCGATTTTGCCTGGTTCCGCAAGGATGAAGCGCGCCAGTTCCTGCCAGCGAATCCAAAAAAAGGTGAGCAGCATGCCGTCCCTTCGAATTTAATCCAACGTCTCGCCCGATTCCATTTCACGGACACCGTCCGGGCGTTTGCCGATGTCTACCCGCGGCGTTGCGTCAAAGAGGCGAAGTTGACCGCGACGATCGTTGAGGTCACGGGACCGGTCGTTACGGTTCGGTTTGATGGCAAGGTCGTCACGTCGCAAGATGACGCGCGATCCTTTGGTCGGCTGCCACGCAAACCCAAGCGCGGCTTTGATGCGAAGCTGCTGGGTCATGCCAAGTTTGACCTGAAGCAGAAGCGATTCCTGTCCTTTGATCTGGTTGCCTTTGGGACAAATCGCGGAGGCGGCAGCCGGTCATCCTTCGAGGATCCGGTCAAGATGGGTATCATAATGGAACTTGCAAAAGACGGCCCAGCCAATCAAGTCGAGCCCAATCACTTTTCCGGGTACAACTGGTGAGCAAGCCGGAGTTGGCCGCTGCGCACCGTTGCCCCTCCCGTGACGGACCTCACAACGCCTGTGCACCGCGACAAAGTGTTCGGGCTTAAAAAAGGGCTTCATTCCCAAATCGAGCAAGATCTTGCACCCTACCCAGTTGCTCGAGCAGGATACCCGGGAGTTCCTCCGGTTTAATGCCCCCCAGGAAACCGGGAAAATACCCGTACGTATGTACCTTTCCCGGCCACGGGGTCATTAGGCAGGGGGTGATGGTCGTCGAGCCCTGAGTTTCATCCCCCCGTGCTTGAACCCGCCCGAGCGTCCCATCCCTCAATGCTTGGTATAGGGTGCTGACCCGGGCAGGATTGTGCCGTCTCATGCCCGAATTACCCGCCGGGTGCTACGGCTTCAGGCGTCGACCAAGTCGCGAGTCCACCGGAACGCCGCACATCGATTTTTGAATGATCCAGGACTTGATTTCTTTCTCATAATATACAACTAAATAGTTGTGAATGATGATTTAACCCCTGTATATGCGGCTCTTGGTGACCCGACACGTTTGGCGATGGTGGAAAGCCTGGCGGATGCCCCATCCCCGGCCAACACCTTAAGCGGTCCGGTTCTGCTCACCCAGCAAGGGTTATCGAAGCATTTACAGGTCCTGGTGGAAGCGGGGCTGGTGCGCCAGGAGAAGCGTGGACGCCAACGCGTCTGCTCGGTGGATCAGGAGACGCTTGCCGCCGCAATCGCCTGGTTGCAGGAGCAGGCGGCGGGCCCGGAATCAACGGCCACCATCATGACCTTCGATCCGACCCTGGATTAGTTCTGCCGGGGGCCAGGCCCCGGCCATCCAGGGCAGGGCATGCTACAGGCGGTCGGCCGGCCGGAACCCGCTGCCCTTCACCTTCGAATCCCCGAGATCCTTGCGCATCCGGTCGCCCAGGCTCGAGAGCTCCTCGACGACCTCCGGATAGCGATCCTTCAGGTCGACCCGCTCCCCGATGTCCTCCTCGAGGTTGTACAGGACCAGGTCCGTCTTGGCATTCGTGTAGCTGGCCGGGATCCCGCCCGTACCCCCCGGCTTGCCGGCCATGGTCCGGTAGCTGTGGGGCCAGTGCATCTTCCACTTGCCCTTGCGAATGGCCTGGAGCTGGCTGCCTTTATAAAAATAATAGGCCTCGTGCGGCGATTTTGCCCCGGCCGTCCCCGCGATCAGCGGCCAGATGTTTTTACCGTCGATCTTGTGCCCTGGCAGCTCAGCCCCGATCAGGTGGGCGACCGTAGGCAGGATGTCGATGGTCATGGCGGGTTCCTTGCACACGGTTCCAGCTGGAATCGTCCCGGGCATCCACATGATACAGGATTCCCGGCAGCCCCCGTCCCACATCGTGCCCTTGCCTTCGCGCAGCGGGGCGGCGGAGCCCGCATGGTCTCCGTAGCTCAGCCAGGGGCCGTTATCCGCGGTGAAAATGACCAGGGTACGCTTGTCCAGGTCGTGCTTGCGCAGCGTCTCCAGGATTTGCCCCACCGACCAGTCGACCTCCATCATCACGTCGCCGAACAGCCCGTTCTTCGATTTCCCCTTGAATTTGTCCGAAACATACAGCGGCACATGCACCATCGAGTGCGGCACATAGAGGAAAAACGGCCTTTTCCGGTTCTGCTCGATGAAGCGGACAGCGCGCTCGGTGTACTGGGTGGTGAGTTGCTCCTGTGCCGCGCCGTCCACCTGGGGATTGATCACCTCATTTCCTTCGATCAGCGGTAAATGCGGCCACCTCTTCAGTCGTTTCTCCATGGGCAGGTGCATCACCCCGGGGTGGAAGGGCCACATATCGTTGGAATAGGGCAGGCCGAAATAGTCATCAAAGCCGTGTTGCATGGGCAGGAACTTCCGGTGATGCCCGAGGTGCCACTTGCCGTAACAGGCGGTCGCGTAGTCTTCCTGCTTGCAGATTTCCGCAATCGTGACCTCATCGGGGTGTATTCCGTGTTTTGCGCTCGGCCCCAGGGCCCCGAGGATCCCGACCCGCACGTTGTAGCAGCCGGTCATCAAGCCCGCCCGGCTGGCCGAGCAAACCGCCTGGGTGACGTAAAAATCGGTAAATTTCCGCCCTTCTTTTGCCATACGCGTGAGGTTCGGCGTTTCGTAACCGGGGGTGTCCCCGAAGGGGTCGATGTCCGCATAACCCATATCGTCGATGAAGATAACAACGACATTGGGCGTGGACGCCGCGAGAAGCGAAAAAGGCAGCAATAAAAGAAGCGAGAGATAACATTTCAGCATGGTTTTTCCCCTGGGTGAATCCCCGGATCATACAAAGCCCCCCCGAATCTGAAATAAAAATAAGGAGCCGAATTCGGGACCCCGGCCATTCAGCTGCCCCGGAATCGGCGGCACCGAAAAAAGGCTGTCAGCTCCTTGGGATTATCGGGCTTCGGTCAGGATGATGGAATTCGACAGGATGGGACGCCAGTGCGGGCCCTGCTGGCTGAGTTCCAGCTGGATCGCGCATTCCGGGGAGGAATGCAGCAGGCCTTCCACGAAACCGTAGATAGGATTTCTCGAATGCCTGTCGAGTCCCATCACGAGGCTGAAGGGTGCCTTGAGTTGTTGGGCGCCCTGGCCCAACTTCAGGTGACCGACCTGGCTGAGATGCTGGAAGTAGCGCACATTGCAGCAAATCAATCGGTTGCGATGTTGGCTGAGGATCGATCGACGATCGTCCTCCCCCTCGGGCAGTACATGGAACACGATGCGATCCTTCGCGGTCAATTCTACGAATGGAGGGGGTGTGGGATCCTCCATGGGTGGGCGCCTGGGCGCGAGCCATCCCGGGATGACCAGGGCGCTCAACAGGAGGCCCATGGCCAGCCCGACACAGCTCGCACTCGACCGCAGCCCCGGTCGATGGTCCCCTGTTGTCGGCGGCGTCGGATGGGCCAGCAAGGCCGCACCCAGCGCGGTGCAGAGCGGAAAGGTCGCGGCGAATACGCGTATGCCGCCATCCCGGACGATAATGGGCATGGTGGCGACAATGCCGAGGATGGAGAGGCCCCAGAACCAGGCATGCGGGAAAGACCGGGCGCGGAGCTGGCCCCAGGCAGCGATCCCGAGTGGGGCGAACAGCGGGAGGGAGAGCAGGGCAAAGAAAACCAGGATCCTGGGCGGGTGGGCTCGCAGGGTGGTCTGGAACAAGAGATCCATGACGTGTTGCGGCAAGGTGGTGGCTGCGTGTACCAGGTTGCTGAGCAGGGATTGAGCAAATACGGAAGGTTCTTCGCGCAACGCCTCAAACGCGAAGCGATAGGCGGCGCTATGCCAGGTCTCACCCTCCCGGATCTGCCCCGATCGGCCCCTGAGTTCCACCTCGGCCTCCTTCCAGCTCAATCCCCGCGTAAACCCATAAAAGGTATGAACGAAATTGGCATTGGCGATACCATCATCTGTGCCGTACATCCGCAGGGCGAGTTTATTTGCCAGCATCGGAATCGCAAAAACCATCACCAGGAGGACCGTGACCAGCAGGCCCCGCTTGATGCGGCGGCCCCCCAGGCT
>JAYGFS010000580.1:0-3148 GCA_046581765.1 Verrucomicrobiota bacterium
GCCCGGCGCCTGAAACCGTACGCCTTCAGCTATGCCACCATCCAGATGATGCTCAAGGATGGCGGCGTGTGCGGGACGATGGGCTCCATCGCCGCCCGCGGGGGAAGCAACCTGGGCATCCCCTCCTGCCAGGCCACCCAGCCGGGACACTGCGCCTTCGTCTCCTTCCGCTTCGACCCAAAGACAGGGACCTACCGCTGCGAGGGGGGACAATACGCCACCGGCGGCGACGAGAAGACCGGACCCTTCACGCCCTGGCCTTTTGACGACCGGTTCAGGCGAAGCAACCGGACCGGTGGCTACGAGATCGAGTTCCACAACCGCAAACCGATGGTCTATCACCAGTGCCTGGCGTGGGGCGTGAACTACGATCGATCAGGCTTCCTCGATGCAACGATCGCCCATTCCGTCTTCCGCCTCTTGCCGGAGGAGCAGCGTAAAACCCACGGCATGAAACTGCTCGAGAGCGGCCTGGCCCTCAACCCCTACCACGTTCTCCTTGTCGATGCGGCCCAGGATACCGCATCCACCCCGCAGGAGCAGATCCGCTTCTGGAACACCTTCCTCGAGGCGCTGTCTTCCGCCAGGGGCAAACCCGGCTGCCCCACCGAGGGACTGTACAACACGACGGTGAAGAACCGGATGTTCACCCGGATTGCCAGGATGCCCGTGCCGAAGGACCCGGTAGCCGCCCGGGCGGTGCTGGCTTTCCTGGAACGTGTAAAGTGCCCGGATCAAAAGATCCTGGAAGCGTATCGAAAAGCGTCGTAACGCGCGCATGGATACCTCCCTTTAAACCCGCGGAAACCAGGCCGGTGAAGACCTCACTATACCTGAAACCATTTTTTGTGGAATTTCCCTCCTGGGGGCAATTGTATTAGTTAAATAGGAACCATGATCAGAATTACAGTGATCGCTTTTCTTTTCCTGGGCTTGGGCAACTTGTCGGCCAGGGACTGGAGGAATGGGTTGTCCGAAATTCTGGAAGTTCATTGCTACGATTGCCACGGGGACGGGGCCAGGAAGGGCGGCTTGGCGATAAACGAACTATCCGGCAAGCTGGACGACCCCGCCGTCTTCGCGAAATGGGAGTTGATCTACGACCGGGTGGGCAAGGGCGAGATGCCACCGGCCAAGGTCAAGGAGCGGCCGACCCGCGAGGAACGCGCCTCGATCTACAGGAACCTGGGCCAAGCCCTGGTCACGCAGCATGCCCACGAGAAAGGCACCGTGCTCAGGCGCCTCAACCGCCGGGAGTACGAGAACGCCATGAACGATCTCTTCGGTACCAACCTGAAGCTGGAGGAAATGCTGCCCGAGGACGGGCGATCCCACGAATTCGACGTGGTGGGCGAGGCCCTCGGCGTATCGATGATCCACCTCCAGCGCTACCTGGAGGCCGCGGGCCTGGTCTTCGATGCGGCCATCGCCAAGACGAGCGAGGCCCCGAAACCCCAGCTCATTGAGTGCCGCTACCGGGAATCGGAAGTCGAACGCACAACCGGCAAGGGAGCCAGGCGCCTGGAGGACGGGGCCCTGGTTCGCTTCTCGTCCAGCGGGCTTTCGGGCGGGCATCTAAGGGAAGGCAGTACACCCAGGCCGGGCATGTATCGCGTCCGGGTTACCGGCTACGCGTACCAGTCCGATAAACCCGTGGCGGTTTCGATCTCGGGCGAGTCCTACGCGGCGGGATCGGAAAAACCACAGATTGGATTTGCCTCGTTTCCGCCGGGAAAACCGACCACCGTCGAGGTGGAAGCTCGGTTGGAGCGCAACTACATGCTTCGCATCAACCCCTACGGCATCTTTGATCCGGACCACTACACGCGGGCCAAGCAGGGCACGTCCATTCTCGACTACAAGGGCCCCGGCTTCGCCTTCGTCTCGGCCACCATGGAGGGCCCCCTCGTGAGGGAGTTCCCCAGTCGCGGGCACAGGCTGATCTTCGGCAAGCTCGAGCGCCGCGAGATCGAGCCCCGCAACCCCGGGGACAAGAAAAAGTCCTGGTACAAGCCAAGCTTCGAGATCGTCTCCGAGAACGAATCCCTGGACGCCGCCAGGGCGATCAAGCGCCTGGCCACCTTCGCCTTTCGCCGCCCCGTGACCGATGGCGAGGTGGCCCCCTACCGCGCCCTGTTCAAGGAGGAACGCGAGAAGGAGGAACCTTTCGAGAGCGCCCTGCGCACGGTCTTCACCGGCCTGTTCTCCTCCCCGCATTTCCTGTACTTGCGGGAGAAGCCGGGACGCCTCGACGACTTTGCCCTCGCCAACCGCCTGTCCCTGTTCCTTGCCCGTACCCTGCCGGGGAGGGAGCTGCTCATCTTGGCCTACCAGGGCAAGCTCACCCAGGAACCCGGTGCGCTGCGAAAAGAAACCGAGCGCCTGCTCAAGCACGAGCGCTTCGATCGCTTCCTGACCGATTTCACGGAGTCCTGGCTGGACCTGCGGGACATGGACTTCACCACGCCCGACAAAAAACTTTATCCCGAGTTCGACCGATCCCTGCAATTGTTCATGGTCATGGAAACCGAGGCCTTCCTGCGGGAACTGATCGAGTCGAACCTTCCCGCAAGCAACGTGGTGAAGTCCGATTTCGCGATGCTCAACCAGCGCCTGGCCGAGCACTACGGGATTCCAGGCGTGACCGGCATTGAAATCCGCAAGGTGAAACTACCCGCCGGCACGCCCCGCGGCGGGTTTCTCTCCCAAGGCAGTGTCCTCAAGGTAAGCGCCAACGGCACCACCACCTCGCCCGTCCTGCGTGGCGTATGGGTGATGGAACGCATCCTGGGGATAAGCCCCACTCCACCGCCGCCCGGCATACCCGGGGTGGAACCGGACATTCGCGGAGCCGAGACCTTGCGCGAGCTGCTGGCCAAGCATCGCTCCATGGAAAGCTGCCGCGGATGCCATGCAAAATTCGATCCCCTCGGCTTCGCCCTGGAATCCTTCAACCCGATCGGCGGATACCGCGAGCATTACCGCTCCTTCAATCCCCAAGCCCCCAAGGTTGATCGCCTCGCCAGGGGCCGTCAGGTGCAATATCGTCAAGGCCCGGTGGTGGATGCCTCGGGAACATTCGAGGATGGGTTTGCCTTCGCCGGTTTCACCGAATTTCAACGTCACTTGGCTCGCCAACCCGAGAATT
>JAYGFS010000583.1:0-2067 GCA_046581765.1 Verrucomicrobiota bacterium
GAACTCCGGCCGCGAGCATAGCACGCCCGTGAGAACGGGGTCCATCCAGCAGAAAAGCCCCGGATTTTACAACCCTTTTACACAACTATTACAGCCCTGTGACCACATTCGAGACGAAATAGGGTCTAATCTGAGGTATGACAGGAAATGGTTCTTGTCCCGGAGAATAAACCAAACAACAACAGGAAATGGAGCCCCAATGAAAACATGGATCACCACGATAAGCACGGCCCTCCTGGCCGGAAGCCTGCAACTGCAGGCCGGACCCGTAAACCTCCGCATCGAGCTCGACCGGAGTGTGTTGCCCGCCAACCAGTCGAACAAGGCGATTATCAAGCTGACACTCGACGCACCCCGCCCGCCCCGGAAGGCGAAACGGCCGGCCGTCAACCTCAGTATCATCATCGATAAATCGGGCTCCATGGGAGGCGAGAAAATAAAGCAGGCCCGCGAGGCGGCACTGGAAGCCGTTCGTCGCCTGAACAAGGACGACGTCTTCTCGCTGATCACCTACGACAGCCAGGTGCACACCGTCATCCCGGCCCAGCAGGTGGAGAACACGCAATGGATCGAGGACAAGATCCGCGGCATCCGTTCCGGGGGAAATACCGCCCTCTTCGCCGGGGTCAGCCAGGGCGCCAACGAAATCCGGAAGTTCCTGGAGAAAAACCACGTCAACCGGATGATCCTGCTCTCGGACGGCCTGGCGAATATCGGCCCGCAGTCCCCGGCGGAGCTCGGGCGCCTCGGCGCATCCCTGGTCAAGGAAGGGATTTCCGTCACCACGATCGGCATGGGAAACGATTTCAACGAGGACCTGATGACGATCCTGGCGGAGAAGAGCGACGGCAACAATTACTTCGTCGAGACCTATGCAGACCTGCCGCGGATGCTCAGCGCCGAGCTCGGCGATGTCCTCAACGTGGTCGCGAAGAAGGTGACGATTACCATTGAATGCCAGGAGGGCGTTCGGCCCCTGCGCATTATCGGCCGGGAGGGACGGGTCTTCCAGGACCGGGTCGAGATCAACCTGAACCAGGTCTACGGCGGACAGGAAAAATACGTCCTCGTGGAGGTGGAGATTCCCGCACGCGACACGAAATCGAAGCTGCACATTGCCACGGCGAAATGCAGCTACCAGGACGTGTTCAGCGCAAAAACCGCCCGGGGCGAAGCCGCATGCTCGGTGGTGTTCAGCGACCAGCAAACCGTGGTTGACCAGTCGATCAACCCGGCGGTCCAGATCGAGTACACCCGAAACATCGTGGCCGAAAATCGGGACAAGGTCATCGCGCTTTGCGAGGATGGCAAGCAGGCGGAAGCCGTGGCGGTCCTGAAAGTCAACGTGGACCTGCTCAATGATGGCGCCACGCGCTGGGGGGAACAGAAATTCAAGCAGGATGCGGAAGAGCAGAAGGACCAGTGGGAACAACTGGAAAAGCAGGGCTTGACCAAGCAGTACCGCAAGCGCTTGCGCAACGACAGTTATGACGACCGGAACCAGCAAAGCTTCCAAAGCCGGGTCTTACGCAAATAGTCGCGAAACAGGGGGCCGGCGTCCCGGGGCGAAAGGCCCGGGACGCCGGCATACCCTGAACAATTTCGCGATTTGTTTGCCTGCTAAAACCGCACAAACCGTGTACGCTGAACCACGATGAAACGTTCACGCATCATCTTCTTCTGGATCTTGATCCTATTGCCCACCCTGATCATCGGCACGGTCTCGGTTGTGCTGCTTCGGCACGAGGAGGAACGCCTGGCCGAAGCCTCGGATAAAGCCCTCCACGACAAGGCCCAACTGGTGGTCGACGACATCTCCTACGTCCTCGCATCCCTCCAGGAGGGCCTGATGAAAACCCTCCGGGAAACCCCGCTGAACGAATTGCAGGAAACCCTGGTCGCGATGGAGGCGGAGAACCCCCTGATCCGAAACGTTTTTATCTGCAGGGAAAACGGGACCTTGCTGCTCCCCGCCCCCACGGAAATTGTCGACGGGGAGAAGGAGCGGTTTATCCAGCGCTACGATTCCCTGTTCCAGGGTCGCGTGGCCTGGATTGAGCGCTCGAA
>JAYGFS010000651.1:0-4931 GCA_046581765.1 Verrucomicrobiota bacterium
CTCCGGAAGGAGGTGCTGGCGGTGTTGATCGGGTCCGCGGACCCCGTGCCTGCGCCGAAGGCGGCGAAGGTCTGCAGCAGCTTGCCGAAGCCACGTCCGCCCATGAAGAAGTCTTCCTGCTTCTTGATCTTCCGCATGGCCACGAGGCCGATGCCCGCCATGCCGAGGAAGTAGGTGATCAGTACCAGGTAATCGAGCGCGGTCATATCAATGGGCGTTTGAGGGCGTGCATCGGGTTGGCATAGACTAACCCGTGGATGGAATCTTCATCAAGGCCGATATGCTCGGCAAGATTCTTTTCTGCCTCGGGCATGCTTGTCGCGGAGCCGACGAGGTGGCTGCGGTCGGCCGCCCAGGCCACGCCATCGGCCCCGACATCGACCTCCTGCCCGGCGAGGGTATATCGCCCGGGGCCGAGACCGGCCGCCGCGATGGCGTCGGTGACCACGATGGCGCGATCGATGCCGACGAGATCGAGGTAATTGCCCAGGGCCGGGAAGGGGATGTGGGCGCCATCGGCAATAAAGGTGATCCAGAGCAGGTCGGACATCGAGAGCACGCGCTGGATGATGTTCTCATGCCGGTGCAGCTGCATGGGGCAGCCGTTCCCGAGGTGGGTAAACATCTGCAGGCCCTGCTCAACCGCGGTGTAAAGGGTGTCGCTATCGGCGTTCGTGTGGCCGGCGCTGACCAGGATATCCTGCTCCGCGAGCAGGCGGGTCACCGCGCCGCCCGGGTCCTGCTCCGGGGCGAGGGTGACGATGCGGGTCAATCCACCCGCGGCCTCCAGGAGCCGCTCCATGTCCCCCGGGTTGGCCTGCTTGACCGCGTGCACCGGATGGGCCCCCACGTAGCCGGGCTCGGGCGAGATGAAGGGCCCCTCGATGTGCAGGCCCACGATCATGTCATGGATCAAGGGGTCCTTTTCCCGCAGGGCGACGAGCTTTTTCAGCCGCTGGGTCATCAGGGGAATCTCATCCGTGATGATCGTCGCCAGGATGCCGCCGAGCTCGTGGTCGCGGAGCAGCTCGCAGGCCTTGTACAGCGCCTCGTGCCCCAGGGTGTCGGCATTGAAATCGACCCCGGCATAGCCGTTCACCTGCAGGTCGAAATACATCAGCCGAGCAGCTCCCCGGCGCTGAAGGGGAGCTCGACCGCCTGCCCGCTTTGCGCGGATACCAGTGCCGCCCAGCCGATATCGGCAATGTTGGCGGAGTTGACGAAGCTCAGGGGCGATTGTGTGCCCGATTCAATGCAGTCAAAGAAGTGGGCGATGACCTCCCCCGTCTGGTGCCCGATCACGTCCCCGCTGTCGGGGGTGGTCGTTTCATCCGGCCAGGCCTCGGCCCCCTGCGCGGAACAGCGCTCGGCGTCGAGGGGGTAGATCCACTGGCCCCCGGCCAGGCTCTCGCTCCAAAGGCGGATTTTCTGGGGCCGGTCGAGCAGGGAGTCGAAAAGATAGCCGCCCCGGGTCCCGGACAGGCTGTGATAGGCGTCGTACCCGTTCGCGGTATCGATATTGCCGAAGCAGAAGCCGGAGGCATCGTTGTCGAAGCTCACCAGGATCGACCAGATCGCGGGCTGCTCGAAGGGGCGGACCCGGGCCGCCTGGCTGGTCGCGTACACGCGGACGGGCCGGGCCTGGGGCTCCATCACCTTGACCATCACCGACAGGGCGTGAATGATCCCCATGCCGATGGCATCCCCCATGAGTTCCCCGTCGAGTTTCCACTTCTTGTCCCCGGCGATGTTGATCGGGTGCCGGTAGTTGACCTGGATCTGGCTGATGGTGCCGAAGGTATCCTCCGCGACCATCCGGCGCAGGCGTTCCTCCATGCTGTCGAAGTGGAGGATATAGTCGACCAGGGTGACCAGCTCGGGATGGGCGGTCGCGAGGGCGATCTGCTGTTCGGCCTCGGCGTATTTTGTCGCGCAGGGCTTCTCGCAGAACACGTGCTTGCCCGCTTCAAGTGCGGCGATGGATTGCGCCCCGTGATAGCCGTTGGGTGAGCAGATAAAGATGGCATCGATGTCCGGGTCCTCGACCAGGTCCCCGTAGCGCCCGGTGAAGGCGTCGCCAGGGAGACCCAGCTCCTGCAGCAGGGCTTGCCCGCGCTCGGCATTGCGCCCGCACAGCCTGCGGATCTCCGTGTCTTCCCGTGCGTGGACTTTTTCCAGGAGGGTGCGCCCCATCCATCCCGCCCCGGCAAATCCCACCCCGATTTTTTTCACAGGCAGGTCCCCGCAGCCTGGTCGATAAAGAGGCGGGCATCCGGATGCTCCTGGAGAATCGAGGCGGGGACCTCGGGTGTAACCGCCTCGCGCAGGGTCCTGCGAAGAGCCTCCGCCTTCCGGGCATCCGGTACGGTGCAGATGACGTGGTGCGCTTTCATGATCTGCCTCACCGACATGCTGATCGCATGGGTGGGCACCTCATCCAGGGTCTCGAACCAGCCTTCCCCCTGCTGCTGCTGCCTGCAGGCGGTGTCGAGCTGGACGACGAGGTAGGGTTTTTCCGTCTCGAAATCCGCGGGGGGATCGTTGAAGGCCAGGTGTCCGTTTTCGCCGATGCCCACGAAGGCGACGTCGATCTCGAGGGAGGTGATCAAGGCGTCGAGCCGCCGGCATTCCGCGGCCGCATCGCCCTCCCCGTCGATATAGTGGAAGGCGGCGAGTTCAACCCGGTCCACGAGGCGCTCCTTGAGGTACTTTCGGAAGGAAGCCGGGTGTTCCTGGGATAGGCCGATGTACTCATCGAGGTGGAATCCCGTGATCCTCGACCAGTCCAGTTCCTCGCCAACCAGGGCCGCGAGCATCTCGAACTGGGAGGCGCCGGTTGCCACGATGATGGCGGCCGAGCCCCTGGACGCAAGGGCTTGCCGGATCAGCGCGGCTCCCTGCCGGGCTGCTTCCGCGCCCATCTCCGCCTGGCTGTCGAAAACATGGGGTTGCATATGGTCCATTTAAGCCCAATGCGCTTTTTCCGTCGAACGGAAAACGAGGTGAATACGCGGGTGATCCCGGAAGGGCGATGGCGGGCGGTGGTGGCCCGGGCTGCGCTAAAACGCAAACAGCGGTTCCAGGGGAACCCATTTTTCGCCCGCGGGGGCATCGGCCGGGGCTTCCTGGAAGCGGTTCATGATCCCTTCCCACTCCCGGCATTTCGGGTCGAGCGCGAGGTAGGCACCCAAACCGGCAGCGAAGTCGAAGTCGTCGCGCACATCCGCGACCATGAACAGGCGGCGCCCGTTTTGCCAGATGTTGAGCTCGATGACCCCGATGCTGCGAAAGCTCTCGATCACCTCGGGCCAGGCCTGGTCGTGGTAGGCCCGGTATTGCCGTTGCAATTCCGGGTCCTCCTTCAGGAGGGTGGTATAGGCGAGTTTAGGCATCCGTGGTCCTTCGTGTTCGGGTGGGCATAGAGGCGGGACACCGCGGAGGCAAGCGCTTCAATCCCCGTAGAGGAAATCGACATCCACGCGGGCTCGCGCTTTCTTTCCGCTGTCCGATACCAGTTCAATCGTGTGCGCCCCGGTGGACCGGATCGTTTTCACCTTGTCAAAGCCCGCCGGGATATCCGCCATGCCCATGATGTAATTCACCACGAAGGGTTTCCCGGGCTTGAGGCTGATCGTGGTGGGGTAGCCCCTGTCCTTGAGCGGGTTTTTCCGCACGGACTCGGCCAGGCCGATGTGGTAATAGGCGGTTACGTCCTCGATGCCGAGGACGCTCGTGTGCCGCCCGCTCCAGGGGGCATAGTGCCGGCCCCCATTGGACATCCAGCAGATCGTGTGCCTCAGCACCCGGGGATCCTTCAGGGCAAAATAGACATGGCGGTGACGGGGAAAGGTCACGGCCGTCCAGCCCAGCTTGAGCGATGCGCGAGCGACCATGAGGACCAGGTCATCGAAACCCTTCCGGGCGGGATAACGGCTCAGGTCGGTATACCCGCCTGCATTCAGTGGCACCTTGTCCAGGCTGCGGAAAGATCGATCCGGCTTGAGGGCATGGTACCCGCCGAGCTCCGGGTTTTCAAAGGGGAAGGGGAACACCTGGGCATGGGCAAAGGGGCTGGTGGAGAGCCGTCCGCACCCGGGAAGGTCAGGGAGCTTGAGCATGGCGTGGTGACCGGGGCTCATCGGGCCGGACATGCCGGTGACGATATGCCGCTGGTAAATCGCGGGGTGCCCGTCACGAAGGGTGACGTGCTTATCGACCTGGCCCGGTCGCGTCCGGGTCTTCAGGCGCAGGTGCAGCTCGTGCACCCCCGCTTTCGAGGAGGTGCCGCGATGGCTCCACGTGGCGTTGGCGGTCTCCCCGTGCGGCGGGTGTTGTTCACCGCGGTAGGCGGTTTCGTTTCCGCCGAAGGGCAGGCAGAAGAAGTCCCCGCGCAGGGCATGAATCAGGGGCGGGAGCCCCCGGTCGATCTGTTCACCCGCCCAGGGCGCGACCGAGTACGGGGCGACCGCTCCGCTCTTCAGCTTGAAGGTCGCCGGGCCGAGCATGCCGGCCTTGCGGGTGACATGGATACGTACGCAGTCGGAGGCGATCCCCCAGGAGGGTTGCCCGTGGATGGTTTTGAGTTCAGGTTTCATGCCGGGGGTGGGAAGGCTGCCGGTGCCCGGGCTGATCCAGGGCGGGAGCCGCTTTCCATAGGCCAGGAAACCTAGGCTTGGCCGATGCTCGGTGCATCCGGGTTCACTTCCGGTCCGAAGGATCCAGCTTGAGCCGTTTAGCCGGTTGCAGGAAGGATCGGGGGACCCAGGTAGGGGCCAGGCGGAGGAGGCCGTCGTTGGCTTCCATGGCCGACTCGGCCAGCGATTTAATGTTGCTGGATACGGTTTCAAGCTCTTGGATTGAGGGTTTTGACATGGAGGCTCCTGTTGGTTTGTTCAGCTTGCAGGTTTTGCCCTTGCATCCGGTCTTTGTCA
>JAYGFS010000003.1:0-2478 GCA_046581765.1 Verrucomicrobiota bacterium
CAAGCCGCGCATATCGGGGAAAATCCGGTATTGATCCGGGTCGACCGGAAGGCGGGCCACGGAGGTGGCAAACCCACGGGGATGATCATCGAGGAGATCGTCGATCGCCTGTCCTTCGCCTGGCAGGCCCTGGGGATGACCAAGGAAACAGGCGTCCCGCACGGGGGGATGAAGCCCGAAGCCAACCCGGTTCACTGAATATTCACAACAGATCCGTCCGCTGGTGAGGACACACGAAGGTCGTGGCGGGATGACTGCAGCAACATTTACCCTGGATCCGCCTATTTTCAGTTGGATCTCGCCTATAAATGCTGCAAATCCCTTGATAATGCTATTGCCAAGTGCCGTGCACACATCTAGGATGCCGCTCGCTAACCTTGGGGCACAAGCTCGGTGAGTTGACCGGGACCCGGGGAAAGCGCGAACGTGAATGAACCAGGCTCTTGCCCATGGCTTTCACAAAGCAGCCCATAGAAAAGACAGAAAGAAAGATAATACAGATGGCAACCAAACTATACGTAGGGAACCTTTCCTACGAAACAACCAAGGAAGACCTGCAAACGCTTTTTGAAGAAGCAGGATCAGTAGCGGATTGCAACGTGATCATGGACCGGGAAACAAACAGGTCCCGCGGATTTGCTTTCGTCGAAATGGTCTCCGAAGAAGATGCTCAAAATGCAATTTCCACGTGCAACGAACGTGAATTTCAAGGCCGCACCCTGACCGTGAATGAAGCGCGCCCGCGTGAAGATCGCGGCGGTGGTGGTGGTTATCGCGGCGGCGGTGGTGGTGGTGGTTATCGCGGTGGCGGTGGCGGTGGTGGCGGTGGCGGCGGCTACGGCGGTGGTGGCGGTGGCGGTGGCGGCTACGGCGGCAAAAAAAGCTCTGGAAAAGGGAGCCGACGCGGTATCCGCAATGCCAAGCGTGGGGGAGATGCCAACTGGTAGGAGCACCCCGATTAACGGGTACGATATATTTACCCGGGGTAAAACGCTGGTTTTTTGTGGTATTGCACCACGATTCTCTCTTCCTCGGAACAATAACCCCGAACACTTGACACAGGCGGCTGCATAAGGTGAGGGTTCAGGTGTCGGTTTCGAAGACTCGCTCCCAAATCGGAATCAACCCACCGTTTTCGCTTTCCAATCTCTAACGCATCTTCGCGCGCTTGCTTGGCAGCTTGAACATCACCATTAGCGAGCCACCTCGGAGAGCGTGACCTGTGCGCATACATACGGAGTTCCCAAAGGTCCTTCATCGATCTCAACACCTGGTTGAAAGAGACCTGGATCCAGCCAACGCCGCATGCCCCTTTTGCGAAAGCAATAATCGTACATGCGTCTTCCCCCTCCAGACAGACCCGGTAATTTCCCTGCTGAAATGTACGGACTGCCACGCCATCAGTGCTTCCCGCATGCCGACGGATATAACCCTTGCCGACTATTACGGGAAATATTACGATCGATATGACCCCCTGGATCCAGAAAGCCACATTACGCTGGATGACCCCATTCGCCTGGCCGAGAAACTTTGCCGGATGTACCGTCTCCACCGGAACCATAGCCCGGTGCATATCCTGGACTTTGGTGGAGGTGACGGGACGATTGCGCAACTGACCGCCATGGAGCTCTTGAAACACGATGCCGGGCAGGTAAATATCACCATCGTGGACTTCGGCGATCAATCCGTGGAACCCCAGGACACCCGAATCGTGATCGAGCGGGTCAAGTCGCTTTCCGAGGTCAAGCATGCATACGGATTTGTCATCGCCAGTGCGGTCGTCGAGCACCATCCACAGCCCCAGGCCTTGCTGAAGGAGCTCGCACAGTGCATGGAACAAAGGGGCATATTCTACGCACGAACACCCACCCTCATGCCGATCATGAAGCTTTTGCGTCGATTCGGTATAGCCGTGGATTTCACCTTTCCCGCACACCTGCATGACCAGGGCCAGGCGTTCTGGGAAGAGCATTTCAAGAACAACAAATTCGAGACGTTCCAGGTCCTGGAAAGCCAACCATCAATCGTGGAAACCACCTTGCGCAAGCATACCCTGCGTACGCTTGTCGCCCACCTCATCAAGGCCCCCTGGCACCTGCTGGGGCGATCATACCCTTACGTCGGCGGCTGGGAAATCCTCGCCCGAAAATGCACGGCCAATACGGTCAGGGGAAGCTGACCAGGGACATACAGCACACCGGCGATTACTCGACAGCCAGTTCGCCTTTCATCACCTGGAAGTACGGGATCAAGTACTTGGTTTTGTGACAAAACACCACTCCCCGGACGGCAACCAGCGAGGGCCGCCTGCGCCGGGACCGAACTGCGCGTGGGATTAATAAAAAAAGTACATCATGAAGGTCGCGCACCCGGCGAGCAGGCCCGCCCACAGGCGGTCCTCACGCACCAGCGAGGTGCCGTTTTTCTTCGCAACCTTTGAGGCCATGTTAAAGAAAATGGCAAAGATCCAGGCCGCGG
>JAYGFS010000026.1:0-1806 GCA_046581765.1 Verrucomicrobiota bacterium
GAAGTCCGCACTCTATAGTATAGCATACCCGATGAAGAAAATTATTTTTTTGAGCCTGCTGGGGCTGTTTTTAATGCTGACGAGCTGCAAGACACCGAATTTCAGCGGTGGGGAAAGCTCCGGCGGGACGGCGGCCGAGGAAGAGGCCGATACCCTCGCGCTAACGGAGGAGAAAGCCTTGGCGTATACGGCCATGGACGCGGCCGTTCTGCGTCCCGGCCTGGTGATCCGGGTCGGTATCCTGGTCTCTGGCGAGAAAGAGATAGACATCCCTGAGAAGCGCATCCCGGATGAGGGTATAATCACCCTGCCGCTGGTTGGTCAGGTTGACGTAGATGGCCTGACACTTGCCGACTTTTCCAGTGTGTTGCGGAAGCGTTACGAGGACTACTTGGTTCGCCCGGAAGTGGTTGTGCAATTTGTCCTCACCGAAGGGGATTCCCCCTGGGGCCATGTCACCGTTCTCGGGCACGTGGCCAAACCGGGCAAGGTGGCGATCCCCGCGACGCGTGACATGACGGTTTCCGGTGCCATCCAGCAGGCGGGCGGCCTTGGGCCAAGCGCAAAGGACTCGGCCATTACCCTGACGCGCAAGCTGAAGTCTGGTGAAGTCAACCGGAGCGTGGTTAACCTGCATGCGCTGGCGGTAAAAGGGGCCTTGGAAGAAGATTTAAAAGTTCGTTCAGGGGATGTTATCTACGTGCCCGAGAAATATTTATGAGGGTAAGGCCTGATATTATGCTAGGTGTAATTTGGAGAGTGGATAGTGTTTAAAGCCCGTTTGATGACCAAGTGGATTCTTTATGGGTGTGCGGGCCTGACGGCCCTTGCCGACCCGGGCGATGGCATTCGCCTGGACAACTTGACCCTGCACCCCTTTGTTTCGGGTAGCGTGGTAAGCGGTTCGAATGTGGGCCTCACCCAACTGAGTGAACCGCAGGATTCACCGAGCGCCGAGGAGGAGGCCGGCGATGTGTTCCTCGAGCTTCGCTACGGCCTCAAGATGGATTACCAGCGGGAAACCGTGCTAATTAAGGGGTCCCTGTATGGCTATGAACGCTATTACCAGGACCTGGATCTGGACAACAGTGGCTTCGGGCAATCGGCAAGTCTCGATGCGGGTTCGAAGGAACGTGTCGCGATCCGCTTATCCGAAAGCTATTACGTGTTGCAGGATTATGCGCTGATGAATGCGGCCCTTTCCGGGGACGAAGTGCTCGACAACCAGCTGCTTGAGGATCGCAGCGATCGCCTGCTCTGGATGGACAAGCGCGACGTTATTAACGCGGGAATCAATTTGAGCCGGCAGCTCAGCGCGAAGATGAACCTGGGTGTCAGTTACACGTACTCGATGACGGATTATGATGATATTCGCCTGTTTGATGCAAGTACCCGGACCCTCTCGGGGGATGTCAGCTGGGCCAAGACAGCCAAGACGGATGCTTTCCTCACGGGAACTTACGGGGTTGAAGACAGCGATGCGCTGGACCTTGGCGAAGGCGAGGAGCGCTCGGTGATGGTCGGCATGCGCACGGCCGCGACCCAGAAAATAAATTACGATCTGGGTGTGGGTTACCTCGACTACGTGGTCGATGGCCTGGAGGATATCGACCAGGGCGGCCTGAATTATGCTGTCGGTATCGGATGGACCCTTTCGCCCAAGTTGGCCCTGCAGGCGTCTGCGGATAAATCTTTTTCCACCTCGGCGTTTGTCGCCAACAATGCCCGCGAAGTGCAGTTGGCCCAGGTGGCCCTGTCCTACCGCTTCTCGGAGGCCATGGGTTTCGGTGCCGCCTTGTCCTTTCG
>JAYGFS010000062.1:0-11243 GCA_046581765.1 Verrucomicrobiota bacterium
AACCGCGGCATACGGGACGAGCGGGGATGGCCCGGTTCCTCTCGCGGAAGAACCCAACGCGGTGAACACATTCGCGGTGGGCGTCGACTTCCACCCCGCGGCGACGGTCAACGATCTCTCCATGCACTGGAACAACGTGGAACACCTGAACAGTCGGCCGCCGGTCGGGGATCTCGACATCGACAACGGTGAGTTCCACCGTGCGCACCTGTTCATCGACCGCATGGGCAATAGCTCGATCGCCCGGCTGGAGCTTAGCCCCAATGCGCTTGCCACCAATGCAAGCGCCCCCTTCGTGGTGTGGGAATCGATTGTCCCCATGATGCTTCCGTACGAGAACCGGGTGCAGTTCGGCGGCCGGACCGGGGGCCTGAACATGGATATCGATATCGACAATATCCACGTGAGTTGGACCAACAAGTACCTCACCCCGGTGCCATCGATCAGCACCAACCGTCTGTACCAGGATTTTGACCTGGCGGGCGCGACGGATTTTGTCGTCAACCAGTTCACCGGCTCCACCGCGAGTACCCCGCGACCGGGTCCATTGCCCCGGGATGACGCGCCCGGGCACGGCGTATACCTGCGGCTGCTGCACGACAACGTGCCCGGCGGCAAGAACGCGATTAGCTTTGATCACGTCCAACCGGCACTCGCGAGCAGCTATCGCTACGGCTTTGATTTCCGGATAAACTCCCAGGCTTTTGCCGCCGACGGCATGGGCATCTCCTTTCTTCCCATCGCCACATATGGCCTGCGCGGAGCCGGCCCCATCTCCGGCGCAAACGAAGAGCCCAACACGGCCGGGGTCCTCGCCGTCGGTATCGATCTCCACGACGAATCGGCCGGGGTCAATGACCTTTCCGTGCACTATGACAACCAGGAGCTCCTCAACCTGACCCTGGATCCCGCCACCGTCTTCGACTGGAACACGGGGGTGTGGAGCCGGCTTGAAATCGTGGTGGATGCCGCCACCAATGGAACCGCCGTCAGCGTGCTGATTCACCCGGATATCGAGGGCACGAATGGAACCGTGATCACGGCCATCGACCGCTTCGTGGTGACAAACCTGCCGGGGCTGTACCCGCACCGGTTGATGCTCGGGGCGCGCTCCGGCGGGCGCTACATGGATGTGGATATCGACAATATCAGCGGCATGATTGGCGATTCAAACCAGGTGGGTCTTGCCACCGTGCAGGATTTTGACGGGGTCGATACAACCGGCTACGAGGTCTGGGCCAAGCCGGATGGCGTGAAGACACCGCCACCCGAGCTGCGAGACGATGGCGCATCGAACGGGCGTTACCTGCGCTTGTTGAAAGACAGCACCCAGAACCACCGCAACAGCCTGCTGTTCAACCAGAGCCCGGACGGCAGGGGTTTTCCGACCCAGGCCCTTACGACGGCGGTATTTGACTTCCGCATCCAAAGCGGCGATACCAATAATCCCGCCGACGGCTTTGCCTTCATGCTCATCCCGACCGACACCTACGGCACCTCGGGTCCCGGTGCGCATCATACCTATCCCGGTTTGGCGATCGAGGCCCCCCTGATCGCCGGCGTGCTCGGCATCGGCATCGATGTCTACAACGAATCGCTTGGCGTGAATGACCTGGGGCTCTACTGGGATGCCACCCAGGTTGCGAAGATCACCCTGCCGGACAGTACCATCGATTTCGACGATGGGTTCTTTCACCGGCTGCAGTGCACGATCGACTGGTCGAGCACCGGGTCGACCGTCTCCGTGAGCCTGGCCACGAACATCCTCGGGACCGCCGGCGGGCAGACCAACCTGATGGAGCATTTCATTCCCGGCTTGACGCCCTATGACTACCGGGTGGAGTTCGGTGCCCGCACGGGCGGCGCGACGATCGACCTGGACCTGGACAATATCAGCGTGGCCACCACCCCCACGGGAATTCCGGACAGCGACCTGGACGGGTTGCCCGACGCCTGGGAATTGACCTTCTTCGGCAACCTCACGACAAGTTCCGGAAGCCCGGGCGAGGATTTTGATAACGACGGCTTCGACGATCGTTCAGAGTTCCTGGCGGGCACCCACCCGGCAGACACGGCCTCCCTGCTGGAAATCCACGCAACCCGCGTACCCGGGGGCCAACGGGTGACCTGGAAATCCGTGGACGGCATAGCGTACCGGCTATGGCGTACGGGTCATGCATCCGGCACCTGGTCGAGCATCCAGGGCGGGATTCCCGGGACCGCACCGGTGAATATGTACTTCGACCCCACGAATCTCCAGACGAGCCTCCTGTATCGGGTAACAGTCGAGCCCTGATGCGGCAGGCGGAACCTCCCTCATCCCATTGCCGCCTTACGTAGCGGCACGGAGGCCTGCGCCACGACCCGGGATTCAGCCCTCGTGGATGGACGCCGTGACGAGGACCAGCAAGACCTTCTTGTCCACCCGGGTTTTGCGCGAGGTAAATAAACGGCCCAGGATGGGGATGTGACCGAGCACCGCAATCTTGCTCATGACCTCAACCCGCTCCTCAACCACGGACGACGCGAGCAGGACCGCGTGTCCATCCGAAAGGGTCACCCGGCTCTCCACTGAGCGGGTCCGGAACAGCGGAACCCGCAGCGGGTACTGGTACGGCACCCCATCGACGCCGTCAAAGGGCAGCTCAGAGACCTCCCAGGTCGGCTCGGCGACGTGCTCCGCCTTGAGGTCCAGCGCAATCTTTTTATCCGCCACCTGGATAACCGGCTTGACGTCGAAGGTGACCCCGATGGATTGCGTCTTCATCTCAGCGGGGCGTACCGCCGTTTTTCCGTAAGCCTCCCAGGCTCCCGTCTTGATGGCTTCATCCGGAATGTCCGCCAGGGGGCGGGATTCGACCGCGGTGGCATAGCTCAACTCCCGGAGGACTTCAATCGAGGCCTGCTGGCCGGAGCGGGTGAGGACCTGTGGTGCGGCCAGCAGGTCGGCCCGCCCCGCCTCCTCCAGGAAGCCTTCCCTGTCCTCCGGGCTGAGCACACGGGCCTCGTTTTCGGCGGCCTCGGGCTTTACCCAGGCCTCCAGCCACGGGGGCCACCCCTCCGTTATAGTGACCTCGATAAAGTGGGCGGAGATCAATACGGCCGGGTCTTGCCCGGCTTTTTCTCCAGGCTTGGCATCATCGGCGTGAACCGGGGAGACCAGGGCGAACAGGAAAAATAACCATCTCATGGATCACCTCGTATCAAATCAACTTCGTCAGTCCCGGCATGGCGATACGCGGGGTCTCGATCGGACCCCAGGCGTACGCCTCGGGTGAAAGATCTTCCTTGGAATTCATCGCCTGCTCCCAACTGACCTCCTGGCCCGTGTAGGTCGCCATGCGACCCTGGATCGCCAGCAGGGTGCTCTTCACCATGTAGTCGCCGTTATTGATCGCGGTCCCCTTGCGAATGGAAGCGAAGAGCTCGTCGTGCTCGGTCTGGTAATATTTATTCGCCTCGCCCTCGTAGAACCAGGTGCCCTGGTCATTCTTGATCCACACGCCCCTGCGCCGCTCGCTGAAGTGCGCCTCGCCTTTCGAGCCGACGACCTGGGCGCTGAGATTGCTCTTGCACGCCTTCATCTGCCGGGTGTTGGAGAAGAGACGCGCACCGCTGGCATAAGTGTAGGTCACCGAGTGGTGGTCGAAAATGTTGCCGTACTCCGGACCGGTGCGCACGTGGCGCCCACCCATCCCGAGCGCGGTGTCGGGATAAGCGCCGATGGCCCACGAACACAGGTCGAGGAAGTGGACATGTTGCTCGACGTTAAAATCCCCGGAGAGCCAGGTAAAGTAATACCAGTTCCGCATCTGCCAGTGCATGTCGGTCCAGTCGGGCTGCCGTGGCTTCATCCAGATGCTGCCCCGGTAGTCATTGGCGAGCAGGGTATGGATTTCACCGAGCGCTCCGTCATGGATGCGCTTGATGCTTTCCTGGAAGGCATAGAAGTAGCGGAGGCAAAGGCCCGATACGAGGGAGAGCTTTTTCTCCCTCGCCAGGCGACAGCTCTCGATAACGGAGCGGATGCCGGGCGCATCGGTCGCGACGGGTTTCTCGGCAAAGATGTGCACGCCGGCCTCGACGGCCGCGCGAAGATGCAGGGGCCGGAAGTGGGGGGGCGTGGTGAGGAGAATCACGTCGACCCCGGAAGCGAGCAGGTCCCGGTATGCATCGAAGCCAACGAATTGCCGCTTTGCGGGGACATCGACCTTGCCCGGGGAACCGGCCTTGATGGCCTCAAGGCTGAGCTTGAGGCGATCCTCAAAGACATCGGCCATGGCAACCAGGCGGGCACCGGGATCTGCGTTCAAGGCCTGTTGTGCGGCACCGGTGCCACGCCCGCCACAGCCGACGAGGCCCACGCGGAGGATATCGCTTCCCGCAGCATGGACCGGGCGGGCAAGGGAGGCGGCACTTGCGGCCCCCGCGGTGTTTTTCAGAAAAGAACGTCGTGTGGGATTCATTTATGTATCCGGATTTGCCAAGCTTATAGCATGGCTGAACCCATGTATCACGAAACTAACCGGATTTGCCAAACGTATAGGATAGCTTGACCTATGTATCACGAAACCGACTCCACCCGCAGGTCATTCATCCGGACCGGGGCCCTGGCCCTTGCCCTTCCCGCACTCGGCCGGGACGCCTCAAGTACGCTACCCACCCGCGGGCGCAACTACACGCGCTTTCAACTCGCGTGCATGACCCTGCCCTATGGCACCTTCCCCTTTGCCCGGGCCTTGACCGGCATCAAAAGCGCGGGATTCAACTACGTTGCCTGGGGAACAACGCACCTGGAGGGGGGAGCGAAAGTTCCGGTTCTGGCAAAGGACGCAACGGTCGCGCAGGCCAAGGCGGTAGGGGTTCAAACCCGTGACGCGGGCCTGGAGCCCTTGATGATGTTTTCCACCGTCTATCCTGAGCATGCGGAGGCCTTGAAAATCCTGAAACAACGTATCCTGCAGGCGGAAGCAGCCGGCATCGGGCAGGTCTTGACCTTCGGCCATACCAAGGGCGGCAAGCGCAAAACCTGGATCGAGCGCTTCAAGCAGCTCGGACCGATCGCACGCGATCACGGCGTGATTATCGTCGTCAAGCAGCACGGGGGATCCACCGGAACCGGCGAGGCCTGCGCGGAAATCGTTCGCGAGGTCAACGATCCCGGCATCATGGTGAACTACGATGCGGGCAACGTGATGGATTACCTGGACCTGGACCCGATCCCCGACATCCGGAAGTGCTGGAAAGAAGTACGCAGTTTCTGCATCAAGGATCACCGCAACTGGCCAAAGGACCAGGATTGCGGACCGGGCTTCGGCGAGATCGACCATTATCGCCTGCTGGAACCCGTGGCCTTCACGGGACGCAACATGCCGTTGTGTTTCGAGAATATTTTTCAACCGCTGGTGAAGCGGCCAACGGATGCAGGGGACGTGGATGCGCTCGCGCGCCACGCACGGGCATACGTGGAGGCCATCGTGAAAGGCTTAAGGGTGCAGGGCTGAGTTCAGCCCGGACCTCATTCCTTGTACAACGCCGTCCGGTACACCTGGCCATTCTTGTCGATCAGGAACCACTTATGCGTCACGTAGTTGCTCTGCTCCGGGGTCGAGTAGGCATACTGCAAACTGACCTGCCAACCCTCGCCGCTGGGCTTGGGCTGGACCTTGCCCCACTTCAGGAAGCGCATGTTTGTCGGGTCGCGCGACTCGGTGCGCAGGTACTGGACGACCTGCCACACCGCTCCCTGTTTGCCCGGGTCGTTTCTCGGTATGGTCGGGGTCACCGTGGATGTGCCCCGCCGGGACTTGGTGCCCGCCTGGGCCCGGGCGATCTCCGCATCCACCACGGCCTGGTCGTAGGCGGCCTTCCGCGCCTTCAAGTCCTGCAGGGTCTTGTACTGGGCGAAGGTGCTGGCAAAATACAGGGGCTGGCTCATCGGGTGCAGGGACGTACGTGCATAACCCAGGATACCCGCCTCCAGCTCGATAAAGACCTTGTCATCCTTGGTTTCCAGGAAAACACCCTGCTTTTTCATGCCGCCCCTCAACACGAGGACAACCTTCATGCCGGGTTCAGGCCCCTTGAACTCGGCTTCATATTTCGGTATTAACGCCGCCTTCAAGGCCTGGTAATCCGGCTCCCGGGGCCCGGGATTCAAGTCGATGGAGGGCTTCCCGGCTTGCCCCGGCACGCTTGGACGCGTCGCCGTTTCGGCCCTTTCCGGGGCCGGTACGGATGCCTCGCTAAACAGGTCGGCCGGGGATTCCTCCGGCCTGTCCCGCGCCTCATCCGGCGGGGTACACGCGCACAGGGTGGCGAGCAGCCAGGGTACTATCCAGGGTCTATTTCCCATCGAGGATCTCTTTTATGGTCAGTTTTACTTCGGGGTCAGGGCTGTTTTTGTACTTGAGCAGGAGGGGAAATACAACCTCGCCCAGATCGTGGAGGCCCCTTTTTGCCGCACGACGCTGCTGGAAATCTTCGGATTGCAAAGCGGCAACCAGGTCCGCCACCCGCTTGCGCAGGGCAGCGGAGGCCTTGCCCCCAAGCAGGACTGGATCCCTGATCCCCAGGGTATCCATCAATTGCCTCATGGCCTTGTCGCTGAACTGGACGACCGCCCCACGCCCCGAGAACCAGGCCAGGAAGGCACCCCCGTGGGCTTTCGGGGAGACCAGCAATGCGAAGGGCCGCAATGGAACCGCATCCGGTAGCAGGCCCGAATGATACCGGTATGCTTCCTGCATGTTCGTGTCCGGGTCTTCCCAGAGCATCAAGGCCAGGTCCTCCTTCAGGTAGCCAACCAGTTTCTCGATTTCATCCGGGTATGCACCTTGATTATCCGCGGCATAGATCTCCAGGGCTTCGCCGAATCGCTTGAGCGTGCGCGCGTTAGCATGCAACTCCCTAGGAAAAGCACTCAACCAGGCCCTTCCATCCACACCACCGGTTTCGGCATATACCTTGAGCCGGGTAAAGCGCCAGCGCTGATCGACCGCCTTCATTTCCAGTTCCAGGGTCCGTGAGCGATCACCGAGGACCAACTCCACGGTCCACTGCGCGTTGGTGCGTACCTCGCGGATCGTCATGTCCCTCATTTCATCTGCGAGCCGGTCATAGGCCGAGCCCCGGTTTTCAGCCTGGGCCACCATCTCCAGGGTTCGCAGGGTCGCCCGAAGATCACCGCTCAAGTACTCCGCAAACACGAGGTGCCGTCGAGCCTGTAGAAACTGCAGTGCCTTGCCTGCGGTCTCCCTCGCGCTTTCCCGGGGCAGGTGCCTGGCCAGGTCGCCACCCAGCTGGGTAAACAGTACCCGCGCCCGGTGGCGAAGGGCCTCGTTGGATGCGTTGCGGATCAGCCAGGAAAGGTCCTCGTGCGCCTGGCGGGGAACCTTGAGCTGGATGTAGCACTCGGCCCGGTACATGCGGGAAAATTCCTCCACCGGCGTACGGCTGTACTCGGAAAGGATCACCCGGCTGAGCGCATCCGCCGCCTTTGCATAGTCCTGCTGTTCGTACTTCTGCAAACCGTCTTGAAATAAACCCATCCAGGAGAGGAGGGTCGCGATCGTGATTTCCAGGGCGGATAGACTCATGGCACCGACAACTTGGGGGGCATATCCGTGCACGACAACATTTTTTGAAATATTTTCTTTGAATAACTATTTACGCATTATATTTAGCTGCAAAGAACTTTATGACCCCGAACCAAGCCACTATGTATGATTTCGCCGTGCTGCGTGAACTGCGCAAGCGCGAATCCCTGACCATCGCCGAGGTCTCGGCGAGCAGCGGCATCTCCACCGCCGTCATCTCCAAGCTGGAACGCAACCAGAGTATGGCCGAGCTGCTGACCCTTTTTCGCCTCGGTCGGGTGTTCGGCATGACCGCGGCGGAGCTCCTGGCCCTCGCGGAAAAACGGACAGCCCAGGAACAGGATGCGGAGACCTACACCTCCGCCGGGTTCAGTTTCAAGCGGATCAGCTATGGTAACGTACAGGCCTTTCACGGGAGGGCCCCGGCCGGCACCGAGCATTCCAGGCCGGAAGTCCACCGCGACGTGTACGAGATCTGCTGGATCCTCAAGGGCGAGGTAAGCGTGACCTTGCCCGGTGAAATCCACCGTCTGGCCGCGGGGCAATCGGTACAATTCGACGCGGTGCTTGACCACAGCTACACGGTGCACGAAGCCTGCGAGGTACTCATCATTCACCTGACGAAAAACAAGAGATTCTAGCCATGCAGATCGACCACGAAATCACCCCCTCGGATTTGCAATCCCAGCTCGATCGATTCTGGGAACTCTCGGGACAGAAGATCGCCCTGATTCGCGATAGCTACGACCTCGGACAGGGTACCCCCGTGTTCACCGTTGAGGGCACATACACGACCCGCGGGTGGACGGAATGGACCGAGGGCTTCCTGTACGGATCCGCGATATTGCAGTTCGACGCCACGGGTGATGAAGACGCCCTGGCCTACGCGAAACAATCTACTGTACGCAAGATGGCGTCGCACGTCTCACACATCGGCGTGCACGACCACGGTTTTAACAATGTAAGCACCTACGGCAACCTGCTGCGCCTGATGAACGAAGGCCTGATCCCCGAGCACGAATGGGAACGCAACTTTTACGAGCTGGCATTAAAGATCACGGGGGCCGTGCAGGCCGCCCGCTGGACCACCCTGCCCGGTGGCGGGTATATCTATTCCTTTAACGGCCCGCACTCGCTTTTCGTCGACACGATCCGTTCCTGCCGGGCACTCGTGGTGAGTCACCGGCTCGGTCACCGCCTCATGGGCGAAGGCGACCGGGCGATCAACCTGCTCGGGCGCGCGATCGATCACCTGCGGGCAACCGCGAAGTACTCCGTGTTCTACGGGGAAGGTCGTGATCGCTTTGACACCTGGGGCCGCACGGCGCACGAGTGCGTATTCAACCCCAACGACGGTGCCTTCCGCTGCCCGAATGCCCAGCAGGGCTTTTCCGGCTTCACCACCTGGACCCGTGGACTCGCCTGGGCGATGCTGGGCTTCGCGGAAGAGCTCGAATGCCTGGATAACCTGGGTGAGGCGGAGCTCGAGGGCCTTGGCGGACAGGAGGACCTGGTGGCCGGGTTGATGAAAGCCGCCCGGGCGACCTGCGATTACTTTATTGCGAACACGCCGACGGATGGCATTCCCTACTGGGATAGCGGTGCCCCCGACTTGCACCGCCTCGGGGAGCCATACGCCGAGCCCGCCAATCCGTACAATGACTGGGAACCGGTCGATAGCTCGGCGGCGACGATCGCGGCCCAGGGACTTCTCCGCCTGGGCCACCTCCTCGGGACCGAGGCGGAAGGGAACATGTACTGGCAGGCCGGGTTGACCACGCTCAAGCACCTGCTGGACGATCCGTACCTGAGCAACGACACGACGCACCAGGGGCTGATCCTGCACTCGATTTATCACCAGCCGAACGGCTGGGATCACGTGGCCGAGGGGCAACATGTTGCCAACGGCGAATCCAGCATGTGGGGTGATTATCATGCGCGTGAAGCTGCCCTGTATATCCAGCGGGTGATCAACGGAGATCCGTACCTGCGATTCGATGGCTGTGTAAAGACATGAACAGGCCCCTTGCAGAACGGGGACGGCACACGACCTTGAGCCTGGAGACCGCGTATTCATTTCCCCCTCTTCCCCTGAAGGACCCTGCATGAGTGCGGCCGATATCGACACCTTCTCGCGCCTGGCGGTTCACACCATGACCACCAAGCCCTGGGACCTGGAAACGGCTGCGGAAAAGTATGGAGCAGCGGGTATACCGGCCATCACGGTCTGGCGACAATGGCTGGAGGGACGGGCGCTCGCGGAAACGAAACAGATCCTCGATGACCGGGGCCTTGCCGTCGCCGCCCATTGCCGGGGTGGATTCTTTCCCTCGGCCGAGCCCTCCGGCCGTCAATCCGCGATCGACGACAACCTGCGCTGCATCGACGAAGCCGCCGCCATCGGTGCCCCGATGGTGGTCCTGGTCTGCGGTGCCGTTCCGGGACAGTCACTCCCTGAGTCGCGCAAACAAATTGCGGAAGGCATCGCAGCGTGCCTCGAGCATGCGGGTACCTGCGGGGTGAAACTGGCGATCGAACCCCTGCACCCGATGTACGCGGACAAGCGCTCGGCCGTGAACACCCTCGGCCAGGCCAACGAGCTCTGCGACACGATCCAGTCCGAATGGGTCGGTATCGCGGCAGATGTGTATCACCTCTGGTGGGATGACCGGCTGGAAGCGGAAATCAAGCGGGCGGGCTCGCGCATCCTCGGCTTGCACCTCTGTGACTGGCTGAGCCCCACCCACGACCTCCTGCTCGACCGCGGATTGATGGGGGAAGGCTGCATCAATATCCGCGAAATTCGCGGCTGGATCGAGGATACCGGCTTTACCGGGTACCACGAGGTGGAAATTTTCAGTTCCCGACACTGGGAACGAGACCAGGATGCCTTCCTGGAGGAGATCAAGCAGGCCTACTTGAGCGTCTGCTGAAGCGCAAGGAAATCCCCATGAGCGAGAAAACCATTCACCTTGTCGGCATCATCATGAACGGCGTCACCGGGCGCATGGGCACCAACCAGCACCTGCTGCGCTCGATCAAGGCCATCATCGACCAGGGCGGTGTGCAACTGAGCCCGGATGAAGTGATCATGCCCGACCCGATCCTGGTCGGCCGGAATCCCGACAAGCTGGCAAGGCTGAGTCAACAATCGGGGGTTACGAAAACAACCACGCGGGTCGACGAAGCCCTCGCCGATCCACACAACACCCTTTATTTTGATGCGCAGACGACGGATCGTCGCGTCGCTTCCGTTCAACAGGCCATCGCGGCTGGCAAGCATATCTACTGCGAAAAACCGACGGCCCTGAGCACCGATGATGCCATGGATCTTCATCACCGCGCGGAGGCCGCCGGGGTCAAGCACGGGGTGGTGCAGGACAAGCTGTGGCTGCCGGGCCTGGTCAAGCTGCAGCAGCTGGTGCAGTCCGGATTCTTTGGCACTATATTATCCGTGCGCGGGGAGTTCGGCTACTGGGTGTTTGAAGGCGACGCCGTCCCCTCCCAGCGCCCCTCCTGGAATTACCGGAAGGAAGACGGCGGCGGCATCATCCTGGACATGGTCTGCCACTGGCGATACGTACTCGACAACATTTTCGGTGAAGTGAAAGCCCTCTCCTGCCTCGGCGCGACCCATGTCGGCAA
>JAYGFS010000084.1:0-3157 GCA_046581765.1 Verrucomicrobiota bacterium
AGCCATTCTTCCTTCCCCTGGTTCTGCTCCCCGTCTTTATCCGCCCAGATTTGCTTCTTGAGGGCGTGGAGCTTCTTTCCGGCGTCTTCCCTGGAGAGCTTGCCCGCCTTGACTGCGGCGATGATCTTCTCTTCGGCCGCGTGGAATTTTTCCTTCCTTGGATCTTTCGCCTGCCGGCCCTTGTTTTCGGCCAGGGCGAAGTCCTCCTTGATCTCCCGGTATTTTGCATCCGCCTCCTCACGGGTGATGTCGCCCCGCTTGACCGCGCCTTCAATCCGTTGCTTGATACCCTCCCATCGTTTCTCGTCGCCACGGCCTTCCTCGGCCTGTACCCATGCGAGGCCACCGATCAAGAGCGCGGCGGCCAGGATAATCGTTCCACGTGTTCTGGTATTCATTTTTGATCCCTTTTTATGCGTGTCTTGTTCAACCTGTATCCATTGCGTCCTACTTGACTGTAGCAGATAGGGTGCAAAAGTTACCCCGGACCCGCCGCGAAGGCAAGCAACCCGTAAGCGAAAGCCCCTTGTGGGTAGCATGACAGGTGCTGCAATGCGCATTTCCCACCGTGCCGCCCCGGCAGGCCGGGTGTGTGAACCAGGGAATAATGGGCTATTTTGGCCTTGCGAAGGGTAACGGTGGAGCAAATGCTGCCCTATTCGATTAAAGGCATGCGCTACCGTTTGACCTTCGGCCAAAATTCAAGGAGACTTGTGGGCGCATAGGCTGAGATCAAGAGGACTATTCATGCAACAATCACGCATCATCACCGCCCTGTGGATCGCATCCATTGTGCTCACGGTGCTCATCACCCGCTCGGTACTGTCGCGCGTGGTAGTGGATACAGCCTCGCCGCTCGTGCTTGAAACGCTCCCCCTCGTGGAGGGACCCGGTCCTGCGCTCGCGTACCGGCCCGAGCGCTTGATCCTGGATGCGGATGAGCAGGATGCGGACGCGTTCAACCGGGAGGCTGAACCGTACGGTGAACAGTGGCCCGGGGAGGATGAAGCGGATGTCCCGCGCCCGGGTCCGCTTGAGGTGCACGAGATGCTCGGGATGGCATTACAGAGTACCGACCTCGTCAACCGTAACCTGGTCATCGCGCATCTCCTCGCGCAGCTCACGCCGGAGAACGTAGGCGAAGCCCTGCGTGCCTTCGAGGACGCCCCGCGCTCCGAGCACACGGACCATAGCTATCGCCTGTTCCTGCACGCCTGGGCAAAAATGGATGGGGAGGCGGCCCTTGATTACCTTTATCACCAACCGGGAGCGCACCGCGTAGGTGGCGGAGAGCACTGGGCGATGTCGGGCTGGAGCCAGGATGACCCGGCAGCGGCGTTGACCTATGTCGAGTCGCAGGACGCCAAGCGCCTGGGGAGGCTCTATCCGGGCCTGGTTCGGGGCTGGGTCCGGACCGATCTCGCGGCGGTCAGGTCCCATGTGGAGGAACTGGAAGACCCGGGGCTCCGCAAGCGCATGGTGGGGGTTCTCGCGCGCGGCACCCTGGAGGACCATGGCGGTCGGGCAGCCCTCGACTGGGTGGATCGAAGCACTGCGAAATGGGGCCGGGACGACCCGGAGTTCCTGTCCTCGGTTTTTGACGGCGTGTTCGGCCAGCTGAAGCCGGAACACGCCCCGGAGGCGGCGGCCTGGATTGACGAGAACCTCGAACATCCGGACCTGGAGGACTGGGTCTTCCAGAAAGTTTCACGTGATTACGTCCGCGAGGATGCCAACGGTGCGGTGGATTGGGTGGAAAGCTACCGGCTCGGTGGGAACGAGCGCTTCAACTACGGGGTCATCGGTAACTTTGCGGGCTCGTGGGCCAAGGATGATCCCTATACCGCCATCGATTGGGCCAATAACATGGATATGCCTTCACGTCGCTCCAGCGCCTACAGCCAAATCGCCATGCGATGGGCCGAAAACGATATTGAGAATGCCGAGGCCTGGCTTGCCGAGGGGGAAAACGATCCCCTCATGGATGATGCACGCCGCAGGTATTCCCAGCGTATCGCCCCGGAGGATCCCGCGCGGGCATTGGAGTACGCGGTAAAGATCAAGCGCGATGACTACCGCGAGGAAAGCATGGTCAACGCGGCGAGTATCCTGTTCGAGCGCAACCCGGAAGCCGTGGTTGCCTGGCTTCCCTTCAGTGGACTGGGTGGCGAAGCCCAGTCGAAGATCATCTATCAAGGGGGCGGGGAGCATCGATTTAAGGGATTTAAAGGGCGGCCCAACTGATTTCGTCCTGGGGATGCCCCAGGTTCCATCCACCCGGTAGCGATTATGAAAACAACAGGTTCACTCGTCGTATTTCTCGTGCTTGTTAACGGCCTTTTTGCGGCCCCGAAACTGGAGCCGATCATCAAGGGCCAGGACCTGGCGGGCTGGGTGGTGCCCACCGGCAACGACCAGGCCGGCTGGTACACGATCGAACAGGGCGTGCTCAAGATCAAGAGTGGGCCCAAGAAGAAGGGCTCCATCCTGTGGACCGGGAAGAAATACCGGAACTTCGTCATGGAATTCGAGTTTCTGTTTGGTGAGGGCAGGATCGATACCGGTATTCACATCCGGAACAACCGCGAGCAAATCCAGATCGGGATTTCCGGTTCGCTCAAGCGCGACATGACCGGTTCACCCTATATCTCGGGTAAAGGGTACCCGGTGGAGGCCGAGGGCGTGGCTGAGCTGCTTAAGCAGGACGACTGGAACGCGATGAAAATCGAGGTCGTGGGAAAAAAGTACACGGTGTGGCTGCAGGGGAAACAGGTCATGACCTATGTCTCGGAGAGCGCGATCGAGGAGGGGCCGATCGGCATCCAGTTGCATGGCGGCCGGACCATGAGCGTGGATTTCCGCTCCGTGAAGCTCGCTGAGCTTCCCTGAGTGTGCCATATCAGGGTGCGTGATGACCTGTTTCAGGGGAGTGCTGACGGTCTTTGTGCTGGCCGTGTCTGGACATGCACAGTCCGTTTTACGTCCGGAAGCGGACAATTCCATCCTGGCCGAGCTGAAATCCTTTGAGCTGAGCCCCGGGTACAGGGTCAATCTTTTTGCGGATGAGTACGACGGGATCGCCAACCCGGTGTGCATGAACTGGGACCCGGCCGGTCGCCTGTGGATCCTGTGCACCCTGAGATCGGAAGAGCACACG
>JAYGFS010000094.1:0-5033 GCA_046581765.1 Verrucomicrobiota bacterium
ACACGTTGGTAATCAACACCGAATTCCCGACACCCTTTTTGCATGCCTTCCAGGTACTGGTCCAGTGATTTTCGATAGGCTCCGCGAATGATCGAAGGATCGGTTATCATATCGAAGGAACTCTCCATGTCGACGAAGCGGATCGGACGATCGAAGCGGAAATCCATCTCCTGTTGATCCAGGAGGTGAAAGATGGAAAGGTCATGCTTACGAAAACGCATGTGCTGGAAGGCATCAAGCAATGGATCGATCTCGGTAAACAGGTCGGAAAAAACGATCACCAGGGCCCGGGGGCTGATCTTCTCCGCCAGGTTGTGAATGGTTTCCACGATGGCCGACTTCCCGGTTGGGGTCATTTTCCCCATGATGTCAAAAATGCTCTTCAAATGAGGCGGCGAACGTCGGGGCGGGATGTCTTCCTGCACCTGGTCGTTGAAGGCCGTCAAGCCCACGCCGTCTCCCTGATGAATAAGCATGTAGGCCAGCGTCGCGGCCAGTTTTTGTGCATAGGCAAACTTGGACCCGTGGTCACCCTCGAACAGCATGCTCGCGCTGCAATCGAGCACGATGTAACAACGCAGGTTGGTGTCGGCTTCAAATTCTTTAATATAAAAGCGGTCCGAACGCGCGTAGACCTGCCAATCGATATGCTTGATATCGTCGCCGGGTACGTACTTGCGATACTCCGCAAATTCCACGCTGGAACCGCGCGCAGCACTCTTGTGAATGCCGGAGACGGTACCCATCATCGGGTGACGCGCGTTGAGCACGATCCGCGACAGGCGACTCAAGACCTCCGAATCCAGAAAGTCCCGCTGGGTGAACTCCGCCAAGGTATCAATCCTCTTTCAGTTCATCCATCATGCGATGAATGAGATCCTTGGTGCTGATGCCTTCCGACTCCGCATGAAAGTTGGTAATAATCCGGTGTTGCAGCACCGGAATCGCCACTTCGTCCACGTCATCGAGCTGGACAAGGTAGCTTCCGCGCAGCACCGCGCGCGCCTTGGCCCCAAGCACCAGGTTCTGCACGGCACGCGGACCAGCACCCCAGGCCACCCAACTCTTCACCCACTCCGGACTGCTATCAAGGGTCGGGCGGGATGCGCGGACTAACTTGACGATGTAATCGTACACATGATCGGCAACCGGCACCCGGCGAACGACATCCTGGTAGCCGAGAATCTTAGCGCCGTCGACAACCTTGCTGATATTCGCCGCATAGCCCCCGGTCGTTTCCCGGGCGATGCGCAATTCTTCGGCCTCGCTGGGGTAGTTCACTTCGATGAGGAACATGAACCGATCGAGCTGGGCTTCCGGCAAGGGATAGGTGCCCTCCTGCTCAATCGGGTTCTGGGTGGCCAACACGAAAAAAGGTTTTTCCAGCGTGAAATGGTGATTGCCCGCACTGATATTGTTCTCCTGCATGGCCTGCAACAACGCCGCCTGTGTTTTGGGGGGCGTCCGGTTGATTTCGTCCGCGAGCACGATGTTCGCGAAGATCGGGCCTTTCTGGAACTCAAACACCCGGCGGCCGTCTTCGACTTGCTGGAGGATGTCCGTGCCGGTGATATCCGAGGGCATCAGGTCAGGCGTAAATTGAATCCGGTTAAAGCTCAGGGACATCGCTTCGCTCAAGGTACTGATGAGCAGTGTTTTGGCCAGTCCCGGCACCCCCATGAGCAAGGCATGCCCACGCGCCATCAGGCAAATCATCAACTTTTCGATTACCTCCTCCTGGCCGATGATGACCCTGGCAACCTCCTTTCGGATGGCCTGTGCGGTCTCGCGCAGTTCATCAATTGCAGCAACATCATCCTGGGGCACCTCGCTGGAAACCGAGCTGCTCCCAGGCGGAGCAAATTCAGTCGGCTCGGGGGCGGGATCACGGGTGGAGTTCAAATTGGGATCATCTGCCATGGGGCCATCTCCGGGTTCATGATTAAAAGCCGCAAGCATAGGCACCTGAGGCACACCCCGCGACATAAAATAGCGACGAATTTTCGGTCCTAAAGCCGGTGAACTCCTTTATGTCAGGACTTTTACAAAAGTTTTACCCCGGACTATCCAGGCGCTCCCGGCCGGGCAATAAGCACGCCCCGGCGCCTTGATTATCGGGTCGAATGAATGCAGAAAAGATGGCGAACCCCGCGCAGGTACAGCTCCCCGTCGTAAACGGCCGGGGAGGCGTACATTTCCTCGCCCAAGTCATTTCGCACCTCCACCTCCAGGGCCTGGCCCGGCTTCACGATGGTGGTAACGCCATTGTCCGCATTGAAGTAACACAGGCCGTTTGCATTGATGGTGGAGGCGCTGTAGTGGGATTCCAGGCGCGCCATCCAATGCCGCTCCCCGGACACGGCGTCAAAGCAGCTGGCGATGCCATTGTCGGCAACCACAAGAAAGTAATTGTCGACTGCGGCCGGACTCGGCACGTAGGAACAGCCCTTGATCGTGCGCCACTTGACATGGGTCTTCGTAACGTTCCCCTTCCCCGTCGGGTCGATCGCGAGGATATGGTGATCGGGGAAACCCGCGGTCATAAACAACAAACCCCGGTTGTAGACCAGGGAGGCCACGAACTGATCCGTCGGGCCGTCGATGATCCAATGTTGCCGGCCGGTATCCGGGTCAAAGCTGGCAACACTCCTGCTACCGGAAAGAATCAGCTGATTCCGGCCGTCGATTCGGCGAAGAATCGGGGCGCAATAGCTCCGCACCCCGTTCGGACGCTTCGTTTTCCAGATGGTTTCGCCGGTGTCCCTGTTCAAGGCCACGATGTAGGCCGGACCATCGTGATCGCCGTTAACAATAACCTTGTCACGATACAATACAGGGCTTGAACAGTATCCATGTCGACTGGAAAAAGCCCCTGGACGAGCCTCCCACTGCTTGTTTCCCGAAAAGTCATAGGCCGCTACGTACATGCGTTTCTTGTCGAGAAAGCTGACGTAGACCCGCTGACCATCGGTTGCAGGAGTACTGGAAGAACGGGTGTTTAAGCGGTGAATTTTTTCGAAGGGTGCGCCGAGGACCCGCTTGAACCAACGGGTCTTGCCACTGGTCCGATCCAGGCACATGAGGCTGCGTTCCTGGCTTTTCTCGTCAGCAGAGACCAGGAAAATTCGGTCTTCCCAGATAACAGGTGAGGAATGGCTCTTGCCGGGTATGGGCACCTTCCATTTAACGTTCTTTCCGGTAGGGCCATCCCATTCACGCGCCACATTCGTATCCGTACTGCTCCCGTCCCCACGCGGTCCGCGCCATCCGGGCCAGTTTTCCGCCGCGGTGGCGGCATGCACCAGGATAAGGAGTCCGACCGTGCTGGTCCGCATCAATGCTTGCCCTCGGTCGTGATCTTCCAGTCATCTGTCCGGAAGGGCGATGCGGGAAGTTCTGCCGTGTTGTACAGGTTTCCATCCGGATTATCCGACCAGTTGTAGCGGACCGCGACCGGGTTATCGACCCCGTCCTGCCAGACCTCGACCTTGTCCTTACCGACGAGCTTTGCCTTCGCCCAGACAAATACCTGGTCCGGCCCGGCAACCGCGAAGCCCCGCAACTGCTCACGATCCCAGGCCATGAGTCCGCCCCCGATGTCGGCAAAGTGAATGACCACTTTATGGCCCTTGATCTCCGCTTCCCGGTACAAGGGCCCGGACCGAACGAGGTCGAGTCCGTAATCATCCGCCAGGGCCCAGCGGGCCAGGCGCTTCCCGACGTCCTGCTTGTTCTTGGGATGAATGTCCCGCGCCATGCCAATGTCGGTAATGACCGCCATGCCGGTTTTCGGAAGGGATAAGGTCATGGTCTGGGCTTCACGCAATTCGGCCCAGGCGCTATCCCCCGGATCGTCTTGCTTTGCCTTGAAATTCGCCAGCTGGACAAAATGAAAAGACAGGTCGTATCCCCAATCGTTTCGCCAGTCCGAGATCATCAGGGGAAAAAGGGCTCGATATTGATGCGCACGCGTCGAATTCGATTCACCCTGGTACCAGATCGCTCCCTTGACAGCAAAGGGGATCAAGGGCGCGATCATCCCGTTGTACAGGTTGCCGGGATTGTGCGGGGAAACACTGGGCTTGGCCTGTAGCCGGGGCTTTCTCGGGAGTGGTTTTCCCGCTGCCTTCGCCTTGGCCCTTTTCGTCTCCCATTCCGCCAGTCGTTGTTCATTCAGCTCCTTCACCTTGCCGTTTCTTTCCGCCTCCAACTGGACATCCCAGCGGTCCAGCAAGGGCTTGAGGCTGTCGACGCCCTCGATGGCCGCCCGGCGGGTCCAGGCCTCCGAAGGCGTTCCACCCCAGGCGGTGTGGATCAAGCCAACCGGGACGTTCAGGCTCCGTTGAAGGGCCCGGCAGAAAAAATACCCCACGGCCGTGATATCCCCGGCATTTCCCGGGTGACAAACAGCCCAGGTCCCCTCGCAATCGCCCTGCCGCTCCAGGGTGGCGTGACGTCCCACCAGCAGCAGGCGCAGCTTGGGTTCGTTGGCCGCGGCGACCTCCAGCTTTCCGTCCTTGACCCGCGAAAGGGACATGGCCATGTTCGACTGGCCCGAGCAGATCCATACTTCACCCACGAGGACGTCTTCGCACGTCACGCTTTCCCCGTCGGCTTTGACCGAGAGCGTCCCGGCCTCAAAGGAGGCCGCCATGGGCTCCAGTTGCACCATCCACTTGCCGGATGCGTCGGCCTTGGCCTTTTTGACCTGCCCGGCAAAGGAGACTTCGACCGGCTGGCCGGCCTTCGCCCAGCCCCATATGGGCACGGCCTGCCCTTGCTGAAGCACCATGTGGCTGCCGATGACAGCCGGGAGCTTGAGTTCGGCGTGGGTGACGGTAACGGATGCGAGCAGGATAAGGATGGGGCGTTTCATGGGGAGACGAAAGCAGATGTCCACCACCCCGTCAAGCGAAGCCATGTCGCGTGCCACACGATGCCGGGCCGATCGCCAACCCGGCCTTCAGTTGGAATGCAGCACCCCCGGGTGCGCCTGGGCCTACACATCACACACGGCACAGCCGTGCCGCAGG
>JAYGFS010000108.1:0-12449 GCA_046581765.1 Verrucomicrobiota bacterium
CAAAAAAGCGGAGGAACCTTCCAGGCACCCTCGCAAGTACAGGCCCCACCTCAACCGGTGACACCCGGGGGGCATCCCAGCGGAGTCTCGCGCCAACCGGTCGCACCCCAACCCGGGGCGGCGGCAGGGCATCCACCCCAGCAGAGCGGGCCCATGAGGGTCGTTGTAAGCGACATCAAGATGCCCCTGGGGTCCATGGTCGTGTTCATGCTTAAATTGATGGTGGCCAGCATCCCGGTTGTTATTATCGTATGGATCGTCGGCGCACTCCTGGGTCTTTTGTTTGGAGCAATCCTCGCCTCTGGCCTTCGTTGATCCCACGGGGCCATGCACATATTCCTCTCGCTTCTCACTGTACGCCTTTTAAGGTCAGGTTGAATGGAACCCCGGATTATACAACGCGCTGAGCACGGCATCAGCCGCGACGACATCAACGAAAATGCCCTCAAGGTGCTCTACCGGCTGAAGTCCAATGGGTATCGGGGCTACCTGGCCGGCGGGTGCGTTCGCGACCTCCTGCTCGGTCGCAAACCCAAGGATTTTGATGTCGCCACCGACGCGACCCCGCAGCAAATCCGCAAGCTGTTCTTCAACTGCCGCTTGATCGGCCGACGCTTCCGCCTCGCCCATATCCATTACGGGGATGACATCATCGAGGTGGCAACTTTTCGTGCAAACATCCCCGTGGAGGACAATCTCGACGAGCAGCACGTGACCATCGAAGACGGCATGGTCCTCCGGGACAACCGCTGGGGCACGCCCGAACAGGATGCCCGGCGCCGCGACTTCACGATCAACGCAATGTTTTACAACATCGAGGATTTTTCCGTCATCGACTATGTCGGCGCCCGGGAGGACCTTGAAAAGCGCATTATCAAGCTGATCGGCGACCCCTACACCCGCTACATCGAGGATCCGGTTCGGATGCTCCGCGCCGTCCGCTTTGCCACCACCCTGGATCTCAGCATCGGCGAACAGGAATACGACGCCATCCTCCAGCAGCGCGAGCACCTGATGAATGCAGCCCCGGCACGCTTGTACGAAGAGTTTCTGAAATTTTTCTACAGCGGCGCCGCTGCCAAGGCGATCCCCATGATGCTGGAGGTGGGCATGCTCCAGCTCATGTTCCCGAGATGGGCACACTGGCTGGAACACGAAGCTTCCGGAGAAGACCGCAAGTGGCTCGACCAGGCCCTGCGCCAGATGGATATCTGGAAGTCCAACGATCGCAAGGCCGATGCACCCCTGCTATACGCACTCATGTTCGGCCCCTACCATGAATGGCTGGCACAGCCCGATCTCGACGATGGCAAGCCCCGTTACCAGGCGATCAACCATGCCGTGTTGTCGCATTACGAAACCTTTCGCGAACGCGTGAGCATGCCGCGGCGACAGATGACCCAGATGATGCACATCGCATCCTGCCAGGCACGTTTCGAGAAAACCCGCGGCAAGGTTCCCCACAAGTTCGCGGACCGCCCCTACTTCCCTGAAGCCCTGGTGTATTTTCAATTTACGCAGGGCATAACCGGCGAGCATCCCGAGTTGGCCGACTGGTGGAAAACCTACGTGAAAGAAAATCCCCAGACCGCCCGCAAACCCGCCCCATCCCCCAGAAAGCCGCGGCGCAGAAAGCCCCGTAGCCACAAACCGAAAGAAGCGTAGCTTGCGGGCCACACGAGCATGGCTGACATCTACGAAACCGACTCAATCGTTCGCGAGTACCTGTTCTTCCACTATGGAAAGGCCGAGGACGTATTGCCCTGGCCCGAGGGTCCTCATAAAGCCCTGAACTTTCCCGTTCGCTGTGCCGAGTGGCTCCGCAAATCGGCACATGCCACGGGCTCCGCGCTGGATCTCGGTTGCGCGGTCGGGCGCTCAGCCTTCGCCCTCGCCCCGCATTTTGATCGCGTACAGGGTATCGATTATTCCCAGGCCTTCGTCAATGCCGCGAACCGATTAAACGCCGAAGGCGCAATCGATATCCGGTATCCGGTAGAAGGCGAATTGGACCTGGCTCTTCGTATCGAGATCCCCCCCGCGAACAACCTGCAGTTCATCCGCGGTGATGCCTGCGAACTTCCCCACGATATCGGCAGCTTCGACGCCCTCCTCATGGCCAACCTGATCTGCCGCTTATACGATCCCGCTAAATGCCTGGACCGCTTACCCGGGCTGGTAAATCCCGGAGGCGTGGTCCTCATCACCACCCCCTGCACCTGGCTGGAGCTATTCACGCCCCGCGAAAAGTGGATGGGCGGGGTGATCCGTGGAGGCGAACCCGTGTGCACCCTCGACGGGTTGAAAGCCGCCCTTGAAGGCCCCTTCACCCTTGAAAAAACCGTTGATATGCCCTTCCTCATTCGCGAGCACGCGAGAAAATTCCAGTGGTCAGTCGCCGAAGCCAGCATCTGGCGCAGGGTTTAAGATCCGCATCGCAAGCCCGGGTACAGCTTCTCAGCGCTTCCCCACACCCCGAATAAGTTCGGCCACCGCCAGCACCTGCCGGACACCCACAAACTGCGAAACCTTTGGCGGGTGACCCGCATCCCGAAACAGGATATCGCCGGTGCCATCTGATTCGGTTTTCACAACGAGGCCTTGTAACTGCTCCCCGGAAAAGCTGTACGACCTCGGGTGCTTCCCGGTGATCAACACCAGTGCCCGGTCATCTGTCACCAGGTAAAAAATGCGCAGGGCCCGGCTTACATCCCGCAGGGGCTTGGTCAAGAGATACGCCCCCAGGCCCATCAGGGGTAGAAAGGTGCCGGCGATCAGCGGAAACTCCGGGTCCGCGATGCCGTACGGCAGATCCTTCAGTCGACTCCAGAAGCCCAAGCCGGCCGCACCCAGCCAAAAGCAGGCAATCAAAACCACCAGCCAGCCCCGGCGGACAAATCGGGAAGGGAGCGGCTGGCTAAACCAACGAACCTCTTCCCCCGCCTCGAGCAGGCTTTCGACCCAGTCCTGGTGTTTCGCCAATTGATCGGCATTCATGGAATCGGGGATCATACCGCAGCATAATCGTTTTCGCGCCCAATAAAACCCCAAGCCTTGACTTTTTCTCGCGCGCATCCTCTGTCATAGCATCATGCATGCTGCACACCGGCCTGGATCGCATCGATGAACACCTGGACCTCCTCCGTGGACGGCGCCTGGGCCTGCTCGCCCACCCCGCGAGTCTCAACCAGCGAGGACAACACGCCGTCCAGGTCCTCGCCCGACACGCCCAACTCGATCTCCGCATCCTCTTCGGTCCGGAACACGGTTTTTTCGGCCAGGCCAATGCCGGTGAAAAGGTTTCCGACGCGCGTCACCCGCTCTTCGACCTCCCCATCGTCTCCCTGTACGGCGAACACCGTAAGCCGAGTACGGAGATGCTGGCCGACGTCGACACGATCGTGGTTGACCTGCAGGACCTCGCCGTCCGCTGCTATACCTTCTGCACCTCGCTGCGTTACGTACTCGAGGCCGCCGCCGAACAAGGAAAATCCGTGGTCGTCCTCGATCGCCCCGTGCCGCTCGCGGATACGATCGACGGACCGGTCACCAAGCCCGGATTTGAATCCTTCGTCAGCGGAATCGACGCACCCCTGGTCTACGGCATGACGCCCGGCGAGACGGCCGGATGGCTGAAACATTCACTGCATCTCGATGTCGAACTGAACATCATCCAGATGCGGCATTACACGCGAGCGCCTGCCCACCTGCAAGCGGGACCGCCCTGGGTACCGCCCTCCCCCGGCATCCGTTCCTGGCAAAGCGCCTACGTCTACCCGGTCACGGTTTTCACCGAAGCCCTGCCCCGTCTCCACTGCGATCGCGCCGGCACCTTGCCTTTTCAACTCCTGCTCATCCCGGGCATCCAGGGCCGCGCGCTCGCCGAACAGGTGACAATCCCGGGCATCGAATGCTATCCTGACTGGCGCTACCTCAACGACGAGTTGGTCGAGGGCGTGCGTATCGTGCCATCCGACTTTACCCACTACCGCCCCGTCGCAACAGCGGTCCACCTGCTCCACGCTATTCAGCAACTGGTCGGCGTGGATACCTGGTGGCAGCAGGACGGCGTCCGGGAAGATTTCTTCGATCAGCTCATGGGTACAGACACGGTGAGGGAATCGCTGAAGGCGAATGAATCCCCGGAAAAGATTGTCGAAAGCTGGGAATGCAGTATCCAATCTTTCCGCGAAACCAGAATACATCATCTGCTGTACGGATAAAGACGGATGGGCAAAAAACGAAGACTTCAACCCGCTACACGGCCGGACAAACACACCCTGTACGAAGCATCGGTACAGGCTGTGGATATCGACCTCAAACTCTTTGCCCGTATATTCGAGGAGCGAAACGGTCACCCCCTGAAAAAAATGCGTGAAGACTTCTGCGGCACCGCGCAGCTCGCCGTCGAATGGGTCAGGCAGGGAACGGACCATGAATCCTGGGGTATCGATCTAGACAAACCCACCCTGGACTGGGCACGCGAACATCGCATGGGGCCCCTGGGCGGTGACAGCGCACGCGTTCATTTGTTCCACGCCAATGTCCTGGAAATAGAGGTCCCCAAAGTCGACCTCGCTTGCGCGCTCAACTTCTCCTACTCCGTGTTCAAAGAGCGAAGGGTGATGCTGGAATATTTCACCCGCGTATACCATCAATTGGCAGATGACGGCATTTTTATTCTCGATTCCTGGGGCGGACCGACAACCATGCAGAACATCATCGACAAGCGGAACGTCGTCGCCTCCAGAGACATCCACAACAATCAGGTGCCCGGCTTCAAGTACCTCTGGGATCAATCCTATTTCAATTTTATCGACAACCACATCATCACCCATATTCACTTCCGCCTCAAGGATGGCACCAAGTATAAGGAAGCCTTCACGTACGACTGGCGCTTATGGGGCCTGCCCGAACTGCGAGACATCCTGACCGACGCCGGCTTCGTGGAAACCGAATGCTGGTTCGACGGCTGGGATGACGAAGTGGAAGATACCGACGGCCATTACGCGCGTGTGAAGGAATACACCGAGATGGATTCGTGGGTCGGATATATCGCCGCCTACAAGAGGTAGGCCCGTCGGGCAGGTTTTGACCTGATATCACCCCCGACTTGGCCCGGTAAACAGGTCCGTAGTCCATCCCGAGCATCCGTGCGGTCAAGAAGATCCTGCACGGATCCGGAGCGATTGCTTGTCCCATGACGGGAACGTGATAGAAAAATTGCCGAAAGATCTTTTGATTATAGGACGTTTTCTGCAAAACCGTTCCGATCAAGGGAATATCACCCATGTATACATTCGCCGTGCTTTTTGACTGGGATGGGGTCGTGATCGACTCCCGCGAACAACATCGCACGAGTTGGGACCTCATCGCGGAGCGACGCGGCCTTCCGTTACCGGAAGGCCACTTTGAAAAGGGCTTCGGCATGCGGAACGAGCAAATCATTCCCGACATCCTCGGCTGGGCCAGCGCACCGGATATCGTCCAGGAGCTCGCGGAGGCCAAAGAGGCCTGCTATCGCGAGTTGATCCTCGCCGACCGTATCGAGCCCCTGGGCGGTCTCCTCACCTTACTTGAACGTTTACACGCGGCGAACATCCCCTGCGTCATTGGATCGTCCACGCCCCGCGCCAATATCGAATGCGCCATGGAGATCACCGGGATCAAGGCCTACTTCGCCGACATCGTTTCCGGTGACGATGTGCATCGCGGGAAGCCGGACCCGGAAGTCTTCCTGCTCGCTGCGGGGAAAGCCGGGCGCCCACCTGAGGATTGCGTGGTAATCGAGGATGCACATGTTGGTATCGAAGCCGGGCGGGCCGGCGGCATGAAAGTGGTCGCCGTCGCGACGACCCATTCGATCGAAAGCTTACAGGGTGCTGATCGTGCGGTCGAAAACCTCGAAACGGTCACCCTCGAATTACTCGCCAGCCTGTTCAGCTAAACCACCGGGGCGGGAAAGGCGCATTTTAAATCCTACTTCTTCTTCCCCTTCATACTTCCAAACAAGGTATTCTCGAACCGGGTAGCACCCTTCCCGGTATCCTTTTTCTTCGTGTCCTGCCTGCGGTCCTGGCCGGCCGTCCCCGGCGACCTTGACTGGCCGGTCTCGTGCAAGAAATTTTCTTTGACGACCTTGGTCGGCATACTGAGCTTCATCCGCGGGGCAGCGGCTTCGTCTTTGCTGTTCACCAACTCGCTTTCGGCGGACGCAGCAGCGGCGCTCCCATATCCGTTGGGTTTGCTCATATGCAGGCTCTTCATCTGCTCCTGCACGACCTCCAGACGCTGGGCAAGGGTATCATTTTCCGCACGAAGACGGGCGGTTTCGAGTACCTGTTGTCTCGCCTCCACCAACTCGGATGAAAGTTTTGCATTCTTGGTGCGAAGATCATCCTGCTCACCCTCGGAACGCATATCCGCACCAGCTCGGTCGGCTGTACTCTTCTCAAGTTGCTCGTTCGCGCGTCGAAGCTCTTCCTGCAACGCCTCAACTTGACCATTCATCTCGGCCTGCCCGGGGGGCTTGTCCGCCGCGGAATGCGCTTCGAGCATCATGCTGGTCAATCGCATGGTCAAATCCCGGTTTTCCACTTGCAGTTTGACGCGATCGTTCTCGAGTTCCTTTTTCTCCGTGCGCAACTCTTCGAGCTCATCCTCCTGGATCTGAACCCTTGTTTCCGTGTTCGTATCGGCCAACCTGGAAAGCTTGACCTCCAGGATCTTCAACTTCTGATCCCGCGCGGTTACCGCTTCGGTCAGTTTTGTCATGGAGTGCTTCAACTTCTCCAGGATGGCTTCCTTATTTTCGAGGTATTTATGCTGACGCTCGAGGGTATCCGCCTGCAATTTGCGGTCTTTCTCACTCGTTTTCAGCCGGCCTTCCAGTTGTTCCGCAAGCGCCTGGCGCTCAGAACCCCGGGCCTGTGCCTGGTCTACTTCCTGTTCGACCTTGATGATCCGTAATTCGAGCCCGCTCCGGGTCTTGCGCTCGACCTTCAACTGGTCCTCCAAATGCTTGCGTTCCCCCATAATCTTTTCATTCACTGATTCGATATGCTCATTCGCTTCGGATGCCTTCGCACTCAGGGCCTGTTTTAATTCCTCGATCTGGTCGTTCTTATCGCGGACGGCCTTGTTCAACACCTGGCGCTCGGTCTCAATTTCCTCCATGTTCCTCTCGAAGAACATCAACTTGGTCTGGAGGCTGTTTTTATCATGGAGCGTGTCCTTGTACTTCGAGCTTACGTGATCCAGCTGTTCCGCCTTTTCCTGCAACACCTCAATCTCCTGACTCGCTGTATTCAACTTCTGCTCAATGAGTGCAGCGCGGGCGACAACTTCTTTCCTCTGGGCCTCCAGAATTTTATTTTCTTCGAGTCGTTGCTTATCCAATTTGATCAACTGGTCAGTCCGTTCCGTCAGCTTACGCTTTGCGGAGCTCACCTGCTTGAGTTCCTGGACAATCTTCGCTTTCTCCTCGGCCAATTGCTTGCTGCCCTGCTTTGAGGCCTTCGCGCCTTCCTCTGCTGCTTTCAGCTGGTCAAAAGCCCTGTTCTCGCGTTCCTCAAGACTCTTGATTTGTTTCATCATCCCGTCGCGGAGCTGGTTACCGTCATCCAGTTGCTTGCGAAAGTCGGTTATTTCAGATTCCATTGACTTAATCGTGCCGGCCGCTTTATTGCCCTGCTCCTGGTACAGGACCTCGCGTTTAGCCTGCTCCTCAGCGAGGGACCGCTTCTCCTTGCGGAGCTTGTCCAGCTCACCCTTGATCGTTTCGCCTTCGTGGGTGGCATTTTCGTGCTGCTTCGTGCGCGCTTCAAGTGCCTGGCGGAGCTCGCCCATCTCCTGACCCAGGGCGGCCTGTTCCTGCTGCAGGGCCTCGCGACGGGATCCCTGGTCTTCCAACTGCTGCTTAAGACCCACAAGCTCGGTCACCTTGTCATCATGTTGTTTCCGAAGCTCATCCAGCGAAGCCGTCCGCTCCTGCAAGTGGCCGCCCAGGTCTGCCACGGCATTTTCCTTCCCGACCAGGGCGTCTTTCAGCCCCTGCAGGTTGACTTCCAGTTTCCTCTGGCGTTCCGCATCCCGTTGCCTGGCTTCTTTTAATTGGTCGCGCTCGGCAGACCCTGCCTTTGCGGCTTGTTGCAAGCTATGAAGTTCCTTGCCGCTTCGCCCCAAATCGGCACAGGCTTCCACCCTTTCCGCCTCCAAAACACCCAGGCGTTTATCACGCTTGGCCATTTGGGCCTCAAGCTGCTTACACCGTTCATGGAACTCATCACGCCCGGATCCGGCGGTCTTCAAGTTACCCTGCAGGGTTGCTATTTCCGTACGGAGATTCTGCGCCAACTGGTCCTTATCACTGAGATCAGAAGCAAGCTTCTCGACCTGCTTATCACGTGCATGCCGGGTATCGTCAGCCTGCTTCAATTCTCCCCGAATACCTTCGAGTTCCGCCTTCAATTCCGAAGACTTTCCCCGCGCGCCTTCGTTCGCTTGCTGCTGCTTGGAAAGCTGAGCCCTCAAGGTATCCGCTTCTTCCTGCTTGGTATCGAGCTGGCCGCTCAATTCATTCGACCGCGTGTCGAGATCCTGTGCCTGGCGCGTTTTCTGTTCGACCAGGGACTTCAGTTGCTCGACCACTTTGACCCGTTCGTCCTGCTTGCCCGACGCCTGTTGCAACTCTGCCTTCAAGGCATCGCATATCTCCTGCAGCCTGGCCGCGTGACCGGCCTTATCTTCCACCATTTTCTCAGCCTTTAAAAACTGCTGCTTCAGCGAGGCCTGCTGCTTGCGCCCATCGGCGAGCCGCTGGTGGTGCCCGGCGACCTCCTGCTTGAGGCGAGCGACTTCTGCCTGGCTAACCTTGAATTCCTCGTCGCCGCTGCTGATGCGGAGGTTGAGCTGCTGGATATCCTTCTGCAGGGATTCGGCCAGGCGGACCTTCTCCGCGGCTTCACCCTGGAGCACCTTAATCTGCCCGGCCAGTCCTGTGCGATCCTCTTCGATCTTGCCCATCGATTGCTTATGCACCTCGATTTTCCCGAGAAGCGCCTGCTCGCGCTTCAGCGCGGCATCTACCTCGCTGGCCTTATCTGTCAATGCCCCTTCCAGCTCTTGAATCGTCCGGTCGAATTGAGCCGACTCCTGCGTGCGCTCTGCCACCGTCTTTTCGGTCGAATCGAGTTTGACCTGCAGGGCTTCCCGCTCCTTCATGAGCGCGACAAGGGATTCGCTCAGCTCGCATTTTTCCGCATCCAGGGCGGCACCCTTCTTCTGTTCGCCCTGGTGCGCATGGACTTCCTGGTCGTACACGTGCTTCAGATCGGAGAGGGCCTTGGACAGTTTATCCATTTCGGCCTGCCTGGCAGACCGTTCCTGCTCAAGCTGCTTAAAGCGCTCATCGGCAGCAGCCGTCTGGGACCGGTTCTGTTTTAGCTGCGCCTGCAGCTGTTGGATTTCGGCGGACCGCTCTTCCAGTTTCTTGGCCGATGCAGACTGCTGACCCGCCTTGGTCTGCAGGTCCTTCTCCAGGCCGCCCACCTGCTGCTTCAGCTGTTCAACTTGTCGCGTGCGTGTATCCGATTCTGCTCGCTTCTCGGCCAGTTGAGCCGCGAGACGATTGCCCTGGTCGGCACCCTTCTTCAACGAGGCCTGCAGCTTCTGAACCTCCTCCTCATGGGCCAAGCCCTGGTTAACCGCTGCATCGACCGCCGCGACCTTCAGCTTCAGCTGATCTTTCATCGCCACCAACTGCTGCTGGTTCTTTTCAAATTCGCGCGACTGGTTCGTCCTCTGTGCCTCGCTGTGCTTGAGCTTATCCCCCAGCTCTGCTGTTGATTTCCCGCTTTGCTCCAGTTGCTGCTCCAGCCCGGCGATGGACTGGTCACGGTGCTGAATATCGTCCAGCGCCTGCGTGTACGACTGCGTCTTTTGCTCAAGCTGCGTGTTCAACGCCGCGAGCTCCTTGACCCTTGTCTCCAGGCTACCCGCGCGATCGCTGGACTGCTTCGACACCTTCTGGAGCTGGTCCTTGGCATCCCTTTCGCGCTGACTGGCAGCGGCCAGGCCCTTCTCAAGGCGATCGATCCGCTCTTGCCGCGTCTTGCCCTGTTCAGAACTGAGTTGAAGTGACTGCGCCTGCTCTTCACGCTGCTTCTTCGCAGCCAGGAGCTCCTGCTTTAACCGGTCGACCTGCTGAGCCCTCTTCGTATCCTGCGCCGCAAGCGCTTGCAGCTTTTCCTCGAGGCCGGACTTCGCCTGGCCGGTCTGGTCCAAGCCCGATTGGAGCGTACGAACCTGGTCCTGCAGGGCTTTGCCCTGCTCTGCGAGCTGATCACGTTCGGTTGTTCTCGCCTTCAGGTCCGCATCCGTGGACTTCAGTGTATTTGCACGCAGTTCAAGTTTTTGCGCTCGCTCAGCAAGCAAGGTTTCTGCCGCCCCCAACCGGGTTGTAAGTTGCGAACATTGCTCGGTCGCACCCTCCAGATCACCCTTAAGCTTCAGGCCCTCGGCCGTCAGCTGCTGTACATGCTTTTGGCTCGCTTCATGCGTGCTGATTTTCTGTTCCAGCTGCTGCTTGACCGTCTGGAGCACCTTGGTCAATTCTTCGTTCGCCTTCACCTTGCTGAGTGCCTGGTGATTAAAGTCTTTTGCCTTCTGTTCCAGTTGGATCCGTTCCTGTTCATTCCTGGCCAGGGCCTTCTTCAGGGAGGAAATGTCTTTTTCAAGTTGCGTCACTTTGCCTGCCGCCGCCTCATGCGCCTGGCCCTGCTGCTTGAGCTGATCATTCAACCCGTCGATCTGCTGCTGGCGTTCATCCCGTTCTTCGGTGCGTTCGGCGACCACTTTCCCGGAAGACTTCAATTTGGCTTCAAGGACCTCGCGCGCTTTCCCGGCATCAGCGAGCTGGGCCTGCAACTGCCCGGCCTGGCTCTGCGCCGCTTTTTCCTGTTCCTGGAGGGATTGACTCGCCTTGGTCTTCTCATCGACCTCTGCCTTTAAGGTCTGGATGTTTTGTTTCAGCCCCGCCATCTGCTTGGCTGTCTCAGCGTGGTCCATCGAAAGCTTCTTTTGCTCCTCCATTAGCGCATCGCGCTGCTTCGTGGTTGCCTCCAAGTCTTGCTGCGTCTGCATCAGCAAGGCCCTGAATTGATTGATCTGGCCGCTCTTCTTCTCCGCTTCCTTGCGCATGGACTCCCATTCCGACTCCATATTCCTGCCGCGCTGGCTAAGCTGCTGCAGCTTCTCGGACAGCACTTTCTGCTGTTGCACACCCGCGGCCAGATCCCTGGCTTTTTCATCGATCTGGCCCCTGAGGGCGGCCTCCGTCTGCTTCGCCTCCCCCGTCTGCTTCGCCAAGCGGTCTTCCAGGTCCTTGCGCGAGGCTTCGTGGTCCTTTGCCTTTTCCTGGAGTTCCGCCCTGGAGGCCTTCACCTCCTGGTTCAACTTGCTGAGCTGCGCCGACTGTTCGCCGTGCCGGGCATCCAACTTCGCCCGCTGCGCTTCGAGTTGATCCCGCTGCTCCGTGGCGGCTTTCACTTCATCCTGAAGTTCCTTGACATGGCCGGTGCGGGCCTCGAGTTCCTGCACCTTCACCGCCGCCTGTTTTTCTGCGGAAAGAAGCTCGTTCCGTATCTGCTGAATCTCCCCGGAAGACTTTTTTAACGTCTCCTGAAGGGTCTGGCTGGTCTGCTGCTGGCCCACGAGTTCCTTGGCTTTCCGCTCGGCATGGATACGACTGGCCCGGAGATCTTTCTGCAGGGCTTCATTCTCCTGACCCCGCTCCGCAAACGATTTTTGCCGGGCCGCATCGCGTTCCTCAAGCTTGTGATGTTGCCCCCGGGACCTCGCCAGGTCCTTCGTCACCCGGTCCAGGTGCATCTTGAGCCCGGCGATTTCCTTGTCCCGGCCGTCAACCTCCTGGTCCTTGTGCTGGATCTCGCCCTGGAATTTCTTGATCTCCTCATCTCGCTTGAGAAGAGTGGAAGCCCGGTCAGACGAGCTCCGCTCAAGGTCACGCACCTGGGTGAGCAGCGAATCACGATTTTGTTGCGCCTGCTTTAACTTGTCCTCCAGATCCTCACCCTGCTTCCGGGTCGTTTCCAGGTCCTTGCCTCGTGAAGCGAAAAGGGCCTCCTTTTCAGACAACTTCGCGCCAAGCTCCTGGATCTCGCCCCGGAATTTATGGATCTCCTCATCTCGCTTGAGAAGGGTGGAAGCCCGGCCAGACGAGCTCCGCTCAAGGTCACGCACCTGGGTGAGCAGCGAATCACGATTTTGTTGCGCCTGCTTTAACTTGTCCTCCAGATTCTCACCCTGCTTCCGGGTCGTTTCCAGGTCCTTGCCTCGCGAAGCGAAAAGGGCCTCCTTTTCGGACAACTGCGCGCTAAGTTTCTGGAACTCGACCTGGAATTTTTCCTTTTCCGCAGCGACGAGATTAT
>JAYGFS010000188.1:0-4148 GCA_046581765.1 Verrucomicrobiota bacterium
CATACAATGTCGGGTAACCTCGCCGTACATTACCCCGATGCTCTGTATTTCAGATACCCAGCTCAACCACACCTGTGCCGGATACAGCCGGCGGGACTTTATCCGTGCGGGCTCGCTGGGCTTGGCCGGATTGACCCTGCCAAACCTGCTGAAAGCCAAAGAATCCGGGCTCCCAATCACCGGGAAGTCGGTCGTGATGCTGTTCCTGCAGGGGGGGCCGCCCCATATCGAAACCTTTGACCCCAAGATGACCGCCCCGGCGGAGATCCGGAGTATCACCGGGGAGGTCAAGACCCGTATCCCCGGGGTGACCTTCGGCAGCACCTTCCCGAAAATGGCTCGGATCGCGGATAAGCTGGCCGTCGTTCGTTCCTATGGATCTCAAAACGGGGGCCACACCTACGAGAAGGTAATGATCGGCGGAAATGACATGGAGGCATCCATGGGGGCCATCTACAGCCGGATTGCCGGGACAACCCACCCTGAAACCGCCATGCCCTCCAACGTCCTGATCCTGCCCGAGGCGGTGGACCCCGGGTTGAAGCTCCAGAGCAATTTCGAAACGAGCGCACTCAAGACGCTGTACCCGACGGGCACACTCGGATCGGCCATGGCCCCGTTCAACCCCGCGAGTAGTGGCGAGATCCAGGATACCATGCAGTTGAACATCGAGCCGGACCGCCTGAGCGACCGGCGCAGCCTGCTCGAGCGGCTGGATCGTCTGCGCCGTAAAGCGGATAAAACAGCTGTCGAAAACATGGATCAATTCCAGCAGCAGGCCTTCGATATCATCACCCGGGGCGTCGGCAAGGCCTTTGACCTCTCCACGGAAGATCCGAGGACCATCGCGCGATACGATACACGTCATCTCTTCGACGAGAAGAAACTGCAGCGCTGGCACGACATGAAACGCGCGACCAACAAGCTCGGCCTGCAGATGCTGATGGCGCGCAAGATGTGCGAGGCCGGTTGTGGTTTTGTCACCGTCTCTGATTGCGGGTGGGATTACCACGCGAACAATAACAGCCCGAAAAACATGGCGGGTATTTATCCCATGGGCGGACAAGTCGACCATGCGGTGACCGCCTTCCTGGAGGACGTGGAAGCCCGCGGGCTCAGCGAACAGATCCTCCTTATCATCACGAGTGAAATGGGTCGCACGCCACAACTGAACAAGACCGGTGGCCGCGGCCATTACGGCAACCTGACCCCGCTGGTCTTCGCGGGCGGCGGATTGAACATGGGCCAGGTGATTGGGGAATCCGATGCCGGCGCAGCAAATCCCGCCACACGGGGCTATACACCCCACCACCTGCTGGGAACGGTGATGCATACCCTCTTTGACATGAACCAGTTGCGCGTGACCGATGGACTGCCCGGGGAGATCATCGACCTGGCCAACCGGGCGGAACCGATTCCCGAGTTGTTTGGCTAGAAGGGCTGCAGGGGCGGATCCTCAGTCGTCCAGCAGGCCGTTCCGCACCGCAAACTGCATGATCTGCGCATTATTCTCGAGATTCAACTTCTCGAGAACCCTCGAACGGAAGGTGCTGATCGTCTTCACGCTGAGCTCGAGTTCGCTCGCAATCTGGGAAACCGTCATCCCCCCTCCGATATTGCGAAACACCTCGAATTCACGATCGGAGAGGGTGGCGACCAGCGAGGTGGGCTCGCCCTCGATATCGGCGGCCAACTCGATCTCCACCTCGTCGGTAATGTACCGGCCTCCATTCAGGAGCACACTGATCGCCTCGGCAATGTCCTCGGCAGGTGCCTGCTTGTTGATATACCCCGCAGCCCCCGCCTGTATGCAACGGATGGCAAATTCCTTGATCGGGTAGGCCGTGAGCATGAGCACGGGTAAATCCGGTTTATCCCGTTTAAAATCCTTCAGCAGGTCAATTCCGTCGCGGCCGGGAATGTGGATATCGAGCACCACGACATCCCAATCCTCACCCAGGACCATGCTGTAGGCTTCTTGGCTGTTTGCGGCCTCGGCTATATGGTGACCCTCTCCCAGCTTCTGGCGGATGATCATACTGATCCCCTTACGCAACAAGGCGTGATCATCAACAAGCAGGATTTTCTTAGGGTCGAGGATTTCCATTAGGCACTCAGGCTCCCATCATAATACATCACAAAAACAAGATGACAGGGTAGGAAAAAGTTAATAAACCGCTTGTTCACTTCTGACAGATCAGGTAGACACGCGCCCTTTGACTCCGGCAACAGGAAGATTCCTCCCGTGAAAGATAGGTCTAGCCTTTCAACAACTATATTAAAACACCTGTTTGCGCTCGGGCTTGGCACCATCGCGCTGAGCGGATGCGACCTGGGGGACAAGGAGAGCACGCTGTGGGCAAGCAAGCCGGCTCCCGGTGCGGGCTCCAGTAGCGCCACGAAAATCCTTGCCTTTGGCGACAGTATCACCTTCGGCCTGGGCATTTCCGACCCCTACCCAAGCAAACTCACCCGCCTCTCGGGGCACCCCGTGATCAATGCCGGCATCACGAGCCAGACCAGTTCCCAGGGCTTAGGCCGTATCGGCGGACTCCTTTCAAAGCACAAGCCCACGCATGTCTGCATCCTGTATGGCTCCAATGATGTGCGAGGGGGGATCAGTGCCGACTCAACCGCCAGCAATATCGGTGCAATGATCGATGCCGTGCAGACATCCGGAGCCAAGGCCATCGTGGGAACGCTTCCACCCCTGCCCGGTTCTGCAATCAACCCGAACCATCAATCCGCCGTAAATATAACCAACGCGCGTATCCGAACCGTCGTGGGCAGCAAGGGTGCGACCCTTGCAGACCTTGCCCACGAGTTTGGCAGCGGGGCGGGATCCATGGCCAGCGATGGCATTCACCCTAACGATAACGGGGCGGCGATCATCGCGGTGACCTTCTACGAAAAACTCTAGAACCGGTGCCTGGATATTGGCCTTCGGGACGGCCCGGCATCGCGGGTGTGCACGACCAGTTTCCGCATCCGCTTCTCCTTGTCGTAAAAGGCAAAGATCCTTTCGGCCGGAGCCCCGCGAACCAGGATAAAATCCCCCGGCCGCGCAAGGGAAATTGGCTTGTGTTCTTGACGAAGAAACCACTTCGTAAAGGCGATCATGGCTGGCAAAGTACCGTTACGAAGGATTGAACACAAGGGAGAACCCTATGCGGATTATCGGGAACATCACTGAAATCGAATCCCTGGACGAATTCGAGTCGCTCAAGGGACACCTGGTGAATATTGCCGTCCAGGGACTGGAACTCTCGAACGCCAGCATCGATCCGGAAAACCATGCTATTGAGAATGCCTGGTTCCTCGGCTGCACCTTCGCTTCCGATGACCTGGCCGGTCGCCTGCGCGCGGCCGGGGCCATGGTCTTCCCCGGCTTTGATGACCTCCCCTATCACCCGTACCGAGGCAGCCTGTACACGGTAGCCGAGCTCATGGAGGGGTATGCCCCGGAAGACGACCAAAGCGTGGATAAGCGCATCTACGACCATTACGTTCGCGGCAGGAAGCAGGGAACAGATATCATCGAGTCCCTCGCCCAACGTCTCCACGACCACGCGATCGACAATGCCCTGCACGCCTTGCTGGAGGGCCGTGACGACGCCTCCGGACGGAAGAAAGCCGTCGGCATCATGGGCGGGCACGGCACGCATCGCACCGACCCCTTCTTCAGGACCGTCAGCCGGATCGCCCGCCAACTCACACGCGACGGCTACTACGTTATCTCCGGCGGCGGACCCGGGATCATGGAGGCCGCCAACCTCGGTGCCTGGCTCGCGCCGCATCCTGACGAGGCCCTCGAGGATGCCCTGGCCCTCCTCGGGGCAAGTCCCCATTACACCAGCGAGGGATTCATGCGCAGCGCGGACAGCGTGGTCAAAAAATACCCCGGCGGGGCGCAAAGCCTCGCCATCCCCACCTGGTTCTACGGGCATGAACCCAGCAACCTTTTCGCCACGCACATCGCCAAGTACTTCAGCAACAGCCTGCGAGAGGACGGCCTGCTCGCGATCGCCCTCCACGGGGTTATTTACGCACCCGGCTCCGCCGGCACCCTCCAGGAGGTCTTCATGGACCTTTGCCAGAACCACTACGGCACCCTTCGCTTCATCAGCCCCATGGTCTTCCTCGGCCAG
>JAYGFS010000192.1:0-8806 GCA_046581765.1 Verrucomicrobiota bacterium
CTTCCGATCTTTTGCGGCGTATAATCCCCTCGTAGTGTACCAATAATGGGCCGAGGCCTAAATCTCGGTATCTCCCGATCAATACCCATGATCTTCCCCAGGAATTCCAAATCCTCAGATCCCAAAACCCATTTACGGGAAGCGTTCCCCATGCAAATCACGTCAAATTTGCGTGATCATGCACACAGGGCATCAAAATCTCGCGGAGAATCTCGCGAGAGGCCATGTGGTCTCAAATGTAACGATTTGGAAAGGTTTTGTATGGATTTGCACAAATCCTTTCCGCCCAACGGAAAAGAATTACCAGATCGCGTGGTTTTTGGAAAAAAAAGGTATGGAGCGGGTGGGGGGAATCGAACCCCCCTAGCCAGCTTGGAAGGCTGGAGCTTTACCACTAAGCTACACCCGCATCGGAAGGAATCATGTACGTATAGCCTATCCACAGGCAGGTCAAGTCGGGGAAAGTGCCTTTATGCGGGGGCATAGCTGATTTTTCCACGCCCCATGAGTAACCTTCGGCTTGCATCTGCCATACGATATGTATGATTGATCCGGGACAGGTGAAGCTGTCCCGTAACCTGGATGCTAGAGAAAGGCCCTTTGTCATGAAAAACACCATCATCACCGTGCTTGGTTTTGCCGTAGTCGGTCTCGGAGCCTATGTTGTCGGCTTGAAGACCGCCGCCAAGCAGGCACCTGCTCCCGTTCCCGCTTCGGCTTCCCTCGCCGCCCTGGATGAGCCGCCACCACCTCCGGAGTCGGTGAAGCCGCCTTCAGTAATGCGCTCGTCCGAGGTTGTGTTCCCGGACCCGGATGACTTCGTGGCGAACAACGCCGCGGTGGAGCAGTTGGGAAAGGCGAACGACCTGATCGTGGCACTGCATGAGCAGAACCAGTCCCTGGAGGCCGATGCCCAGCCCAGCCTGGCCAAAGGTCTCCAGCAGATCGTGGACTCACCCGAGTTGAAGGAAATGATGCGTGCCGGGATGTCGCGGGGGCTGAAACGCTCCCACGGTGGTTTGTTCCGGAAACTGGGACTCAGCGAAGAGCAGGAAGCCGTGATGTCGGAAATTATTCTCGACCAGAACATAGAGGGCATCGCTAACGGGATCCAGTGGATAACGGGAAACGTCGAGGAATCCGCGGCCCGGATGGTGGAATCCCGGGATAAGGTACATGCGGGGATACGGGAAAAACTGGGTGTTGAGGTGCTGGCGGAGTACGAATATTGGGAGGACTCGAAAAATGAACGTGAGTCCGTACAAAAGTTTAATCGCAGCCTGGGGGAAGCCGGCCTCGATGAGGCGACCAACGACGAGCTGGTGGGCATGCTCTACGATGCACGTGCCGATTTTCCTGAACTCGAACGCCTGAGCAAGCCGGAAAACTACAACCCGCGGGAAATGAATGCGGATCGTCGCGAGGACCTGCTCGGCCAGGTGGAGGAATTACACGGGGTGTACATGCAGGATGCCGGCCAGGTGCTCAACCAGGAACAGCTGGTCCAGCTGGAGACAAGCCTCGGGAAACAGCGCCAGGAGCTGGACGGGTTCATGAAATTCACGCACGGCATGTTCAATCGCAGCCAGGAATTGCAGCCGCAGCCCTGAGCGGACTGAAAGGGCTGGCTGGGCCCTATTCCCAGCAGCTCAGGTCGCCGTTTGCGTGCGAGAGGTACAGGCGGCCTTCGCTTGCCGCCATGCCGTCCGGGATCACCGCCGAATGCAGCACTTGCTTCTGCACGGTCTCGTATGCCTTGTCCAGGATGCGGAAGGCGGCTCCGCGGCCCTCGCGTAACACCGCGTAGGGGTCGCCTTGCGGGCCCTTTTCGTTGGCGATGCCGGCCATAATCAGGCGTCCATCGGAGAGCAGCATGCTTTTCACGTTGAAGTCCTCCAGTTGGTAATTTTGTTCCTGCTTGAAGGTGTAGCCGATATCCGTGGATCCACGCGCACCCGGGTTGAAGACGGGCCGGGTCTCCACCGGTTTCCTTTTCTTCTTCCTGCGCGGCTTGCCGGGCTTGGCCGCCTTGTTTGGGCGGCCGACGACGGTGCCGATCAGATGCGACTCCTGCTCGGGACGTTTCTGCATGGTATAGCGCGCGAGCGTGAAGCCTTTCGCGAGGGGATCAAAGCGGGTCTGCCGCCCGGTCGCACAGCCCTGGAAGGCGTGAATGCGGTCCCCGTCCTTGACTATCAATTCGCCGTCCGGTCCGGGAGATCGCAGGTAGTACCCGATCTTGGTGTCGACGGTCCACCCGCTTCGGTGGTTGCGTGAATGATCCAGGAAGCCGCCGCTGCTGATCAGGTGTGGATATCCGCGGTGATCACTCCGGGTGCCGTTTGTGTCCAGGACCTGGTGGCGCATGTAGACGAAGCGACCGTCCGAGGACAGGATGTCCGCCAGGCATCCCAGGACATCCTTCTCGTTTTCCGGGTGCCCGAGCACCCGGCCATTCTCATGGTAGGGACCCTCGATGCGGTCGTGGCCGAGCACCGCGCCGGTGAGTGGATCCAGGGCCCAGGTATGAATCCCGCCATCGAGAAAGGATGTGCGCCCGGCGGCCACGATGAGCTTGCCATCGGCGACAAGGACCGAGCCGTGCACGGGCCAGGTCGACTCCACGCGCGCCCAGGCACCGATGTACCGCTCTTCCGGGGCGGCCCGGAAAGACCACACCCTTTGGCCGTCTTGTCGTCGCAGGGCGTGAACGTTCCCGAGGCGGTCGCCAAACAGGACCAATTCGCCGTACAGGGTCGGGGGCGAGTCCACGGCCCCGGCGCAGGGGTGTACCCAGCGCGTGTCCCCGCTCGCGGCGTCCAGCAGGTGGAGGGCCTGGGCGGCCTGGTCGACTACCGCGAGCACGCCACCGCTCGCAACCGGCTGCGTGAGTCGACCGCCGAGCGCGATTTTCCACCGGGGTTTCAGCCGCTCCTTCAACCCGGCCTTCACGCTGTTCGATCGGCCCATGTCCGAGCGGAAGGTCGGCCAGGCGCTCTCCGGTGCGGCCCCGTCCGGGTCCTTGACGGTTCCGAAGGCGGGACCTTTCAGGAGCCGCCCGGGCTGATCCTGCTGCACCGGCAGGGGCGGCGCGCTTTTCGCCATCGCGTAGAAGCCCTTCAGGCGCCCGGACATGGCGCATTCGCAGTTGGTCGGGGTCGCGTAGACCAGGCCGTTGCAGGGGAGCATGCCGTACTGGCAGGTGCCCCGGAGCCAATCGTAGGCGACGGATTCCGTGGAGCCGAAGGGCAGGAACTCCGTGCTGTTCCGCGCACTGATGATGAAATTGCTGCTGGCCTTGGCGCGGTAACATCGTCCGTGGGCCATGTGGAACTGGAATTTCCCCGGGATCGCCATGGCTTCCTTAAGCTCGCCGCTTGCCGGGTCGAGTCCGCCCAGGTGGTTCATCCAGACGGAACCCCGGTTGTAAAAGAGGTTGGGCCCGTTCACCGCGTGCTGGATTTGCGACTTCGCATCCCACAAGGCTTTCCCGGTCCTGCGGTCATACGCGTTCAGCCTTTGTTGATCGGCGACGAAGATATGGGATGCCTCCAGGACGACGGTTACCGGGCTGCCGGGGGCGGTGACCGAGGAACGCCGTTCGCTTTGCCAGATCTGCTCGCCGGTCAGGGCCTCGAGGAGATACAGGTGCCCGGCATCCAGGTAAGCCACTTGTTCCCGGTCCACCCCGAGGGACATCGCCCAATAGCCCTCCATCTGCTCGTCTCTACGCCAGAGTTGCTTGCGGTCCTCGATGCGGATGGCGACCAGCCGGGATTTCGGTTGCTTGACGTTGGAGGGATCGGTCCCGGGATCAAACCCGAAACGCTGTGCGCGGCTCAGGTAGTAATTCATGTCGGAGGTCGTGGTGGGGTCGCCCTGGACCAGGTACAGGACGCCCCGGTCGACCAGGATCTCCTGGGTGCGTTCCGTGCCTTCGAATACCCGCAGGACCTCACCGCTTGTCGCGTCGAGCTCGGAGACCGGGGCTGTGTGGCCGAGGGTTACGTAGACGCGATCGCCGATCGCGACCAGGCGCCGGGGCTGCTGGACCGGCCCGGTGCGGTGGGGGCGCCCAATCGGGCTCCATTCCGGGATGGATTTACTCCACAGGGTGAGGCCGTTGAACGCATCCCGTGCGCGCAGGACCCAGGCCCCTCCCCAGTGGGGATTTTCCGAGGGGGCCGTGTCCTCGATGGAATACACCCGGCCCCGGGATGAAACCACGGCACGGAATCCACCGAGGGTATCGTGATGGCGGTCGAACATGGGGGCCTGGATCCACTTGAGATGATTCGGGGGTGCGATTTCCGTATCCCTGGCCACGGCATTGTTGTCCGGTCCGTGGAGGTAGTGGGTCCACTCATCGATGCTGCCCGGCCAGGGCTTCTCCCATTGTTTCCAGCCCTTGCCGTGGCGGGTCCACAGGCTGCCCAGCGGGGTGATGACCCGCTGGAGTTCCTCTGTCGCGATACCGAGCGGGTCTTCAGCGACCAGGACATTGACGGTGCGATCATCGTAGGGGAGCCGCTTGCCGGATAAGGAGGTGAAAAATAAGGGGCCGTGCCGGCCGCGCCGAAAGGCCAGGGCCCGTGCCGAAGCGGCACGACCCTCATCGGGGACCAGTCCGTGGACGTACTGGCCGGCTTTCGCATCGATTTTCATCGCGGATTGCCCCTCTGGACTGAGGTGGAGAAGCAGGGCCGCACGGTGTTCCGTGCCATACGGCGAGTCGCTTCCCGGGCAGGGATGCGAGGCCAGCAGGAAGAGGAGGATCGGGAATCGGCTGGTCAAGATCGCGTTCATGACCGTTTTTACCGGGTTTGGGCGGCTTGGCCAAGTGTAAGCAGGCTCAACCTTGAAGCCACGGGACCCCTCTGCGGCCTGGGCTTCCTTCAGGTGCTCAGGGCATTCGACCAGCCTATATCTAAGGATATAGCTTAAAATCGGTGTAAATACGCTTGTGAATACGTGGCTGGTTCACGGTGGAAGGGGGCTAGCGCATACCGGGCCTGCCGGGCCTGCGGGTCGCCGCTCACCGGCGTCTATGCAGGGAGCTGTATTCTGCTGCAAGCAGCTTGTTTGTAGTTCCTTAGGTTAAAGCGCATCGGATTTCCGGGCCTTTCCATAGCTGCGTTTCATGCTTGACGCAGGGGGACTCAGTCCGCAATGTGTTCCGGTTTTTCGCTGTCCGCAAAACGGGAATGTTTATCATCTAAATGCTCAATCGATTTCTAGGTTTATTCTCCAATGATATCGGTATCGACCTCGATACCGCCAATACACTGGTCTATGTCCGCGACCGCGGGATTATCCTGCGCGAACCCTCGGTGGTGGCCATCCAGGCGGGCACTAACCGGGTCCTGGCCGTGGGTGAGGAAGCGAAACGTATGCTGGGCCGTACGCCCGGGAACATCATCGCGGTGCGGCCGATGAAAGCCGGGGTGATTGCGGATTTCGAAATCACCGGGGCCATGTTGAAATACTTTATACGCAAGGTGCACAACAAGCGAAAGCTGGTGCGGCCCCAGGTTATTATTGCAGTCCCCAGCGGAATCACCGAGGTGGAGAAGCGGGCCGTGAAGGAGTCTGCCGCGCACGCAGGTGCGCGAAATGTGTTTTTAATTGAAGAGCCCATGGCTGCGGCGATCGGGGTTGGTCTTCCTGTACAGGAACCGGCCGGTAACCTGATCGTGGACATAGGGGGCGGCACAACTGAAGTCGCCCTGATCTCCCTCGCGGGGATCGTGTTCAGTCGCAGCGTGAGAGTGGGCGGAGATGAGATGGATGAAGCGATTATCCAGTACATGAAAAGGGTTTACAACCTGATGATCGGTGAGCGAACCGCGGAAGATATTAAAATCGGGATCGGCTCTGCTTACCCCCTCGATGAGGAGGTAAGCATGGAGGTAAAAGGTCGCGACCTGGTGAATGGCTTACCCAAGACCCTGATCGTTACGTCTGAGGAAATCCGTGAAGCCCTTATGGAGCCGGTATCCACGATCGTGGAATCCGTGCGTTACACCTTGGAGCGTTGTCCGCCTGAATTGGCGGCCGACCTCGTCGACCGGGGCCTGGTGCTTGCCGGTGGCGGTGCTTTGCTTCGCGGACTCGATACCTTGATCGCTGAACAGACCGGCTTGCCGGTTCATGTTGCTGATGACCCCCTGAGCTCTGTTGCCGAAGGTACGGGTGTAGTGCTCCATGAGCTGAATTTCCTTAAGCGCATGTCCGGCGGCGATTCGCTGTAATCCACTATAAGCGGCGCGGCTGATTGCGCAGTTTTCTCATCTCCGTCATGTTGAATGATTTGACTGGGCCGGAAGCTCCTCGGAGCCCCGGAGCTACGTGTGAGAAAACGAAAATATTGGTTATGGCTGGTGCTCTGCGCGATCCTGCTGGTCGCGCTGATGCTGCCTAATTCCTTCTCCCGCGGCACGCATAAGGTGGTCCGGGAAGGGGTGGCACCCGTTCAAGGCCTCCTTGCGTCTGCCAGCTTCAGGGTGAAATCGGCCTACCGGGCCATCCGGGGCTGGGGCGGCTTGCCGGATGAAAACAAGAAGCTCTCCGAACAGGCCGTCATGCTCCAGAACCGGGTGAACGAGCTCGAATCCCTGGCCAGCGAAAATACCCGCCTGCGTCAACAGCTTGGTTTTCGGGGGAAGTCGCCCAATCGCATGGTTGCCTGCGAGGTCATCGGGCGAGATATCAGCGGGTGGTGGCAGACCGTGCGCCTGGCCAGGGGATCCCGCCATGGCATCCAGGTCAACCAGGCGGTCGTCAACGCCGATGGACTGGTTGGCCGGGTGAGCGGTGTTTCCCCGCGTACCGCCGATGTTCTCTTGATCTCCGATCCCAGTTGCCGGGTGCATGCGGAGTTGCAGGGCCGTGGTTCCTACGGGGTGCTGCATGGGAAGGGTCCCTCGGTCAATGGCGATATCCTTTGCCGCATGGACCTGATTAACAAGGCGATGCTGATCCGCGAAAAAACAACCGTCCGGACCTCCGGCCTGGGCGGGATCTTTCCCCCGGATGTGCTCATTGGTTATGTGACCCATGTGGATCCCGATCACTCGGGCCTGTACCAGGAAGCCGAGGTTCGCCCGGCAGTAGACCTGAGCGAGCTGAACTTTGTTTTCGTGATCGTCGAAGTGGCTGGTCGTCCGAACCTGGCCGTGGAGGAAGTGCCATGACCCTGCTTTTGATGATCGTGATCACGATGTTTGCAGCGGTTTTCCAATCCTTGCTGCCATCGCTTCCGTTTCTTGGTGGTGCGCGGGCACCGGTTGTCCTGGGTGCCGTCATGTATTATGCGCTCACCCGCGAACGCGGACTGGTACTGGCGGTAGGTCTGCTCGCCGGTATTTTTGAGGACGCCTTGAGTTCCCGCATGCCCATGGGTTGTCATTCCTTCCTCTACGTGCTGGTTGGGCTCTACATCAACCGGTATCGCGAAAAGTTCTTCGGTAACCACTGGCTGACCCACATGTTCCTCGGCGTAATTGCCTGTACGGCGGTTACGGTCGGAACGTTCATCCTGTTGATGATCCGTTCGCGCCTGGAGGAGGGTGCGCTGGCTTTTGCCATGCCGTTTACCGGCATGCTGGTCATGGCTTCCGGGGTCATCCTGATGGGCCTGGCGGTCATCCCGATAACGTTCAAGCTCATTGAGCGGCTTGACTATAAACTCGGCAACATCGAATTGAGGGAAATCTGATGGCGCGACGGCCCAAAGACCAGGAGGTGACACGTCTGATCTTGCTCCTGCTGCTCATGCTGGGGTTGATGGGCGTTGTCGTGTACCGGGTCTGGAATCTCCAGGTTGTCAAGGAGCATCACTATGCGGCGGCCATTGAGCATCAAAGCATACGCCGTGTCCGGATTCCCGGTTGGCGGGGTCGGATATTTGATCGCAACGGGATTTGCCTGGCGGACAACCGCCCCAGTCATTGCATTGCGATTTATCCGAGCGAGAAAGGTATTCGCCAGCGATCTTTTCAGAAGACGGTCGAGCGCGTAGACAGCCTGATCGATGAACTGGCAGCAGCCCTGCAAATTGATCGCCAGGTAAATCGGGAGGATATTGACCGGCACGTGAGGGAGAAGCGCATGTTGCCACTGTATGCCTGGCAGGATCTAGATGATCTCGCGATTGCCCGCTTTGCCGAGCGGGTTGGCTACATGCCGGGCGTTGACTACGATACCAAGGCGATTCGTAAATATCCTTACGGGGAGATGGCTTGCCATGTGCTCGGCCATATCAGCACCGGCCTGCGGGGACGCGAAGAAGAAGGCCGTTACGACTTCTATGAAAACGAGATGGATGGGCGGAGTGGTCTTGAGCGCGTGTACAATGAAATGCTGCGTGGAAAAGCGGGCGGACAGTTGCTCCGGGTCGATGTTTCCAGTTATCGCCATAGCGTCATCTCGGAGCAGATGCCGCAAAACGGCAGCGACATACAACTCACGCTTGATACCCGCATTCAGCAATTGACCGAGCGGGTGCTGGATACGGAGCTCGGCTCGATCTGTATTGTCGATCCCAACAACGGCCATGTGCTCGGCCTGTCGACTTTTCCGCGCTTCGACCTGAACCGGGTTCGTCACATTTACGACCAGCTGTTGAAAGATCCCCGCCAGCCCTTGATCAACCGGGCAATTTACGAGTACTACGCCCCGGGCAGCACCTTCAAACCCGTCGTGGCCATGGCAGCCCTCATGTCGGGAAAAATTCCGCCGACCCAGGTTTATTTCTGCCCCGGGCACTTCGATCTGGGGGACAGCAAACGGCATTGTGCGGGTCGCG
>JAYGFS010000228.1:0-5542 GCA_046581765.1 Verrucomicrobiota bacterium
AATGGAAAGGCGTGGCGACCGACAAGGTGCTCGCCCTGTACAACCTGGACAAGGACATCGGGGAAGAAAGGAATGTCGCGGAGGAGCACCCGGAGATCGCCCGGCGAATGACCACGATTATTGCGGAGCTGGAATAACCCGTGCCGGGAACCAGCGGACGGGAACGGTCTCAGATGAAACGGCTGGTCTGGTTACAGCATGTGCCCGTTGAAGGCCGCGGGTATATCGCCGATTGGGCGAGCGGCCAAGGCTTCACCGGGCAGGCGGTGGGCCTGTATGCCGGGGACCCTCTCGCCCAGTTGATCGCGGAGGTGCTGGGCGCGCGCGTATACCCAAACGCCGAGAAGGAAATCGGATGGTTTCCCATTCATCGCCCCCGGGATACCGAGGTTGACTGGCTCCCGGAAGAAGCCACGGTCTTTCACTGGCACGGCGACACCTTCGACCTGCCCGAGGGGGTAGAACGCTTTTGCTCCAGCGAAGGCTGCCTCAACCAGGCCTTCGTGTATCAGGAGCGCATCATTGGCCTGCAGTTTCACCTGGAGACCACGGTTGAATCTGCGCGGGCACGGGTTGAAAACGGTGGACACGAACGGGTGGATGGACCGTATATCCAGGATGCCGAGCGCCTGCTTGCCGTAAATGGATATCAAAGCATTAACCAGATCATGGAAAACCTGTTAACATCCATGACGAGATGAATGCCCTGCCCGCCATGTTGTTCACCCTGCCGCTCTTGCTCTCGGCCGGGGAAATGAAGGTCGTGATCGATCGCGATCTGCTCGCCGGGATAAAGCAGAAAACCCTCTTTGAAAATATCGATGACAAGCTGTTCCGCAATCTCGACGGAACGGAATTCTACATGGGTCCGGGCCCAAAGGGGGAATTTTTTATTTTCCGGGGGATGGACCAGGTGAAGCAAATCAAGGCCCCCTCCACCGGAAAGGCCTATCTCGACACGAACGGGGTCTTCACCGTCTGGTATAACCGGCTGGACCAGGGGGTCCGGTTTAAACAAGGTTCGACACTCACACTGGAGGACCCGATACGGAGCCGCTTCGGCGTGGCGTACGGGGCGGAATATTTCTACGTCTATGAAAAGCTGAAAAGCCGTGTGTGCTCGGTAGCCGAACCGGATAAGACCCTGCTCAGCTTCTACGACTTCTACATCTACAAACTGGTCGCGGTGGATGACGGGTTTTTTATCTGTGGCTTTGAACAGGGCGGCTTTAGTCGGCAACGCGAAAACGTCTGCCTCAAGATGACCCGCACCGGGGATACCTTCACCGAGACCCTGCACCTGCTGCTGCCTCCTTCCGACACCCTGCTGGACCTCGACCCCTTTGGGGGAAAGGTTCTTTTACTCAACCAGGATAAGGTCTTCCCGCAACTTTTCGTCTACGACCTGAAGGCCCAGTCCCGTAAGTCCCTCGGCATGGTGGATGCCTTTGCAATCTACCTAAACAAGGATTTTAAAACGCAGCGGGATCTGTTAAAGCTGCGTTGAGTCCCCCGTGGGCGGAGAACTGATATGATGCGATGTGCGACCTTTTTCCTGACTTTTCTGGCAATTAGCCTGATCCACCAGGTCCACGCGCAAAATTTTCCCGGCGTGGGAAAGCTGAAGTGGGGGGCGACGGAAGCCGAGGTCATCGCCCAGGGCAACATGGGCAACACCAACCTGGTGATGCACAAGGTGGCCGATCTCATACACAGCGCCTGGAATAAAGAAGCCGTCGCTGTCGCCACCGGCTTTGTTATTGCGCCCCCCGCAAAAGCGATCCTCTTTACCGGTCCCAGGAATGAGAAGATTGAATATTTCTTAACCAACGACCAACTGGGCCTGGTGGTCCACATGCCGCCGAACAATCTCGCCTTCTCACCGGATAGATGCCTTTCCGGGATCGATAACCGCTTCGGCGATGCCACCGACCGGCGCGAGCGGGTCGACATAAAGCTGCCCATTCCATGGGGACGGTATGACGAGCGGACCGAGTATTGCCTGGTCACCGACTGGGAAAGTACCACGGGTATTGTCCGCGCCTTCTGCCGCACCTGGCCCATCAACGACAGGCGCCAGATTTACCGGGTCTATTACATGTCGAAAACACAAGTCGCCAAGAACGAGCAGCGCCTGGTCGAGTGGGCCGCTGAGGAGGCTGCACGCATAGCCGAAACCAAGCGCAAGGCCGAGGAAGAGGCCGCCCGCAAGGTGGCCGAGGCCGCAGCGGCCAAGGCGGCCTCGCAATAGCCGGACGACTTGCGGTGTGTTTCCACCCGGGGGCCGCAGGGGACGGATGCCCTGATCGCGGCATGAACAGCAAGGGGAATCCTGCCCCGGAAAGCTGTCACAGCTCTTCACGCAGAATCATTGACATCCCCCGTGCAGATCTTCTACACCCGTTCCTGGAGAATGACTCATGAAACTGACGTCCATCCTTTTTTGCGGCCTCGCCCTCGTGTCCGCAACGGCAAAGCAGCCCAACATTGTATTCATTTTCAGTGATGACCACGCGCCGCATGCGATTGGGGCCTACAACGGCTGGTTGAAACCGGTCAACCCCACCCCGCATATCGACCGGCTCGCCGCGCAGGGGATGCTCTTCGAGCGGAGCTTCTGCTCCAATTCCATCTGCGGGCCCAGCCGGGCGGTCATCCAGACCGGGAAGCACAGCCACAAGAACGGCTTCATGAACAACGGGAACAGCTTCGACTGGAACCAGCAAACCTTCCCCAAGCTCCTGCAGAAGGCCGGGTACCAGACAGCCATCTACGGCAAGTCCCACCTCAAGGGAAAGCCCCAGGGATACGATTCCTGGGCGGTACTGCCCGGCCAGGGTCTCTACTACAACCCGGATTTCATCACCCCGGAAGGTAAAATTACCGTCGAGGGGTATTGCACCGATCTCGTTACCGACATGGCGGTGGACTTCCTGAAAAAGGGCCGTGACACCCGTAAGCCCTTCATGCTGATGGTGCAGCACAAGGCCCCGCATCGGAACTGGATGCCCCCGAAACGCCACCTTGACCTGTACGATGATATCGAGATCCCCGAGCCCGCGACCCTGTTCGACAAGTGGGAAGACAACGCACCCCCCGCGCGCTACCAGGAACTCGAAATCGACCGGCACATGCACCTCAATTTTGACCTCTTCGTCGACCTGACCGCCGGGTTTAAGGGGAACGCGATCAAGGGACGATTTGACAAGTCCGCCTGGCGCAACCTGCAGCGCATGACCCCGGGGCAGGTGCGCGACTGGCGTGCCGCCTACGGGCCGCGGGACAAGGCCTTTCACCAGGCCAAGCTCAGCGGCGAGGCCCTGGTGCGCTGGAAGTACCAGCGCTACGCCAAGAACTACCTGCGTTGCGTAAGGGGGGTGGACGACAGTGTCGGCACGCTGCAAAAAACCCTCGCCGAGCTCGGCCTCGCCAAGGACACCGTGGTGATCTATTGCTCCGACCAGGGCTTCTATATCGGCGACCACGGCTGGTACGACAAGCGGTGGATGTACGAGGAATCCCTGATGATGCCCTTCATTATCAAGTGGCCGGGCACCATCAAGCCCGGCTCGCGAACGGACAAGATGATCCAGAATATCGACTACGCCCCGACCTTTCTCGAGATGGCCGGCGCCCCGGTCCCCAAGGACATCCAGGGCGTATCCCTGCTTCCGCTCCTCCAGGGGAAGTCCCCATCCGACTGGCGCACGAGTATCTACTACCACTACTACGAATACCCCAGCGTGCACATGGTTCCCCAGCAATGTGGAATCCGTACCGAGCGGTACAAGCTCATACACTTTTACCAGTTCGACGAATGGGAACTCTACGACCTGGCAAACGACCCGGACGAGTTGGCCAACCTCTACAACAACCCCGAGCAGGCGCCGCAAATTGCGACGTTGAAAAAGCAACTGGCGGATCTCCAGGCCTTCTACGAGGACGACAGCGACCTCGCGGTCAAGCCGAAGGCATGGCAGCAGCAGTACCGGAAATAGCTACAGGCGTAGGGTTTTTCTGGGCATCGGCCCAAGGCGAAATGGGGGTTCCCGGCTTGGCTAAGCGGCTCAACCCTTGTTCCACGGTGCGCGGGCATTCTTGGTGATCTCCGCGTCCAGTTTTTCCATGCGGGCCTGAAGTTCCTTCACGATTTCCGGATGGGCATCGGCCAGGTTGCTTTGCTCTCCCAGGTCCTTGCTTAGATCAAATAACATGAATTGCGGGGCCTTGGGCGTTTGTCCTTTTTTCGCATTGCGGGACCCCCGCGGTTTTTTCACCAGCAACTTCCAGTTTTCCTGGCGAATCCCCTCAAGTTCTCCACGGGAGGTATAGTGTAGGAATTCCTTGCGGGGGGATGTTGCCGCCGTTCCCATCCACAAGCCGGACACATCCAGCCCATCGATTTTTTTTCCACCCGGCAGGGCTTTTCCCGTGATGGCGGCAATCGTAGGTAACACATCGATGGTCCCGGTCAATTCACTGCAAATGGTTCCCGCGGGAATCCCGGGCCCGCGAATCAAGCAGGGTACCCGTTGCCCACCCTCGAAGGTGGTCCCCTTGCCATCACGCAGGGGGCCGGCGGAACCACCGTGGTGCTTGAACGACAACCAGGGACCGTTGTCAGTCGTGTATAATACGTAGGTGTTTCCGGATAGCTTCAGTTCATCCAGGGTGTTGAGTAGGCGTCCCACCTCGGCATCGATATGCTCGATGGTATTGATGTAGGCGTTCTTCGGGTTGGGATCGCGTACCTCGTCGGGAACGTAGAGCGGGATATGCGGCATAGAGTGCGGCAGGTAGACAAAGAAAGGGCCCTTCCGGTTGGCCTTGATGAAATCGATCGCCTTCTGGGTATAGCGCCGGGTGACCGTTCGTTGATCCACGGGTAACTCCACGATTTTCTCGTCTTCAAACAGGGGCGTTTTCCACTTGGTGAGCGTGGATTCCGGATCCTTCCACAGGATATCCATGCCATCGGGTCCACCCTTGGGCTTCCCCTTGTTGTCCGGGTGATTCATGTCGTTGGAGTATGGAATGCCGTAGTAGGTGTCAAAACCGTTGGCCGTGGGAAGCACTTCCGGGTGATGGCCGAGGTGCCACTTGCCGAAGCAGGCCGTGGCATAGCCCTGTGCTTTCAAGTGATCGGCAATGGTATGTTCTTCCGGGTTCAGGCCCCTGGTCGACTGGGGGAACAGCACGTGTTGGTGCATCCCCACGCGTTTCGGGTAACAACCGGTGAGCAAGGCTGCCCGCGAAGGCGTACACACCGGGGAGGCGACCATGAAGCTCGTGAATTTTCGCCCCTCCGTGGCCAGGCGGTCAATATGCGGCGTCTTGATGGTCTTCGACCCGAAGCAACTCAAGTCACCGTAGCCCTGGTCATCGATGAAGATGATAACGAAGTTAGGCGCGGCTGCCCGCGGGCTGCCAAAGGCAATAAACAGGACCACAAATATCGAGAGGAGAAGGCGATTACGTTTCATGCCCATTCGATGCAATCCCTGGGCACCTATGTCAAGTACGCGCACCAGGGGAAGCGGAC
>JAYGFS010000021.1:0-2544 GCA_046581765.1 Verrucomicrobiota bacterium
CCCAGGAAATGCTTCGCGTCCCGCATACTGAAATATACGCTGTAGCTCACGCGGGTTCAACTGTTTGTCCAGGGAAGTGTTTTCCGAGACTCCTGCTCATCGGCGGTCAAGGGGTCTTCGCCTGGTGCTGCTGCCGCTTGCCGGTTGCGTACATCCTACTCGGTTGGATTGTCCGCGAGGAATTCATCCCGCGGCGGCTGGTTATCCAGGAATGCCAGGATGGCCGCACCGTCAATCCGGCCATCCAGGATGGCATCCAGGTCGCCGGTGATCCGGTAAGCGCGTTCCATCCGGTCCAATCGACCCTGCAGGGCCTTTCGCAGCAGCATAAAACTGCGATTTACCATTCCATCCTCCAGTGTACGCACATGCCGGTCCACGTAGGCGTGCATCACCTGTACCTGGCCCAGGTACAGGCCGGCCCGTTCCCCGCTGTGTTCCGTCACTTTTCGTTTGTGAATCTGTTGGAGCAACTGGACGTTATAGGCGGCCAGGTACGCCAGGTCGAGGTAGGGCGGATAGATTTCATCCGGCACCTGCCTCCGGCCCAGGTTGCGCTGGATATCCCCCAGTGCCTGCAAGGCCCGTTCCCGTTCCCGGTCATCCCCTTGTATCTCCGCCTGCAGCTTTTCAATCCGTACCGTGTAGTCCGCCTTGCTCTTCTTCAGGGACAGCCGGCCGGTGTGTTCCGGTGCTTCCTTGCGGGCCCGCAGGAAATCGTCGAGCTGTTTCACCTGGGTCGCCCTGGCTTTCTCCAGCCGGTCCAGGTCACGCGTCCAGTCGTGCGCAGCCTGGAAATCGTCGAGCACCTTTCCCAGCAGTTTTTCCTGTTTTCCCCTCACGCTTTTCCGGTCCTCTCCGATTAACCTGGATCCCGGCACCGTGGAATGGCGTTCCACCAGGTCGGCCAGTTCGGCCAGGCGCAGCGCGTCCATCCCCGGGTCGAATCCAGCCTGTTGCCAGAACAGGTCTTCGTCCAGCCCCGCCTGGATCTGCTTCCGGTGCATTTCCAGGGCATCGAGCCAGCCGGCAAAAGCGGCGAGGGTCTGGTCAAAGGACTTTCGGGCCGCTTCGGCCACATCCGTGAGTGCCTGGTCCACCTGCCTGAGTTCTGCCCGCACCTCCGCGTACGCACCCAGGGCCACCAGTCCATGCAGCCGGTCCATGTCCTGCCCCGTCTGTACGAGCAGCTGGGAAACTTTCAGTTGATCCAGTCGTGACCGGTAGCTTGCCACCCGTTGCCGGTGTTCCCGGCCCCGGCCCCGTGAGAGGTAGCGCCGTTCACCCAGGCGGCCCAGGAGGTCTTCAGCGGCATCGATTTCCCGTGCATCGAGGGAGCGCTCCAGCTTCCCGGCGATCGTGTTTACCCGCTTGTGCACAACCGCGTCGGCCAACCGGACGCCGAGGCCCACCACGAGCAGGGCGGATACGCCCCAGAGGATCTGTTTGACTGTCGTGTTCACGATTTTCCTGCGACGGGAAAATTAAGGAGGACTTTTCCAGTCATAGGAAGCGTTTTTTCCGCCTATTCCGATGATCGGAACCCGAAAGGGCCGGGGATCTCAGTCCACCTCGACCACCCGGGCGGGGTGGGTGAAGAGCAGTTTCAGCCGGATCCGGTCCTCGGGCATCTTGTACATTCGGGCCAGGGCCCGGCGGTAGAGGTGGAGTTGGGGTTGATAGGACCGGACGGCCCGCTCCAGGGCCTCCCGGGTCTCCCCGGCATCGCCCAGGGGCATGCGGTTGCTCTTGAAGTCGATGATCTCGGCATAACCCCCGTCCTCGGCGATGTGGGCCCGGTCGATCACCCCGCTGATCCATTGTTGGTCGAGGACGATTTCAAAGGCCTGTTCCCGCCAGAGTTCGCAGGGGCCTTCCGGGCGGGAGAGCAGGGAGCGGCACCCGGGATCATCGAGGACGGCCAGGAATTCGTCGACCAGTTCCTTTTCCATTTCCGGTGGCAGCGGGAACCTGGATTTCCAGGCCTCGATGGCGGCCTTGATGTCGGCCTGGTCCAGCCAGGCGATTTCCTCAAACAGCCCGTGGATGGCGGTGCCGAAATCTGCGCGCGCGTGCGGGACGAGCTGGAAAAGGTCCCCCGCCTCCTCGGAGGTGTGGCCGGGGTCGGACGGCCGCCGGCGGGCCAGGCGGGCGCGGCGGGAAGGCGCCTGGCTGGCTGGGGTGGGTGCATGGGCAGGCTCCACGCCCGGGGATACCGTATGCCGGAAATCCTTGTACCAAGCGGGATTCCCCGCTTCCCAGCACGTCGATATCCGTCGCCCGGGCAGTTCTGATTCGCGTGATTCCTCGGGATCGATCGCGAGCCGGGACTTGATGAAGTGGGCGTGGTTGGGGCTTCTTCGCCGCGGCGGGCTGGACACCAGGTACATCCCCCGCTTGGCCCGGGTCATCGCGACATAGAGCACACAGAGTTCATCAAAACAGTGTTCCGCATCCTGGCGATCGCGCTCGGCGCGCAATACGGAATCGTTGTCGGCGATAAATTTTCGCGGCATCTTGAGAATCCAGTTCACGCTTCGACCG
>JAYGFS010000255.1:0-1839 GCA_046581765.1 Verrucomicrobiota bacterium
GTAGCCCACGTTCCCCTCGCTCTCGTTAGTGATCTCCGAGATCTCCCGGTAGGACAAGCCCTCCTGGAGACGCAGGAGCAGCACCTGTTTCTCGTTGGGCTTGAGCAGATCGATGTGTTCCAGGGCCATTTTCATCGCGTCTTCCCGTTTGTGTTTACCTTGTTCGTGATCCTCCAGCGAGGCGATCTCTTCCGCGTGTCGCTCATGAAGATCCCGCACCCGGTGTTCCTTGCGAATATAGTCGACCGCGTTGTTGTGCGTCACCCTGTACAGCCAGCTCTTGACATGCCGTTCCGGGCGACTCCCGTTATCCCAGCCCGCGTACAGCTTGATAAAGGTGTTCTGCACGACGTCCTTCGCCGCGTTCGAGTCGTTCACCAGTCGCGTTGCATAGCGCAACAGGGCGGACTCGTGGTGCTGCATGATCATCTGGATCATTTCATCCTTCGTTCGTGATGCGTCATTCATTAACGCTTCGATTTCCAAATCTGACATGTTCAATGACCCTCGATCGTACCGATCTTGTATAGATGAAACGCCCCTCGGGTGGGCTTTCTTAGGGGATGTTAGGATTATTTTAGGAGAATTGCATGAAAATAGGCACAGGGGCCGGTCACAGCCTGGTAAAGCGGGCCTATTGCACCGATATTCCGGGTAAATGGCAAAACCAGTCCACCTGCCCGGTCGCAAGGCGCCGGCTTCGGCGGCGCATGGATCCCGCAGGCCCGGGTAGTCCGGGCCGCTCCTCCCTGCCAACCCCCTTACTTCGATGCGGCCCGCGGACTGGCGCAGGCCCCCCCATTCGTGCTATGCCCCTCGCCCATGCCATCCGTATCCTTTATCGTTCCCACCATCTCCGGGCCCGTGCTCGGGCCGGTCACCGTGCTCGCCAAGATCCTCTCCGAACACATGCCGGTCCAGATCGTCGGCCCCGACATGGGCGACGGGGTTTGCCCGATGTATGCCGGCTCTTACGACTACACCGTGGTCTACACCCCGAGGATCTACCGCTACCCGGACTACTGGCGGGAAAGCCGCGAGCTGGCCGATGCGGTGAAGGGTGAAATTGTCATCGCGGTAAAAGCGGCAGCGAGCACGATCCCCGTCGCGGTCCGGCTCAAGCAGAAGCGCGGACGAAAGATGGTGGTCTACCTCGATGAATGGGATGGAGGCCTGGTCACCCGCATGAACCCGATGCAGCGTTGCATGGCCAGGATCAAGCATCTGCACCATCCGGGTGAGGACATTCACGCCCCGCGCATCGAGAAGCTGATCGCCCATGCCGACGAGGTCGTATCCACCGCCACCTTTATGCAACGGAAATTCGGCGGACGGATCATCCACATGGGGGTCGACCCGGACTTCTTTAAACCGGCAAACGCCCTCCGGGTTGCAGCCCTGAAACAACAGCTCGGCCTGAAAGGCAAAAAACTCCTGGTGTTCGGCGGCGTGGTGCGCCCGCACAAGGGCATGGACATCGTGCTGGAAGCACTCAGGCAGATGAATCGGCCGGACGAGATCCAGCTCGTGATCGTCGGGCCCGAGACGGAGCACCTCAAGGACCTCCAGGCCAACCCGGCCTACAGCCCCTATTTCACCTGTACCGGTTCCCAACCCCGGGAAAAGATGCCGGAGTTCCTCTCGCTCGCGGACGCCATGGTGCTACCCCTGATCCAGGACGTCATCTCGGAATCCCAGACGCCCTGCAAGGTCTTTGAGGCCATGGCCATGGCGAAGCCGATCATTGCCTCGGCCCTCTCCGATCTACCCGAGATCTTGGACGGTTGCGGTCGGACGGTGGCTCCGGGTGATGTCACGGCGATGCGAGCAGCCATTGAG
>JAYGFS010000027.1:0-4446 GCA_046581765.1 Verrucomicrobiota bacterium
GTCTGCTGCGAAGTAGTTCCCGGGCGGGGCTTGAAGAAAATCCCGATTCCGGATGAGCTCCGGGTTGTGTTTGAGCGCGTTTTACACGCGTAAACGTATGTTTAGCTGGGCAGCGTTCGCGAAAGGATGCTCGAGAATGCCCCCCGCATCGCGATGGCCAGGTGCCGTTTAACGGTTGCTTTTTTTACCTGTTTCCGTAGAAACCCGTCAAGTGTGGGTCCGCATACGGGTTCTATTCAACGCTTAATTCCTAGGGAAGAGTTGTGGCTATGAAAAAGTTATTTGTTTTGGGGGTGGGTTGCGTCCTGGTCGCACCTTGGTTGCACGCGGCTGATTGGAACCACTGGCGGGGGCCAGGCCAGGCTGGCGTCAGTTCGGAGACCGGTTTGCCGGATGAATGGAGCCAGGATGGATTGAACCTCCTCTGGCATGTGCCGAAGAGTGGTGCCCGCACGGCTCCCCTGGTGATGAACGACCGGGTTTACGTGTTCAACCGCTTCGGTGAAGGGGTGACCCTCAAGGAACGCATCATGTGTCTCGAGCTCGATACGGGCAAGACGATCTGGGAACACAGCTTCAATGTATTCCTCACCGACATCGTCGAGCTCCGGATGGCCTGGGCGAATCTTGCCGGCGATCCGGCCACCGGCAATGTCTATGTACATGGAATCCAGGGCAAGTTCTTTTGTTTCGACAAGGACGGGAAAATTCTCTGGGAGCAGTCGCTTACGGAAGAGATCGGACGCATCTCCGGATACGGGGGTCGCACGAATACCCCGGTGGTTGATGGCGACCTGGTCATTCTCTCTTCGCTGAGCAGCAGCTGGGGTCCGCACGGGAAGGGCCTGCATCGTTTCTTCGGTTTTGATAAGCTCACGGGCGAGATCGTCTGGATTTCCGAGCCGAGCGGCAAGCCGCTTGACACCACGTACTCGGTCCCGGTCGTTGCGACAGTGGACGGGGTTCGCACCCTCTTCGCCGGCATCGCGGACGGCGCGGTCATCGCGCTCAAGGTCAATACCGGCGAGCGCATCTGGTCGACCGTAATCAGCAAGCGCGGCCTCAATTCCTCCGTGGTTTACGCCGATGGCAAAGTCTACGCATCGCACAGCGAGGAGAATATCGGCGAGACCAGGATGGGCGGCGTTTTCTGTTTCGATGCAAGGACGGGGGCGGTTATCTGGAAGCAACTCGGCCTTCGCGTAGGCTACACGTCCCCGGTACTTCACGAAGGCAAGTTGTACGTCGCGGATAATTCCGCCAACCTGCGTTGTCTCGATGCCAAAACCGGCGATGAAGCCTGGCTCTTTAATTACGGCAAGGAAGGTAAAGGCTCTCCCGTCCTGGCCGATGGCAAGCTGTACATCGGGGACGTCGGCGGAACCTGGAGTATCCTTGCGTTGACCCCGGGCGGGGCGAAGCGGATCAGCGAAGTTCATTTCAAGCTGCCGGACGGTTCGCCGGACGAGGTATTCGCCACGCCGGCCGTGGCCCACGGTCGCCTGATTCTTCCGACGATGTCCCAGCTCTTCTGTATCTCGACGAAGCCTGCGAATACCCGTACGCCCGCGGACAAGACGCCCCCGCCCCCGAAGGCGAAGCCCGGTCCCGTGACGCGGGTCCAGGTGGTTCCCGCCGAGGCCTGGGTCTGGGCGGGCGGCGCGTTTAATTTCCGTGTCCGCAGCTACGATGCGAAAGGCCAACTGGTGGGTGAAAGCCAGGCGGACAGCTACGAGCTCAAGGGGCTCACCCTGGCCGATGCCGGAAACGGAAAATATACCTCGGCGGCGGACTCGGGCATCCAGGCCGGCGTGGTCACCGCGAAAAAGGGCGACCTGACCTCGACCGCACGCATCCGGGTTTTCCAGAACCTGCCCTACACGGAGGACTTCACGAATACGCCGGACGGGTCCCCTCCCGGTGGCTGGATCTCCTCCAAGCTGAAGGTGATTGGCTCCGATCACGAGGGCGAGCGGGTGCTTCGCAAGCGAGCACACATGCCCTCGCCGCCCTTCGCTCGACTGCGTTGCTACATGCTGCCGCCGATCCAGACTGGCTACACGGTACAGGCCGATATGTTTGGCTTCTCCAAGCGCAAGCGCTTCCTCCCGGATATGGGGCTGATCAATGCCCGTTACATCTTCACCGCGACCAGGAATATTCAGCGCAAGAAGGTGATTCGCCTGGTCAGCTGGGCGGCGATTCCTCGGATCCAGAAGGACGTGGAATTCGATTGGCAGCCCGATACCTGGTACACCGCCAAGCTGAGTGCTGATGTCAAGGACGGGCGGGGTGTGGTCCGGGCCAGGATATGGGTGCGGGGCACCCCTGAGCCGGAAGCCTGGTCGATCGAGATGAAAGACCCTTCGCCCAACTATGATGGAAGCCCCGGGCTGTATGCCTATTCGCGGATGATCACCGAAAAATCCCCGGGCACCGAGGTCCTTTTCGATAATGTGCATGTAACGCAAAACAAGTAGAGAGAAACTATGAAGAACGTTATTCAAATAATCGTGTGCTGTACGCTGGCCGGACCGGCTTTTGCCGCGGATTGGTCCGGCTGGGGCGGCCAACCCGGTCGCAACATGGTCAACAATGTTGAAAAAGGCCTCCCTACCGAATGGGACATCGACACCGGGAAGAACATTAAGTGGGTCGCGGATCTCGGCTCGCAGAGCTACGGCAATCCGGTCATCGCCGGTGGAAAAGTCTTCGTCGGCACCAACAACGAGAGCCTGCGCGATCCCAAGATCGAAGACGACAAGGGCAACATCATGTGTTTCCGCGAGTCCGACGGGAAATTCCTCTGGCAGGCGATTTTTGACAAGCTGGCTGCCGGCCGCGTGAGCGACTGGCCATTGCAGGGCATCTGTTCCACCGTCTGGGTCGACGGTGACCGCCTGTACTTCGTCAACAATCGCTGCGAGATGGTTTGCTGTGATACCGAGGGCTTCCTTGACGGCGAAAACGACGGCTACCAGGACGAGCAGTACAAGGGCGATGCGAAGGCGGACATTGTCTGGAAGTACGACCTGATCGAGGAACTGGGTGTCTTCCCCCACAACCTCGCGACCTCTTCCCCTTTCGTGAAGGGCGACACGGTCTTTATCGTGGCCGGTAACGGCGTGGATGAAGGCCATTTGAACCTGCCTTCGCCCGAGGCTTCCAACTTCGTGGCCTTTAACAAGAAGACGGGTGAATTACTCTGGGATTACTTCGAGGTCGGACAGGTCCTGCACGGTTCCTGGTCGTCCCCCGCCTATGGCGAAGTGAATGGCAAGGGCCTGGTCTTGAACCCGGGCGGGGATGGTTGGCTGTACGCATTGAACCCCGCCAGTGGTGAGCTGGTATGGAAATTCGACATGAATCCCTCCGACTCGGTTTGGGAGCTGGGCGGGTACGGCACCCGGAACAACATCATCTCGACGCCGGTGTTCAAGGATGGCTACGTGTATCTCGGCGTGGGGCAGGATCCGGAGCACGGCACGGGCATCGGCCACTTTTTCAAGCTCGATGCCGGTGGCAAGGGCGACGTTACCGCGACCGCGGCCAAATGGCACATTGGCAACAAGGAGTTCGGCCGGACGATGAGCTCGGCTGCGGTGAAAGATGGCCTGGTGTACATCGCGGACCTGGAGGGTTACCTGTTCTGCCTCGATGACAAAGACGGCAGCCTGGTCTGGAAGGAAGACCTGACCGCTGCGGTGTGGGGCTCTGCGATGGTCGTGGATGGCAAGGTGTACATCGGCGATGAAGATGGAGACATCTGCATCCTGAAGCATGGCCGCGAGCACAAGCAGATCAATGAAGTGACCATGGATGCCTCGGTTTACACGACGCCCAGTGCGGCGAACGGGGTGCTGTACATCGCGACCAAGTCCAAGCTGTATGCGATCGCTGAGCCGGCGGCTGCCCCGAAAAAGCCCGTGGCCAAGCCGGCCGTGGTGGCTCCGAAACCGAGCTCGCGCCGAGGCCGGCCCTTGTGGTTCCGAAGAAGCCCGAGGCCAAGATGATCCCCGGGCTGGTCGTGACCCCCGGTTACGGGTGGGAAAATGCGTGGGCAGAAAAGCTGAAACGAAGTCCAGTGCGGGGCAGACCGGGGGAAAAAGAAAAGCGGTACTCCGGGGAGCACCGTGTATCAGGCTAGATGATCGATTCCTAGGACTCGACCACGTCCTTGATTTCGTCGGCTTCGGCCTTGACCTCGTCCGCACCCTTCTTGAGCTCCCGGGCGATTTCCTCTTTGCCCTTCTTGAACTCATTGATGCTCTGCCCCAGCGAGCGAGCGAGCTTGGGGAGCTTGGTGGAACCGAAGAGCAGGAGGACAACGAGGACGACGATTATCAACTCGCCCGGGCTTTGAAAGCCGGGAATGATTGCCATTTCAGTAGGTACGTTTACAGACATAGTTTACTCCACCACGGTAAGGATTTTGATAAAAGGCCG
>JAYGFS010000314.1:0-13759 GCA_046581765.1 Verrucomicrobiota bacterium
CCATAATCTTGGTAATCGCCGCCTTTAGCTTTTTTGAGAGTACCCGTTCCATTACTGCGACCGTCGGCACGCCCGGTCCGTGTGTCATAGGCCCACGCCCCGCCCACACCGTTGTTGTACACCACGCGATCGCCCCCGATAGCCAGGTAGCCCTGTGGCATATTGCCCGTATGGGCGGTAGATGCGTGGGGCATGGGAAGGTAATGGAGGTTGGTGTCGTTGCACCATATTTCCTTTCCCGTCCGTGCATCCAGGCCGTAGACATACACGCCCTCGGACGACCACATGCCCACGGCAAAATGCACGATTCCGTCCTTTATCGCCACGCCACTGCGAATCGGCCAACGTGATATCATCCGGCCATTTCCCACCAGTCTGCGGTCACTCAGGCCTCCGTGAAAATGCCAGATCAATTCGCCGGTGGTAGCGTTCAGGCAGTAGGCCATGCCATCATCAGAGACGACATAGGCCCGGTCGCCCACGATGGCCGGTGCGAAGCGAATCGGCGCGCTGGTGGTGAACCCCCATTGCGGTTTTCCAGACAAGGCATTGAGGGCCCACAAGGTGTTATCGGTTGTCGATCCAAAATATACCCAGTTTCCAGCCACTACTGCTTGCGGCGCAGCGTCAAAGTTTTTTCCACGACCCCGGAGTAAAAACTCATCAGGCCAGGCGCGCTGATGTCTTTGCGCTGGCACATAGGTCCATGCCGGATAAAGAGGAAAATCGAGGGTTTCTGTGGTCGTTGCGGTTCGCGCGCCATTCATACGGTAGGCAGGCCAGTCGGCCGCCGTAGCATGAAAATATAGGTTTGCTGAGAAAACAAATGCCAGCCAAAGGCGTATTGCAGATTGGTTCAAAGCGTCGGCCTCATAAGATTGTCCGTTTGTTATTCAGTTCCTGATTTACAAATACAAGAGTCCGGCAATTGGACAAGGTCCCACGAGGTGCCGGATGTATTTCGCTGTACCGTCACACTCGCGCCTTGTAAAGTGCTTCGTCTCGCAAGAGGCCCAAGCACCAGCTATGTGATCCTTTTCCCTAGCTGAACAAATCTCCTTTGAGAAATCGATCAATGTCCTCGATCTGTTGCTCGGAAAGCACCTGGGGGTTCTCGCGGTAATCCGCCCAGGCTCCCTGTAGTCGGCGCTGATCCTTGATGTTATAGAAGGCGGTTTCCAGCGCGTCTTTAAAGGCCGACAAAAGGGCGTCGGTCTGCGGGTAGACTTGCTCGGGAGGCAGGTAGCCTTCCATGCGGGCCTGTTTGATCAGGTCCTGTATGTCTGGCCGAACGCCCGCGAGAATCAGTTTTCCGCCCTGTCTATAAAAGACCTCGGAAAACTCAAAGATGGCATTCCAGCACGAATAGTCGATGGAGTATGCCCGGCGGATGCGGAGAACGACCACCGTGGGTTTCTGTAGTTTCACGATCTCGTTTAACTGCTCGAGCAGTTGGTGGGCGATCCCGTAGAACAGTTCACCGTAAATGGTCAAGGCCAGGAGCTCGCCCGGCTCGTGTGGCTCGCCGGGCAGGTAGGGTTTTTCGTCGAAACGCCCTGAGGGGGTGGGGATGAGTTCGAAGACGCGCAATTCGCCCGCGCGGTTCAGCACGATGGCGGCCGCGACGATGATGCCGATCAAAAGCCCGTATTCAATCTTGGTGAACACGGTCATCAGGAAGGTGATCACCAGCACAATCGAGTCGTGCCGGGACGTCTGCCATACGCGTTTGAGCCGACGGGTATTCAGCAGGCGATAGCCGATGTAGAGCAACAGGCCGGACAAGGCCGCGACCGGGATTTGCTCCAGCAGGGCGGGGATGGATACCAGGGCAATGGCGGTGGCCAGCCCGAAGAAGACGTTGGAGAAACGAGTGACGGCCCCGCATCCCTCGATCAGGGTGGACCGGCTGAAGGAGCCGGAGCCGGGGATCCCCTGAAAAAAAGCGCCGATGACGTGGCTGAGACCCTGGCCGAAGAATTCCTGGTTGAAATTCGTGTGCCGCTGGTATTTCATCGCGAGTACCTGGCCGATGGAGACCGCCTCAATGAGGCCCACTATGGCGATGGCGAATGCAGCGGGGAGCAGATCCGGCAGGTGCGACCACTCGAATTGGGGCACATGAAATCCTGGAAGTCCAAAGGGCACCTTGCCGATGTCCCGGACGATTTTGACCTCCAATTGAAAGGCCGAAACGATCACGGTGCTGAGTGCAAGGGCGATCAGGCTGGTAGGGATTTTGCGCTCCCAGCGCCGGGTCAGCAGGACCCCCGCAAAAACACCACCGCCGATCAGGCAGCTGAAAAAATTCGCCTCGGGGAGTTTTTGCGCGACTTCGAAGATGCGGGCGGGAAACCAGGGGTGCTGCGAAGCATCCACCCCGAAAAGATGATGCAGTTGGCCACAGGCAATCATCAGGCCGACCCCGACCGTAAAGCCAAGAAAGGCGGATTCGGGTACGAAGTTGACCAGGCTGCCGAGTCGAAACAGGCCCATCAGGCAGCGTATAAGGCCGACCAGGAGGGTGAGCACGAAGACCGTTTCGAGCACCTGAGCGGGTGGTGCCATGGCCACGATAGGGGCAATGGCTGCGGCTGTCAGCAAGGAGGCCGTGTTGGTCGGCCCCGTGTTGACGAAGGCCGAGCTGCCCCAGAGGGCCGCTGTGATGGACATGACAACCGCCGCGTACAAGCCGTAGACGGGTGGTATGTTGATCAGTACGGCATAGGCCATGGCCTGTGGGATGGCGAATACAGCCACGGTTATGCCGGCCAACAGGTCGGAGACCGCTTTGGAGCCAGTGTACGCTTTCAGGTCCGCGACAAAGGGCAGGGGATGAACTTTATCTGCCGGCGGATATATCATATAACTCGCACGCTGGCAGTATATCAGATGATCGGGATCTGCGCGAGTCCGGAGCGGCCTTGCTAAGGAGGTGGGAGGCTCCCTGCAGGTTGAAGTCGGTGATTCAAATTTTTTGTGAGATTTGGAGCAGGATTCGCGCGCATGCGAGCGCAGCTACAGAAACAGCTTGATCGCCGCGATCACGGTGAGGATGATGACGATACAGTTGAAGGTTTCCTGCGGGATTTTGGGCTGGAGCCAGCGACCGGTGAACGCGCCGAGCGCGACGGCCGGAATCATCCACAGGGTGCTCAGAAAGGAGTCGATGCCAAGCACGTTTTCCAGGCTGTAGATGGGTATTTTCAAAATGTTGATGATGAGAAACAGCCAGCCCATGCTCCCAAGAAAGGCGGTTTTATTGAAACCGCGGAAAATCAGGTAAATGTTCATCACGGGTCCGGCGGCGTTGCCGACGGTGGTGGAGAATCCCGTCAGGATACCGACAAATACCGCAATCACGGGATGTTTTTCCCACTGATCGCTATTCATCCGCCGCCGGAGGACATCGAGGAACACCATGCTGAGGATCAGGCCGCCGAGCATCGGGCCGAAAATTTCCGGGCGAATGAGCCGTAGGCCTTGCCAGCCTACGAGGAGGCCCAGGCCGATCCAGGGCAGGAGCTCGACAATCTTTTTCCACTGGGCATGCTGTCGGTAAAACAGGATGGCAAATACATCGCCATAGATCAGGATCGGCAGCAGCCAGCCGAGCGATTCACGGGCATCGCCCACCGCGAGTGCGATGAGGGGTACCTGCAGGATACCCACCCCGGGAATCCCACTCTTGGAAAAGCCGACGAGGATCGAGATACCGATAAAGATCGGCAGGAAAAGGTCGGGCGAGGCACCGGGCGGATAGGTCATCCAGCCCGTTCTTTACATATCTCGAGTGCGAGTCGACAACCGTCATAATATTCCTTGAGGTTGACGTACTCGTCCAGGGTGTGCGGGCGGTGCTGGCCGGCACCCAGGGTTACCGTGGGGATGCCGTGTGCGTTCAGGTAATTCGCGTCGAGGCCGCCGTCAATCACCGCGCACCGGGGCTGGTAGCCAAGCCTCTTCGCCGCGGTGCAGGCGATCTGGACACAGGTTTCGTTTCGATCCATTTTGAAGCTGTTGTAATCCTTCGCGACGCGCCATTTCACCTTGCCGGTTTTTTTCTTGTGATTCTTGACCCGGCTGGCCGCCCGGTGAAAACACGATTCGATCGTATCGGTAATCTCGTCGAGAAATTTCGGGTCGTGGCTGCGCGACTCCCCCTTGAGGAAGACCTTGCCCGTGACTTCATTCGTTGCTTCGCCGCCTTGGATGACACCAATATTCGAGGTACCGGATTTTCCGTTTTTTCGAATCTTTCCGAAGTAGCCCTTGGCCTTGATCTCGGCGATGGCCTGGCTGGCGATGAGGATTGCGGAAACCCCGTGATCGGGATGCACGCCCGCATGCGAGGCAATGCCCTGGATGTTTAGTTCCCAGCGATGGGCCCCAATGGCACCGATCTCGATCAGGGCGGGATCGCCGGAATCGTAGTTGAAGCCCATCGTGGGATTCCCAAGGTCCTTGCGTGTAACGTACCGTGCCCCCCAGAGTCCGATCTCTTCGCCCACGGTGAACAACAGGGTAAGCGGTGGGTGTGAAATTTTATGCTTCAGCAGGGTTTCCGCGAGCGTGACCAGGCAGGCGACCGCGGTGCGGTTATCTCCGCCAAGGGCCGTCGGACCCTTCGGGACAATCCGCTTGCCCCTGATGGTCGGCACGGCCCCCCGGGTCAAGGGTACCGTATCCATGTGTGAAGCAAAGAGGATGCGTGGTCCCTTCAGGGTGCCGGGCAACTTGACGATGAGGTTTCCGATTTCGAAATCCCCGGGAATCTTTTTGTTGGCCTGGTCGATCATCATCCAGGATGGTTTGACGCCAACCGCTTTCAACCGTCGTTGAATTTCTTTGGCGACCTTGCCTTCACGGCCGCTCAAGCCCGGCACGGCGAGCAGGACCATTAGGTGGTCAAGGGCCTTCTTTTCGTTCACCATGAGGCTCCTTGTCTGTACTCAATCACCCGGGTCGATCCGGAATCCAATAGCGCGTATCTTGTCCTTGCCAAAAGCATCCTGTACGTTTTGTAAAAGCAGGTCCTTGCCGAATCGTTCCATCTCCATGAGCCAAGCGGAGTGATTGACGTAGATCGTCAGTAGTCCCTTCTCGTAGACTCCGGGCCGGGTGTTCCGCGCAACCTGGGTGCCGGCGATTTCATCCCAGCGTTCTTGTATCTCGTCGACCCAGAATTCATTTTCCAGGCCACATTTTTTAACCACCCGGGGCACCAGGTCTCTCATCGATACCAGCCTCGGCTTGCGCTCGGGCGTGTATACCTCGACCTGCAAGCGCTCCCGCATCAACTGATCGCGCCCCTTGTTCTTTTTCCTTTCCCTTCGCCTGACCATTTCGGGTCCCATCCTGCCTGAGCGGGGCCTTGCCCCAAGTTCTTTATCCATATCTTTTACATCGTACCCGGGCAATGCCGACCCGGCCCGGCGACCCGCCGTGTGGCGGTCCCCTTCGGGGCAAACTTCGCGTTCCAGCTTTATCGTTCATCGCAGGTGCCGACCCATCTGCTCCGGTACCAGGCGAAGCCCCATAGATCATGCATCGTGCGGGGCAGCCGCTTCAGATTGGTGTACTTTGAGGTTCCATGGATACGGGCCCGGTGATTTACCGGTAGTTGATGAATCGTCCGGCCGTTTAACATGAAATAGGCTGGCATGAAACGGTGGACGCCATCGAGGGCTGGCAAGTCATCCACGCAGGCCCGCTTGAATACCTTGAGGCTGCAGCCGGTGTCCCGGATGCCGTCATGGGTCACCGCGCTGCGAACCATATTGGCGATCCGGGAACCCGCGCGTCGTGACCAGTTGTCCTTGCGTTTGGCACGGTAACCGCAGACCACGTCGTATGCGGATGCCGCCCGGGCGAGGGCCGGGATATCGGCAGGGTCGTTCTGGAGGTCCCCGTCCAGGGTACACACAAGGGCTCCGGTCGCGGCTTTCAGCCCGGTCAACAGGGCCGCGGACTGTCCACGATTATTTTCACAGAGGATGGGCTTGAGGAAGTCAAAGCGCTCCTGCGCCCGCTTGACCTGTTCGGGCGTCCCGTCGCAACTGCCGTCATCCACCAGGATGACTTCATAGAATTCGAAGTGCTCGCGGATCGTCGCCAGCTCCTCCACCAGCGGTTCAATGTTCCCCACTTCATTGTAAACCGGGATGACGACAGATAAATTCATTGATTCGGTAGTGAAATGTAATTACGAATGGCTGATCCTAAGATGATTCAAGCAAACAAATCAAGCGGGTGCTGAGGATATGCGACTGTCCATTATACTCCCGGCCCACAATGAAGCAGAGCGTATCCGGCCGACGCTTGACGCATACATTGACTGTTTCAACGGTCGCTACGGGGACGAGGTCGAATATATCATCATCGTCAACGGCTCCGTCGACAACACGGTTCGGGTCGTCCACGAGTATGTCACCCGCTTCAAAAATGTTAAAATGGTCGACATCAAGGACCGTATAGGGAAGGGCGGGGCACTGCTGCGGGGCTTCCACGAGGCGACGGGTGAACTGGTTGGATTTGCCGACGCGGACGGGGCCACGCCACCGGAGGCTTTCCAGGACCTGGTGGATTACATCGGTGATGCCGGTTGCATTATTGCTTCTCGCTGGCTGCCGGAGTCGAACGTCACCTTTAAGCAGCCGCTGCCGCGCCGCATTGCTTCCCGCACCTTCAATCGCATGGTGAAGATTCTTTTCAGGATCCATATCCATGACACGCAATGCGGGGCCAAGCTCCTGACCCGGGAAGCGGTGGACCGGGCGGTATTCAAGGTCAGTAGCCACTTCTGGGCCTTTGATGTCGACCTGCTCTTCCAGGTGGCCCGGGCAGGTCTCAAGGTGACCGAGCATCCGACGACCTGGCACGATGTAGCCGGATCCAAGATCAAGGTGGTGAAATCCTCATGGGAAATGCTTCTGGCCATCTTGCGTCTCCGCTTGCGCTACTCGCCATTTCGTCCATTGGTCAATATCGCGGACAAGCTGGTCGGGCGGCATATTTTTATGCATCGCATTATGCAAGGGCGCCTGATCGTGCAGCGACAACGCGAAAAAGAGCGTACGCAACGGATGGGTGTTGTTCCGAAGGATTCGTCTGAATGATCTACCTGGTCAGTCATTACTACCATCCCGAAACCAATCCGCCTGCCAATCGTTTCGGGGACCTCGCAAGAATCCTGGTGGATCGCTACGGCTCGGATCAGGTGCAGGTCATCACCGGGTTCCCCAATCACCCTTCGGGTAAGCTCCCGCCCGCATACTGGGGTCGCCTCTGGAAGCGCCGCACGGGTTCGCAGGGGGAACGCGTGTTGAGTCTGTGGGAAATTCCGGCGCCCAATCGTGGCTTCGTCTTGAAAACCATCGGGTTCCTTGCGTTTTCCGCCAGCCTGTTTGTTTACCTCCTGTTCAAACGCATGAAGCCCGGCGACCTGATCTATGTCACGTCCCCCCCGGTCTTCCCCATGTACATCGTGACCTGGCTTTCAACCTTCAAGCGCAACTTCCGCTTTGCCGTCGACATCCGGGACCTCATGCCGCAGATCGTGGTGGGGATGGGCTTCCTCCGGAAAGACACCTGGATATACAACACCCTGTTGAAGTGGACCCATGCCGCTTACCGTCGCGCGGAGAAAACATGTGGGGTCGTAGAGGGCATCTGTGGATACCTGGATGAGCAGATCGCCCCGGAGAAGAGTCATCTGATATATAATCCGATGGACCTGGAATTGTTTAAGCCGCTTCCGGATGCGGAGGTGGTCGCCTTTCGGGCTGAACACCCGGAACTGTTTAGCGATCCCGAGCAGGTCACCTTCCTCTTCGCCGGATCACACGCGGTGTACATGGACCTGATCGGCCTCATGAAGGCCATCGACCTGCTCAACCGGGAAAAGCAAAAATTTCATTTTATCCTGATCGGTTACGGGGAGGAGAAGAGTCACATTGTGAACTTTGTCCGCGAGCATCAATTGGAGGACCGGGTGACTTTTCTGGGATACCTGGACCGGGCGGACCTGGTCAGGTATGTCTGTGCCGTGGATTTCTGTTATTCCTCAACCATTGATCAGGAAATTTACCGGATGGTTATACCCACCAAGGTGTTGGAATACATGTCCTGCAATAAATTTGTCGTCTGCGTGCACGACTGCCCCTTTGCCGTACGCCTTCGGGACCTGGGTCATTGCGTGCTCGCCTTCCCGGAACGGCACGAAGAAATCAAGAATGTGCTGAAAGATCTGATCGAAAACCGGGGAAAATATGTAAGCGAAGTTCGCACCCGGGTCTTTATTGAGGAAGAATTCTCGATGGACCGCTTCCAGGAGCATATGCTGGCCTTTTTCAAGGAGCTATTGCCCGATTGAGGTGGCAAGTGCGCAACCCCTGGCCTATAGTAAAGGAACCCGATCATGAAGTGGTGCTTGATTTTATTTTTGGCTTTCGCATCCGTCGCATGGACGGATACCCTTGAGTTGATTTCCGGCGAGGTTCTGGAGGGTGAGATGCTCTCCGAAAACGCTCGTGAGCTGGAGTTCGAAATCAGCCGCACCCGCTCGCGCTCTTACCGCAACGTGCTGATTGTTTCCCACGACGTGATCAAGAAGATATCGCGCACGACCCCTAAGCCGCAAATCCTGCCTGAGATCACCGAAGATTCCCGCCTGAGCAACGACACTCCGAAAGAAGTGAAAGCCACCTATTCGCTGGCCAAGTTACAGGACCTTTTGCGCCAGAACAAAAGCCTGATGGAGGACGGAAAGTACGACGAGTCCATTGCTTTGTATAAATCTGTCGTCGACGAAGCATACGAAGCGAGCAAGGTTGAAACCAACCTGCTCGCCCGGATGGAACTCGCGACCGTGGAGGAGAGTGGCTACAAGTACTGGATCGTGGCACTTGAGGGCAAGGGGGATTCCCTGGAGGAAAAGGAGCGTCGGCTCGAGGTCATCATCGAGGGTGAGGTAGATATCGCGGAAGACAACCTGGCAAAGCACCGAAACCAGACAAAGCACCAAAACCAGACTCGTACGAATAGCAGTGGGAGCAGTCGCCCCGTGGTGAGATTGGGTACAGGTCGGACGCGTTCGACCGTTACAAACGGGGGACCGGTGGAAACGCGGTTGAAATTGCGTTATGAGCAGGCGCTCAACAGGAAAAGACAGTTCGATGCCTGGGCGAAAAACAATGCCGAAGACGTCAAGAATCTCGAAGCAGAAGCCGCGTTGTTGAAGGAGAAGGCCAAGCAGCTTTCCAAGGAACTCTACACGCTCAAGCGGCAAGCCCGGGAACTCGAACGCCTCCGGCGCTAGGTTGGGAGGCCTGCCCATCCCATGGGGGCATGGCCATCGGGTTTATCCGTGGCTCACCTTAGCCAAACAGCGCCATCACCGGCTTACCCTTGTGGGCGACGGTAAAGGGGCGTGCGGACGGGGAGGTGACAACCTGGTCCAGGGGAAGTCCGACGGCATGGGCAATGGTTGCATTGAAGTCCGGGATCTTGATCTCGTTCTCGGTAACATACTTGCCCGCCGCATCCGTTTTCCCGTAGACCTGCCCCCCGGCGATGCCGCCCCCGGCGAGCAGGCTGGTGAAGGCTGTCGGCGAGTGGTCCCGGCCATCGTTGGAATTGATCTCCGGCGTTCGCCCGAACTCGGTGGCGACGACCACCAGGGTTTCGTCGAGCATGCCGCGCTCCTTCAGGTCGGTGAGCAGGGCGGATAGTGCCTGGTCCAGTTCCTCGGCTTTATCCGGAACGGTGGTGAAGTTATTGGTGTGGGTGTCCCACCCGCCGGAGCTAACCTCAATGAAGCGCACGTCGTTTTCAACCAGCCGGCGTGCGAGCAGGCAGCCCTGGCCAAAGCTGTTATCGCCGTAGGCATCCTGCATGCGCTTGGGCTCTTTGTTGATGTCGAAAGCGTCGAGGTCCTCGCTTTTCATCAGGCGGAGTGCGTCGGCATACATATCCTTATACGCACGGACCTCTTTCAGGTCGTATTTCCGCTCAAACTTCGCGTCCAGGGCCTCGGCGAGATCCAGGCGTTCGCGGAAGCTGTTTTCGGAGACGTAGCTCGGCCGTTTGCTGTCCTGGAGGCCCTCCTTCGGATTGCCGATTGTCAGGGGCGCGTATTTGGATTCCATGAAACCCGAGCCGATGCTACGGCTACCGCCGTTGATGCTCACGTTTCCGGGCAGGCGTTCGTTGTGCAGGCCATCCAGCTTGAGGATCCAGGAACCCATGCCCGGGTGTCGGATCGTGCCGCGTTTCACATAGCTCGAATGCATGTAGTAGGTGCCCTGTTCGTGGGCTCCCTGTGTGCTCATCAACGAGCGAACGATCGCAAGCTGGTCCATCTGCCGGGCGAGGCGGGGGAGATATTCGCTGACGATGATCCCGGGCACGTTGGTCTTGAGGGTGCTGACCGGACCCTGGACATCCTTGTTTTCCGGCTTGGGGTCAAAGGTGTCGATATGACTCATCCCGCCTGCCAGGTAGAGGTAGATCACGTTCTTTGCCTTCGCCGGCTTGATCGTCTTCAGGGCGGCATGGGTCCCGATGGGCAGGACGCTGAGGCCGAGAAAGCTTTGCGCCGCGCGGGATACAAAATCCCTGCGGGTCCATTCTTCAGGTTGTTTGCTCAAGGATTTCATGGTTGTGCTCCACTTAGGGGATAAAGATGAATTGTTTGGTATTCAAGATGGCCCAGGCAATGTTGGCGATGCCCATTTTACCATTGTCATACAGCTGCTCAAAAAGCAGCGCTTTCTCATCCGCGTCGGGTCGCCGGCTGAGCAGGGTAATGAAGAGTTTGTCCAGCATGGCACCGGGTTCCTGTGCGCTGGATCCAAGGCTATTCCGCAACTTGGATTTTTCCATGAGCAACATCTGTGAGTATTGGCCGTTCATCATGGAAAGGATCTGCGGAACGGACGCTTCTGCATTTGCATTTTCAATGACCTCGCGATCCGACTGCCCGAACTTGCGGAGGAAGCTGCCGGGCCGCATGGGCGAGGAAAGTTCAGAAGCTCGAACCAGGAACGCCGTGCGGCTATTTCCACCCGGGCGCGCCCCCATCATGCTCATTTCGCTGCCGCCCCCGAGGATCGCATCGGTCTTCTTTTGGACTTCGCGCCTGGAGCGCCCCTGTTGCATCATGAAGCGTCGACGTGCCGAGGGATTCTCGATGGCCTCGGCTTGCTTACGCATGTCGGCCACGCGCTGCAGGGAGTCATCCTGAAGCGCGGCCAGTTCCTTGGCCATCTGGACAATCTCCTCGGTGGTTTTTTTCTCAAGGACCTTGGCGCGTTCGGCCTGGTTACCGTAGCGCTGTTGTACCGGCGGTCCTTTGCGGGTGTCGACCTTGTCAACCACGAGGGTCATCATCGAGTCCCAGATCTGTTCCGCGCTCATGCGGGTCATTACCGGTCCGGGGAAGTGATAGGTTTCCCCGCTGGTGATATCCCGGTCGTGTTTCTCCCGCTGGTACAGCTTCGTGGTGTAGAGGACCTTCAGGAATTCCTTCATGTCGTAATCGAGCCGGATCATCTCGGTGCGGAGAAATTCCATGAGTTCAGGGTAGGAGGCCGTGGTCTTGTCATTCAGGTCATCCATGGGCTCGATAAGCCCGCGACCCATGACCTTTTTCCACAGGCGGTTGGCGATAACCGTGGTGAAGCGGGGATTATCCGGTGAGGTCATCCACTGGGCGTATACCTCCCGCGGAAGATCTTTCTGCGTGATTTCCGGTTGTGGCCCGAAGATCACCTGTGCTTCCACCCGCTGGTTGGGGTTGGCGTTATCGTATTGGTAGTCCGAGGGCAGGCGTAGTTGGCGGGCTCCATCGAAGGCGCCGAAGTTGAAAGGCGCGAAGATTTCCCTGTAGGCGCGTTGAAGGGAACGGTCAGGCTGCATCATGCTTCGATCCACCTGCTCGCCCCGGGCGCGGGCCTGCGTCACTTCTTTCATCCGATCGCGTCGTTCGTGGGAGAGCACCGCCTGGAACTTCGGATTGTTCTGAGGGGGCACACGGGTTTGCACGTTGTAGGTGTGCGAAGCCAATTCGTAGAATTGTTTCTGGGTCCAGTTGTCGAAGGGGTGGTCGTGACACTGTGCGCACTGCATGCGGGTACCAAGAAAGACCTGGGCGGTATTGGACATGTTGTCGAGCGGCATGCCGCTGTCGCGCAGGTAATAGCCGACGGCGGGGTTGTCGCGTGGGTAGCCCTCTGCGGTGATAAGGTCATAAACAATTTCATCATAGGGGCGGTTGTCGCGGATATTGTTCTTGATCCACTCGATGTATTCGTTGCCGCTCGGCAATTGATTCCCCAGGCGGGACTTGACCCGGAGCAGGTCGGCCCACCAGTTGTACATATGGTGCACGTAGGCATCTGAATCGAGTAACTGTGTCACCAGGTCCGAACGCTTGTCAGGTTCCCGGGAGTCGAGGAAGTGCATGGTTTCCTCGTAGGTCGGGATGCGCCCGGCGATGTCCAGGTAAACCCGGCGCACAAAGGTCTCGTCGTTCACCAGGGGGAGAGGGTTGATGCCTTGCTCGCGGTGGTAGGCCGACATGAGTTGATCGATCTTGGCACTTGCGGGGGCAGGCGTGATTTTCTCGCGGAGTTCAAGGGACGAAACCGCGCCAAGGGGCAGGCCGGTCCCGAGCAGGAGGGTGAGCACAACAGGCAGGGCGATCTGGCGATGTTTCATCGGATAGTCCCGGGTTCGTTTCTCATGGGCATTCACATAGATAATAACGTGCCTCGCGCAGAATTATTGCCCGCGTATGCACATCATTGTGAAAGGGTTTGGATAGATTCTGCATTTTTTGGTCTTGGGTTCATGAGCATGAATATCGTTGGTATGTTCTTCATCGTTCCTTTTGCCGGGCAGGCCACATAATTTTTGTAAGGTTAGTATAAGATGTATCGTAAAATATGCATAAAAGACCAACTTTTTGTGCTTCGCATAACCTTAATGGCGTAAACCACGTAAAAAAGGAAAGGTAAAATTATATTCCTAATCCTGTTCAGACGCATTTGAAAGAACCTGTTTGTCCGTGTACTTTGTAGGATTGCGACGAGAACCGTGGGCTTGAAAGGTGTGGCAAAATGGACAAGATCATATCGAGTTTGAGATTCAGGGACCTGTATTACCTGGTGGCACTCGCCAAGGAGAAAAATTTCAGCCGGGCGGCTGAACGTTGCTCGGTCAGCCAACCGGCATTGAGCAACCAGATCCGCAAACTGGAGGACCTGTTCGGCGTGAAGATATTTGACCGTAACAGCCGGAACGTCCGCATCACGCGAAAAGGCTATGATGTGATCTTTCACGCGAAGCAACTCCTGACCGCCGCCCAGCAGCTCTCGACGATCAAGGACCTGGCGGTGGAGACCGTTCCCCCGGTGCAGGACGCCGCAGCGGATTCGAAGCTTCCGCTCGGGAATGCCTGATAGACGGCTGGAGCTGAGCCAGGGCTGGGAGGACCGGGACTTCGGGGATGGCCTGGTCGCTCAAGCGGGTGTGAGAGCTGGCAAGATTACCTCATTCAGGGTCCCCAGCCCCGGCGACCCGTCCCAGGCCTCATCACCCCGGATCTCCCATCGTCGGCCTATCGCTAACTGTGCAGCGGATCAATAATAACATAACCGTATCAATCTTACACGGTGGGTACGAAAATGTATTTTACTACATTCTTGAATACATTTTTTGCTCAATATCCCTATTGCATGTCCCTCCCCAGCCTTTA
>JAYGFS010000044.1:0-11288 GCA_046581765.1 Verrucomicrobiota bacterium
GTCAAGGTTCCTCCCTATTACCCGGACCTCCCGCTGGTGAGGCGTGACTGGGCGAACGGCCTGGAAACGGCCCAGGTGGTTGACCGAAAAGTCGGCTCGATGCTCAGGCAACTCGATGAAGACGGACTGGCCGAGAGCACCATCGTGATATTTATCGGGGATCACGGCCGGTGTCATATCCGCGGGAAGCAATTCCTTTACGATCCGGGCGTCCGGGTTCCCCTCATCATCCGCTGGCCGAAACACATCCAACCCGGTTCGGTCTCCGGCGAGCTCGTCTCGTCGCTGGATATCTGCCAGACCATCGTCCAACTCGCGGGCGCCAAGGCGAATCATCCTCTCCAGGGGAAGTACCTGTTCGGCAAGGACCTTCCCGAACGGGAATACGTGCACTTCAACCGCGACAAGATGGATGACACCCACGATGCGATGCGTGCCGTACGTAGCCGGCGGTATAAACTCATTCACAATCTCATGCCGGAACGCGCCTACTGCCAGCTGAATGCCTACAAGGAGCGGCAGTACCCGATACTCGCCCTGATGAATGTACTCAACATCCAGGGCAAGCTCAACCCGGTACAGGCACGCTTCATGGCTGCTTCCAAGCCGGAATTCGAACTCTACGACCTGCGGGACGACCCCCATGAAATAAACAACCTTGCCGGTGAGCCCCGGCAGGCAAAGATCCAGGCGGAGCTAATGGCCGAAATCACCGCCTGGCGCAAGGTCAACGATGCAGGCGTCACGGAAGCATTCCGCAAGGGTGGCCGGGCAGCCACGTACCCGACCAGGTCGCTGGAGGAGTGGCAGGCCGAGCTCAAGACCTGGGAGCAGGCCATCCTGGTCGAGGGCAAGGCCAGCCGGGGCGGAAAGAAGAAAAAAAAGAAAAAGGCAAAGCCGGAATAGTCCGCGCCTGCGGAACGCACGGCCCAAATCATTTGGCCATCCGGACGGTTTCATCCTTGGCAGATCAACTTCCCCGCTGAATACTGCCGGGATGAAATCAAGGCTGCTCCTGCTTTTCATCTTCGCTTCCGCACTCACTTGGGCCGAACCGGAACCCACCTGGTACAAGGGCAACACCCATACCCATTCCCTGTGGAGTGATGGCAACGACTTCCCGGAAATGATCGTCGACTGGTACCGCGCCCGAGGCTACAACTTCCTCGTCCTGTCGGATCACAACACCCTCAGCCGGGGCGACCGCTGGATGGATATCAGCCGCATCCGGAAGAAGCAGGCCCTGGACAAGTACCGGGCCCGCTTCGGCGACCGGGCGGCTTTTCGGGACGACGTGGACGGGAAAAGGCAAGTGCGGCTTACCACCTACCCCGAGATGCAGGAGATGTTCGATCTCCCGGGGCGCTTCCTGCTGGTCGAGGGTGAGGAGATCACCGCCCGGGGCATCGACCCCGAGTATCCCTTGAAGGTCAAGCACGTACATATCAATGCCATGAACCTGGAAACGCTCGTGAAGCCCATCAAGGGAAAGCCGATTCGCGAGGTCATGCGAAGCACCCTCCAGGCCCTGCGTAAACAGGAAGCCGAAACCGGGCACCCGATCCTGGACCATATCAATCATCCGAATTTCTATTACTCGATTAGCGTGGATGACCTGGCCCAGGTCGTGGAGGAGCAGTTCTTCGAGGTCTACAACGGCCACCCCGGTGTCCGCCAGCTCGGCGACACGAACCATCCGCCGATGAATGAAATGTGGGACCTGGCGAATGCCATCCGGATATTCACCCTGGACGCCGCACCCTTGTATGGCATCGCGAGTGATGATTCCCACTATTACCACGGCGGGAATATTTCTCCCGGGCGCGGCTGGGTCATGGTCAAGGCCGATGCGCTGGACAGCGACAAGCTGGTGATGGCCATGCGCCGGGGCGATTTCTACGCATCGACCGGGGTGTACCTGCGAAAGATCGAGTACGACCCGAAAACCCGGCGGCTGCAGATCCTGATTGCCCCCGATGCGGATCAAACCTTCACCACCCGGATCATCGGCCTGGACCGGGAGACCATGGCCGGCAAGGAACGCGCGCGTTTCGATACCCTGGTTATCGACTATACCCTGGGCCCCGACGATCGTTGTATCCGTGCAGAGATTACCTCGAGTCGGCTCCATCCCAACCCCAGCTTCAAGGACCAGGTGGAGGAGGCCTGGACCCAGCCTGTCGGCTGGGAAAGGTCCGAGGCGGGGGCGGAATAGGCCTCATCCACACCCGGGCAGCTTCGTCACATGCGGGACGGGTTCAGGGCTTCCCCGACGGAACCTCCGGCCGGTTGCCCCGCCAGCCCCTATCGAACTGCTTCAACAGCTTCGCCACCCGCTCGGGGGCCTGCGCGGCAATGTTCCGGGTCTCCCGGGGGTCCGATGCGTGATCGTAGAGTTCCACGAAGACCGGCTCGGCCCTGGGCCGCCTGACATCTTTCCAGGCCACGAGGCGATAGCGATCCGTGCGCATGGCATAGCCCATGAGATCGTTTTCGAATTGTGCCCGGTTCCATCGATCGCCCTGCTGCGCGATTATCCGCGCCTCGACCGCTTTGATCAAGGGACCGAAAAAGGTTTCCCGCATGCCCGGGGACAAGGGATTCGCGGCCCATTCACGCAGGGCCGGATTGGGGTACTGGCTGAAGGCGGCACGCTTCCAGGCACGACCGGGATCCTGCAACAGGGGCACAAAGCTGAACCCTTCCAGGTGACCCGGATGCGGGAGGCCGGCCAGGTCACACAAGGTTGGATACAGGTCCACCAGCTCGACCAGGGCATCGGTCTTTTTCCCCCGGGTCGCCTGCGGCATACCCGGGGTCCAGATCATCAGGGGCACGCGGGCCGCGATCTCATAGTTGGTGGCCTTCCCCCAGATACCCATGTCGCCGAGATGCCAACCGTGGTCCCCCCAGAGCACGATCACGGTGTTGTCCCGTATACCCGCTTCATCCAGGGCGGCAAGCATCCGGCCAACTTGCGCGTCCACGTAACTGACGCAGGCCAGGTAGGCATGAATCAGGGTCCGGGCGAGATCGGGACCGATCGGCCCCGACTTCGGAATCCCATGCCGCGTGCGCAATTCGAAAGACGCGTGGACCCCCATGGCTGCCCCGTCTTCCGGTGACGTGCCCTGCGCGGCCAGCTCAATTTTTGCCGGGTCGTACAGGTCCCAGTAGCGTTTCGGTGCGTTGAAATCGAGGTGCGGCTTGGTGAATCCAAGCGCGAGGAAGAGCGGCTTCCCGGGTCCTTTCGTTGAGGTGTTCCCGGCCAGGTGGTCTTTCAGCGTGGCGATGGCGAGTTGGGTGTTGAACCCGTCGACGTAGCCATGGTCCGGCACCTCAGCGCTTTCGTAGGCCGGTCCATGGATGAGCCCGCCCGAGGCCGCCGCTCCGTAGCGTGCCCGCATCTTTTCGCCATTCTCTTTCCAGCGTTTCTGGTTCTCCGGCAGGGCGTATCCGCCGGGCGTCGAGGGCCGCTTGAAGCCCACCCGGTTCCATGCCGGTTTGCGGCTCCATGAATGCTCCGCGTCGGTCATCCGGGCGTGATAGATCTTTCCGCAGAATACCGCTTCATATCCGTTGGCAATGAAATGCTGCGGCAGCGTGATGATGTCCGGGTTCAAGGTGCGGAAATAGGCCGTGTTCTCGACCACGCCAATGGTATCCGGCCGTGCACCCGTCATCAGGCTCGCCCGGGAGGGGCTGCAGATCGCCTGCTGGCAATAGGCCCGGTTGAAGAGCAGGCCGTCGGCAGCCAGGGCATCCATGTGCGGGGTCCGGGCGATGGGAGAACCGTAGCAGCCCAGCTCGGGACGCAGGTCGTCGATCGCGATGAAAAGGATGTTGGGAGGGGTCCCTGCAGCGGAAGCCACGCTGGACAACGCAAGCAGGCAAAGCCCGATGGATCGGAGGACGGGGCGACCCACGGCCATGGCAAAGCGTGTGACCCGCACTTCAGGCAGCTCCCGGTTCTTCATCCCGCCAGTACATCCTTTACCACGTGCCCATGCACATTGGTAAGCCGACGCTGGATCCCGTTGTTGTAAAAGGTAAGCCGTTCGTGGTCGAGACCCATCAGGTGCAGCAGGGTCGCGTTGAAGTCGTACACGCTCGTGGGATCTTCCGCGGCCTTGAAACCAAATTCATCGCTCGCCCCGTAGCTGAAGCCTTTCTTCACCCCGGCACCCGCCATAAAACAGGTGAAGGCATCGGGATTGTGATCGCGCCCGGTGCCGTTCGCCTGCAGGAAGGGCATCCGGCCGAATTCCGTGCACCACACCACCAGGGTATGATCCAGCATGCCGCGACGCTTGAGATCAGCGATCAAGGCCGCAGTAGGCTGGTCCATTATCTCGGCCTGCATGGCATGGGTTTTCAAGATATTGCTATGGGAATCCCAGTTGGTGATGCCGTTGCCCCCGGAAGGATCGCTGCCATTGAACAACTGGACCACGCGGACGCCCTTTTCCAGCAGGCGCCGGGCGAGCATGCAGTTCTTGGCATACTCCTTCTTCAGGTCCGTTCCCGAATCCATGCCGTATTGCCGTTGGATGTAGGCCGGCTCGCCGGCGATATCCATGATGTCCGGGATGGAGGTCTGCATCCTGCCCGCCAGCTCGTAGCTGGCGATGCGCGCCGCGAGGTCGGCATCTTCCGGGAACTGCTCCAGGTGCCGCGCATTCAAGCGCTGCAGAAGGCTCACGGTCTGCGCGTCGTCCCGGGCGCTCAGGCCTTGGGGCCGGGCCAGGTTCGCCGGCGGATTCTTTGCGTTGAAGTCCGTTCCCTGGAAGGATGCCGGCAAAAAGCCACAACCGAAATTGTTTTTCCCCGAGCGCGCCAGCCCACGCGGGTCGTTGATCGCGACGAAGGCGGGCAATTCCTCGTTCGCGGATCCCAGGGCGTAGCTCACCCAGGCCCCGAAAGACGGGAAGCCTTCCATGGTAAACCCGGTATTGAAGAAATTCTCACCCTGCGGATGCGCGCTGGTCTGCGTGGTCAGGGAATGAACAAAACAGAAGTCATCCGCAAGCGCCGCAAGGTTCGGGACCAGGTCGGACACCATCTTGCCGGACTGGCCACGCGGCTTGAACGCCCAGAAGGGCTTGGCGATGTTGCCTGTAGGACCCTCAAATGTCACGGCGGGAACGCCAGGCGGCTTCTGGCCATGGTATTTGAACAGGGCCGGCTTGTAATCGAAGGTATCGACGTGACTGACCGCACCCGGGCAGTAAATCACCAGCACCTGCTTGGCCGCCGGGGCAAAATGCGAACCGCGCGGAGCGTAGGGCCTGGCGGGATCGATGACCGGACGGATGGGTGCCTTGCCACTGAAGCGGGTGGGATCTTCCGCGGCCAGCAATTGGCTGAGGGAAAGCCCGCCCACGGCCATGCCGGCCTGGCCGAGGAAATTCCGCCGGTTCAGGAGCCGGCGGCCGTGGATGGATAGATGTTCCTCGTTCGTCTTCATGGCAAAAAGGCAAATTCGTTGGCGTTGATAATCGAGCGGCAGACGAGCTTGAGGTCGATGCCGGTGGTGGCTACCAGTTCATCCGCATCCGGCTCGCGCCCGAGCAGCAACGCGTAGGCGCGGATCACGGCGGCTTCGCCCCCCTGACCCGCCTCCCGCCGGGCACGCTCGGCAATGTAGCCTGCCTGGTTCATCGCGAAGGGACTGTTCATCAGGTTGAGCGCCTGCAACGGCGTGGTCGAAACCGGTCGCTTCGCACGCACCTGCCCGCAGTCGGGAAAATCAAAAGCGGTAAAGATGCGGTCATCCACCCGGCGCATGCGTTCCTGGTAGAGCATGCGCCGCCACGTCTCCGGGCCGTGGTTGTCCACGACCTCCCACTGGGCGTAAGTCTTCTTCACGTTGTGGATCCGGAAACTGCGACCGCCGATGCGTGGATCCAGCTTGCCCGAGGCCTGGAGGATCCCATCCCGCAATACCTCGGCCTCAACCCGTCGCGGCGGGAAGCGCCAGAGCAGGCGCGCACCGGAATCGGCTGCCAGCCCATCCTCCCGGGGCCGCGAAGACTGCCGGAACGCCTCGGTCGTCACCAAGTGGCGGATCAGCTTTTTCATCGACCAGGGTGTGCCGGTCTCCGCGTCGAGCCAGTCCGCCACCAGCCAGTCGAGCAGCTCCGGATGAGACGGCGGGGCGCCGGCCTTCCCGAAATCCGCGGTAGTGGAAACGAGACCGCTTCCGAAAACGTGGTGCCAGATGCGATTGACCATGACCCGGGCGGTCAGTGGATGCTCGGGCCGCGTCAGCCATTCGGCAAAACGCAGCCGGCGAACACGGCCGTTGGCCTTGCCGTCGAGCGCGAGGTCGCCGCCGAGAATGGCAAAGCCCGCCGGGTTCACCTCATCGCGCGGATCCTCCGGACTGCCCCGGTGCAGGACGTGTGTCACCTTCGGCTTGATAAGGCGACCCACAAAACTGGGACGGGGACCCTCCTCCACCAGCCGGGCAATGGTTTCCGCAATCCCCTTGAATGCGGCCTGCCGCTCCGGGTCCTGCTCGACCTGTTTCCTGGATTGCCGGGTTCCGGCCATGGCCTTCCACCTACCGTCCGGACCCTGGATCTCGATCTGGTAATCACCAAAATTGACCTTGGCCTTCTTGTCCAGGTAATCCGTGTCATTGAAATATTCACGGTTTGAGGAAATGCGGACCCGGCCGATTTCCTTCACTTCCGGAAACTCAAAGCGTACCCACGGCTTTTGCCTGGAACCCTTAACGGCTTTTACCTGGTAGCCCATGGTTCCGTAGTAGCCGTCATTGATGTTCGCCAAAGGTGCACGACCTTGCCCGACGTTGTCACCCTCGGTCACCCGTGTCCCTTCCGCGGCCAGGGCGTAGTTTTCGTTCCCGGCTTGCGCCGGCCCCATGATTTCCAATTCATCCAGACGCCCCCATCCCCCGACGAAATGCATGCGAACAGCCTTGGCCCTGAATGAGGGAAAGTGCAACTCCCGGAAACCACCCCAGTCCTCGTTCCATTGGCGCGCAGTCTTGCGCAGGTAAGCCCGGTCCCGGGCCATGTCGCGCCACAAGGCATCCGCACGTTGACGCAAGGGATGCTCCTTCGCGTACTCGGGGTAACGGCCGCCGAATTCAACCCCTTGAAAGACGGCGGTCAGCGCGTAGTAATCCTTGATCGATATGGGATCGAACTTGTGGTTGTGGCAACGCGCACAACCCACCGACATCCCCAACATGGATGCCCCCACCGTCTGCATGATCTCGTCCATGCGATCGGCCCGGGCCTGGCGGATAGCCGATGGTTCCGCTCCCACCGTGGCCGCGGGTACATGGGGTCCGGATACGAGAAAACCGGTGGCCTCCCCCATGCCGAGTTGATCCCCGGCAAGCTGCTCGCGGACAAAGCGATCATAGGGGGTGTCCTGGTTGAACGCGCGAACCACGTAGTCCCGAAAAACCCAGGCATTCTTCCGGTAGAGGTTTGCTTCCGAGCCGTTGGTCTCCGCCCAGCGAATGACATCGAGCCAGTGCTGGGCCCAGCGTTCACCAAAATGCGGGGACGCCAGGAGTTCCTCCACCAAGACGTGAAAAGCCTTGTCCGGATCTGCCTGATACTCCGCAACAAAGGCCTGGATGCGCTCGGGAACGGGGGGCAGGCCGGTGAGCAGGATGGCGGTGCGACGAATCAAGGAGCGCGGATCGGCGGGCGGATTAAAGGTGAGGTTCTTTTCGACCAGCTTTTCCAGCAAGAAAGCATCCACCTCGTTTCGGGCAGAGGCGACATGGGGGACCCCGGGACGACGCACGGGTTGGAGCGACCAGAAGTCGCTGCGCAACTCGACCTCGGCATCCATCTGTCCCGGCCATTCAGCACCCTCTGCCACCCATTGTTCGATCAACGCGACCTGGTCCTTGGTCAACGGCTTGCCCTTGGCCGGCATCAGCATGTCCGGATCGACGCCCTTGATCGCCTCGATCATGAAACTCTTTCCGGGATCACCCGGCACCAGGGCGGCAACACCTAGATCTCCACCGCGCAGCAGGCTGACCCGCCGATCCAGCCGAAGCTCGGACTTCTGCTTGTCGGGCCCATGGCAATCCAGGCAACGATCTTTAAACAGGGGCTCGATGTCCCGGTGAAAATCGACTTTCGACTCAGCAAACAACCCACCTGCTGCCAGACACAAGCTCGCAACTGGATAAAGGAATTTTTTATGCATGTGAAAATCCAGCCAGCGCACACGCCGCATCTCGGTATTTCTGGAGCACGATATATATACATACTGTCGGGGAAATGAAAACTGACAAACAAACTTCTAACGAAATCGAGGCGCTATGCCGCATGTGTTACGAATTGGCGTGAAGGGAGCCTCGCGAAAAGCGATCAGGTCGCCAGTTCACGGAAGCCGCAGAACAGCTTCCCGTCCTCCTCCGGTTCAGCGGGCACCGGGTCACTTCCACCCAGGTGCTCCCCGCACACCCGGTGGAAATCATCCGGGCTTTTGATCCGGCGGATGTCGTGCAGAAAGGTCCCGTCGCCCATCCCCTGGGCAATGTAGTTCATGAATCGTTTCATACGCTGGGCATGCCCGCTTTCGGTATAGTTCGGCATGATATGCGCGACCTCGTCGAACAAGTGCATAACGTAACCGAGCATATCTGATTTCGACGGCGCAAACACGGGCTCCCCGGCCAGGGCCTGGCGGACCTGGGAGAACAACCAGGGATTCCGGATCGCACCCCGGCCGATCATCAGGCCGGAAGCCCGGGTTTTCGCCAGCATGCCCAGGGCGGACGCGACCGAGATTATACTCCCGTTCGCCACCACCGGGTACGGCAGGCGATCGACCGCCCGCGCGATCGGCTCGGTGTGCACCACGGATTGATATTTCTCTTTCACGGTCCGGCCGTGGACGGCCAGTCCATCGACGGGCAAGGCGGCGAAGATGTCCAGCAGCGCATCGAATTCATCCGCGGATGCAAAGCCCACCCGGGTCTTGAGCGTGAGGGAACCCTTTACGACCGGCCGCAGGCGCTCGACGATGTCTCGAATGCGTTCCGGGTCTTTCAACAGGGCACCTCCGCAATCTTTTCCACAGACGATCGGGGCGGGACAACCGAGGTTCAGGTCGATCCCCGCGATCGGGTAGGCCTGGAGTTCCCGGGCGGCTTTCTCCAGCAGGTCGACGTCCTTGCCGATCAACTGGGCCATCACCGGGCAACCTGTCGGATTCCGGGTAATCGATTCAAGGATGGAGGGCTCCAGGCGAGAGCTGGTGTGCACCCGGAAATATTCGGTGACGTATACATCCGCACCCCCGCGGGGAGCCAGCGCATGCCAGAACGCGAGGTTCGTCACGTCCTGCATGGGGGCCAACACAAAGCTTGGAGGTTCTCGGCTCATGGTCTGCAGCCTAGGCAGGAAGGGGCTCAAGCGTAAATATCAAAGGCCCGGCGATCGCCCGGATCACTTGATACTATTCGCTATATAGGCAACCACCTCGGCATCTATGCCGTAGTAACCATGGTACGAGAGTGGGCCGCAGGGATGCGATACCGGCGTGTTTCCGCCGGTAAAGAGCTTGGTATCGACACTCGCAGCATGGGTCAGGGCGGCAACGATATCGCTTACCCCCGTCGCCAAGGTTCCGGGGCAGGCGTCCTGCTGGTGCCCGATGACCAGGGACGGCACCAGGATCTGGTCCAGGTCCAGTTCAAGAACCCCCGTGGGCATCAGGACCCCCCCTGCTCCCGGCGGAGAGGTCGATGCGGAACACACCCCGAAACCGGTCATCTTTCCACCCAGCCGAATGGCGGAGTTGCAGGCCGAGTAGCCACCCAGGCTCATTCCGATAACCCAGACGGGCAATGAACTCCGCTCGGCGATCCAGTCGAGCACCGCCTCCAGGTCGGTCGCCTGGTCGGGACCCACGCGGTACGGAACATCAATTCCTTCCGCCGTGAAATCGGAGGGGATGTCCACGACCACCGCCACCAGGCCCTCATCCGAGAAGGTCGTGGCGTTTCGCGCCAGGAAACCGTTGCTGGTGATGACCGTTTCCTCGGGGGTCCCGGAAACAGCTATTTTTCCATCCCCTCCCTCGAGCAGGACGACCACGCCGTACACCGCGGTCGCGGGCACAACCACCACGCTGCTGAGGGTTACCCCGCGCGCAGAGTTAAATGAGACCGTGGTGCTCGTTCCCGGAGTAAACCCGGTCTCCGGTTGCGTGGGTCCATCACCGAACACATTGCTGAACCCGTTGGTATCGTACCCGGCGATGCCGGTTCGCTCGAGGCGGTAAAAACGGCTTTGCACGGCGGCGGCCGGGTTGTCCACGATTTGCTCCGTGGTCGCGTCCGCGGTAAACGCGACGGCATTGTCTGTCCAGGTTCCCAGGTCGGGGCTGTACGCAAGCTGGTAGTCGGCCCCCTCCACCGTGTCCCAGCTAAGCATGACCGCGCCGCTCTCCGCAGCGATCTCAAGCGCCCGGTGCGGCTTTCCCGGCCCGCCGATAAAGAACCGCTCGGCCGTTTCCGGGATGCTCCCTACGGACATGCCGCTTGGCGTACCGTAAAAATTGCGACCGACAGTGTACGGGAAAACCGGGGTGCCGTCCACCTCGATGACGGTGAAGTAGGCCCAGACCCCGCCGGGGAAATCCGGGGTGACACAGAAGCGGCCGTTGTATTCGTCGAGGTCGAAGTCCGCACCCAGGCTCAAGCCCACCAGGTCCCCCTTGTAGGCATAGTCCTCCAGGTAATGACCGAGCCGGAAAGCCGGGCTGACATTCGGGCCATGGCCAGGGGGGCTGAGGGTCGTGCTGCGACCTTCCAGCCGGTTGGCCCACTCCGGCAAGCTGCCACGCCCGGTCACGCCGAGGTTGCTTGAACCGTTGCTGCCGTTTCTTTTCTGGTAGCCACTGATCATGCGGCGCACTCCGGAGTCGGGATCATTGGGGTCGCTGTAGCCATAGGGGCCATAGACCGGATGGCCGTCGGCCGCCCAGCCGACAATCGGCGAGTGCGCCCCGTTAAAGTCCTCGGTGTAGACGTTGAGTGCAGGATCATGGTCAACACTGTCGCCCAGGAGGTAACGGAGGGCCGGGGCGTTGACGTGGTAGTGGTGCTGGTTCATCGCCTGGTGGGCAAAAGCCGCGTCGAAGCTGAGGTGTTCGTTGACATAGGCATCACGGTTCCAGACCCCGTCGCCAGGTCCCCCGCCGAGCGGGCTGCCGTCGAGCCCGGTGCTGTTGATGTACGAGAAGCTGTCGGTGGCATCAAACAATGCCACGCCGTCAAC
>JAYGFS010000659.1:0-3244 GCA_046581765.1 Verrucomicrobiota bacterium
CCATAAGGGCGGGAAGCAGCAGGACGTTTATCATGGTTATCTTCTCCGTTCTCGGTCGCCCAGCTTAACCGGAAGACCGGGACCTGGCAAGCAGGGATCCCGGGCCGCTGGCTTAGACGTACACGTGTTTAGCCGCCCAGATGGCGAGGCCGATATTCCCCGACAGGATCAGCAGGAAGCCGATATACCGCATGCGTTGTTTCATGGCCCCCGTCAGGGCCAGGACGAGGATCGCCCCACCGTACAAGAGAACCGAGGTGCTGAAGCCCAGGCCCAGCACCTGCTCCAGCGCAACAAAGGGGCTCAGCAGGAAAAGAACCGGCGTGAGGACCAGGCCGAGATGGGGCAGGTAGGTGAGGATCAGCGACATGATCAGGTTGATACGAAAGCGCCCGATAAAGGCCTGCCCGGGGCTGAGGCGGGCGGGTGGCTGGTTCTTTTTTTTGCTCATGGGCCTGGACGCGCCGGGTGGGCGGACCACGGCATCATAGCGCGGTCCGGGGAGGGGCTCCACCCAAATGTCGCGCCGATCCCGGGCCCGGAAAATGCCTGACAAGCACCGCAAACTTAAGCTACACTGGCCCCATGAGGTCCACCATCTACCGTTTCGGCTTTCTCCTGGGTGTCGCGGGGTGCTCCTGGGGCAGCCTGATCTCCCTCGAGGACTTCGAGACCTACCCCAGCGCAGCCCCCCTCGCCGGCCTGAATGGCGGAACCGGGTGGTCCGGGGGTTGGACCACGGCCGGGACCGGGACCTACCAGGTCATCGACGGCGGCTTGAGCTACAGCGCCGGGGAAATCTCGGTGGGGGGCGGCAGCAAGGCCCTCAGCCTCTCCTTTCCCAATAACCTCATCGAGGTGATCGCCAACCGTCCCCTGCCCGCCCAGACCGGCACCCTCTACATGAGCCTGCTGTATCGAAACGCGATCGACAACACGCCCGCCGTGAGCCCCGATTTTTTCCAGGCGGGCTTCCTGCCCACCAGCGAGAACCCCGCCATGAGCGTCCTGGACCGCGACGGCACCTTCCAGGTCCGGGCCGGCACGGCTCCAACCGGGTCCCAGGACACCGGGATCAACTCCGACGTGGGGACGACCTACTTCCTCGTCTTGAAAATGGAGAACACCACCGGGGGAGCCGCCTACGATACCGCGCATATCTTCGTGAATCCCACCTTCCTGAGCGAAGGGCTCAATAGCTCCACGTCCTCCACCCTAAACGACGCCCTCGACCTTTCCGGCAGCGCGGTATTCAACATCCGCCGGGCCTTCCAGGAAGCCGGCGACACCTATCATGTCGATGCCCTTCGCATCGGGACGAGTTTCGGCGACGTGGTCAGCGCAATCCCGGAACCGAACACCTGGGTGCTCGTCCTCCTGGGCATGCTGCTGCTCGCGCGCCGCACCATCGCGCGCGCCTGAGGCCGGGCAAAGGCCCCTATTCAGCCAGGGGATGCGCCTCGAGCAGCTCCGCCGGCTTCCAGAATATAGTCCGGTCGTTGTTTGCGGCCCGCACGCGCTTCACCGCGGCCGCCCCGACGAGCGGGGCCTTGTTGCCAAAGCTGTTGCGTACGTAGGTCAAGACGGCGGCTATTTCCTGGTCCTTGAGGATGGAAGCGAAGGCGGTCATGGGTGGAACCCCCTTGGCGGGATCGTAGGCCACCCCGTTCACCTCCATCGGGCCCCAGAGCCCGTGCAGGGTGGCCTTGATCAGGCGCTCCGGGTTGCCGGTGACCCAGCGACTTCCCGCCAGGGGTGGGTACACGTTCGCGAGCCCCTTGCCGTCGGGCTGATGGCAGGTGATGCAATGCGCCTCGCGGGAATAAACCTCGGCACCAAGCCGGTACACCTGGGCCTCGGCCGAGGAAAAGTGCCCGGGGACCACGACCGGGAGGGCCTCTTCCTTTTCCGCTTCCCGGGCGTAAATCCGGCCGCTGGTGGCGTCCACGTTGTGCCAGAAGTGCTTTACCGTGCCGGCCGCGATGCGGGCGTGGTCGACGGGTGACTGGAGCAACTGCTCCAGCAGGGCCTCGTTCCGGACATTGTGCTGCTGGTGCACCCACAGCCCCTCCAGGAGGTGGTGCGCTTCATCCGGCTTCGCGGCGTCGAAGGGCTTGATCCACTCGCGGGTGGCCGCGATGACCGCCTCGGAATCCCGCTCGCTCAATTCCACCCGGGTGCGGTGGCGCACCCCGTCGACGGGATGCTTGAGGTTGTTGAGCAGTACCGCGATCGGCTGTCCATCGATGGGCACCGGGGCTTGCAGCGGACGGCCCACCGCGCTGAGGCGCAGGATGCGACCGTGCAGGTGGTCCCGGTTCGGGTCCCGGATGTTGTGCTGCATGTGGCCGATGATCATGTTGTGCCAATCGGAAATGTAGAGCGCCCCGTCCTCGCCGAAGACCGCGTCGGTGGGACGGAAGTTCCGGTCGTTGCTCTGGAGCATCGACTCCGTGGGCGTTCCCCAGACCTGCCCTTTTTCCATCTTGGGATCCGTCAGTCCATCACGGTGCAGCTCGTAGTTCTTGAGCCCGAGGAAGCCGATGGTGTTGCACACCATGAACTGCCCCTGCACGGACTCGGGGAAGTGCGACGACGAGACAATGGCGTCGGCGGCGACCGGCCGAACCTCCTTCTTCAACAGGGTGTGCATCCGGAAACCCTTGCCCTCGGGCCGAACCTGGTAGGAGCGCCCGCCCGTGCCGTCGTTTGCGTAGCAGTAGCCCCAGTAGTCGAAACTGGTGCCGTGGGGATTGGGCGAATTGCCCGCGTGAACGTTGATGGTGAAGCGCCGTGGGTCAAAGCGATACATGCCCGAGGATCCCGTGTTCAGGCTTTTACCCCAGGGATGCTCGTGGTTGTGGACGAGGAAGATCCCGCTCTGCCAGTAAATCCCGCCGCCGGGTCCATAGATGAGGTTATTGGCGGCATGATGCGTATCCGAGGTGCCAAAGCCCTGGAGCATGACAAAACGGATATCCGCTCGGTCGTCGCCATCGCTATCCTTCAGGAAGAGCAGGTCCGGACCGGACGTGACCAGTACGCCCCCGTTCCAGAACTCAAAGCCCAGCGGGTTGTGGACGTAGGCAAAGATGATGCGCTGGTCCGCCACCCCGTCCCGGTTGGCATCGGGAAAGATCATGAGGCAATCATTCATCCGCTTGAGCGGCTCCCATTTCGGGTAGGTGTTCCACGAGGCGGCCCAGAGGCGCCCCTTTCCATCGACCTGCATCTGCACCGGGTT
>JAYGFS010000024.1:0-3522 GCA_046581765.1 Verrucomicrobiota bacterium
CCGGCGGCATCCGTGAGGTATATCGTGGGATAGCCACGAATGCCGTACCGGTCCTTGAGCTCCGCGTTCTGCACTTTCAACGCGTCACTTTGCGGCACCTTCGGTGAAGGAAAATCCAACTCGACCAGGACAAAGGAATCCGCGACGCCCTCCTTGAACGCGTCGTGCTTGAAAACTTCCGCCACAAGGCGTTTACACCAGCCACACCAATCGGAGCCGGTGAAATCGATCAGTAGGTCCTTGTTTTCCTTGGCCGCCTGCGTTTTTGCGGCTTCAAAGTCACTGGTCCAGCCTTCGCCGCTGGCGAGACTGCGCACGGACAGGTCGCCGGTCAAGAGGAGGATGAAGAGACCGGCTCGAACGGTGGCAGATAACAGATGCATACTGGACCCCGGGGTTAGGTTAGAGGCGGCGAATATCGCCCCGGGGTCCCTTCAGGTCAACCGAAATATGCGGTGACCCTACCCGGTCGTTCACTCTTTCAGCACCTGGATTTGATAGTAATAGGGTGCCTGGTTCACGAGGTAGAGATCCAGGTGGTTGTTGATGGGTGGGGTAGCGGGAAGCGCTTCCGCGACGGCTTCATAGGGTCCATCGATATCCACGCTGCGCAGGACCCGGTAATGGCGATCCGGGGCACTGCTCCAGTAGAGGCGCACAGTCTGGGTACCAAGGCTGCTTGCCGTGACCATGTCCAGGAGTGCGAAACGGCTGCTTGGGCTATTCGCGTCGGTACCGGCATACACTTCATGCGCGTCACTCATGCCGTCTGAATCCGAATCCGTCAGCAGGGGCTGGGTCAGCTGGCCGTCCGGATCGAAGGGCGTATTGAGCACGTCGATGCCATGGGTTTCCTCGTAATCGAGCAGGCCGTCGCCATCGCTGTCGGTGGAAGGGACAAAAACCACGCGCTGTATATTGGTGCCCGCGAAACGGGAATCGTTCACCGCGTAGGAAAACAGAAAGGCGACCTCGTTTGAGGATACATCGTCGTAGGTAAACGAGAAGGCGTTGGTCGCCGGGTCCGTTACCACGGATTCCGGCCCGGCCAGTTGTTGCCACGTGAAATGGTCCCCGGGGTGGGCCGGATCCATCCCGATCCGAATCGTGTCTCCCTTGGCAGCGTAGTGTGTATTGGTTTGGTCGGGAGCGGGAAAATCGTTTGCCACCAGTACGAGATCGAGCACAAAATATTCATCCGCCACGATATTCGTATCCAGGACGGTCGGCGTGGGCCACTGATCAACGACCAGGCCATTCGTGTAACTCACCTTGGCCAGGTAAAGTTTTTCCGGCACGCCGCCGAAAGCTTCCTCCAGGTCGATCGTGCCCTCGACCACGCGGACCCCGCGCGACGGGGGGGCGGTCCGGCTTGCGTGCAGGGTTGTCAGGGCATTCGTCAGGGTGAGATTCCACCCCCAGCTATGAGCGCCATAGCTGTGGTCTGCCTGCAGGTAGAGATCCGGCGTGAGGATCTGCGCCTGCATCCCGCCCGGTGCCTGACCAACCGAATTTGTTTCGCTATTGATGTAGAGGTGGGAGAACAAGGGTGACCCCGTGGTGTCCGGAAAGGCCAGGTAGAGGGTGGTCCCGGTCAAGCTGGCGTAGCATCCGTTCAACCCCACCGCACCGCGATCCAGCAGGCCGTCCATCTTGAATGGATGGTCGAGGTCGATCAGGAATTCGTCCAGCAACTCCAGGTCTTTTGAGATGCAGCGCACGATCATGCTGCTCCCCATGACCTCGAAACCCATGTAGCTGTGGACGGCGTTGTTGATGAGCGCCGAGTACGGCGCACGCTGGGTCAGGCCGTACAGGGTTCTGCCCCCTGCCCCGGTGGTTATGTAGTGAATGCCATTGATCGGATTGATGCGCTCATAGGTATGGTTGTGTCCGCCGATGGCCAGGTGCACGCCCCGGCGCTCCAGGATCGGCACCACAAATTCGCGCATGGTATCCTCCTCCCCCCAATAAAACAAACTCGTATACGGCGGGTGGTGGTAATAAACAACTTTCCATTGCTGGAGCGTGGCCGCCAGGTCCTGGTCCAGCCAGTTGAGTACGGCGGGCCGGAGGGCGTCAATCTGTATGCTGGTGGAGTCGATGACGGTGAAATGGATGTTACCGTAATCATACGAGTAGGTGCGTTCCAGGTAGGGTCCATTTTCCGGAAGGCTCAAGGCTCCGAGGAGAGGAAAACCGCTATCGGTGGCGATGTCGTGATTCCCCAGGGCGGGCATGAAAGGGGCTTGCGAAAATACGGATTGAAAAGGAGTGAACAGGTTCGGATCCAGCTCGGAGGGCGCACCGTTTTCGTATACGTTGTCGCCCACGGAGAGGAGGAGCCAGGGTGCGAAGGGCGGAATGGCGGCCGCGACCGCGTCCGAACTCGCCCAACCGGTCCCAAAATCCCCGATCGCGGCGAAGCGGAAACCCTGGTCGCTGGCGGGTGGGGCACGAAACACGCTTGCGACCGCTACCACCTCGCCCGTCTCCACCACGCGGTAATAAATAACCGCCCCGTCGGGGGCCCCGGTAAGGACCACCTGGTGCTCGCTCGCCGGATCGGTTACAAAGGAACCGGCCTCGTAACTGGGCGTCAGCCCGAAATCAATCCGGGTGGTCTCGACCACATCCGTAACCCAGCGAATATAAACCGAACCCGGCACCGGCAAGGAGATGAGCGGTCCTCGCGTAATCCCGCCAAGAACACAGGATAAACCTGCGAGGAAGGTTACGAGCATGAGGGTCTGGCGTCTGGTGTACATCGGGGCTACCCGCTGAGTATAGCACGTAAGGGGAGCCTGTTGCATGCGTTCAATCCCGGCTTGAAGGGTAAAATGGGCACAAATCCCTTCATTTGCCGCCAAGTTCCCGCTCGTTTCTTCGATTTGGGACTTGTCAGGGAGCACCCGGCCCGTATAGTCCGCGCCAAATTAACACAAGAAACCTAATAAATCATAGAAGTTAGGAAGCTCCTAGAAGATAGAAGAAGTCAAAAGAAGACAAAGAGCAGGCAAGATAAGGGAAAGTGTGACTCAACATGGATGCAGTAGCTAAGGCAGAAATCGCAAAAGACTATGGGCGTGGCGAAACGGATACCGGTTCGCCCGAGGTCCAGGTTGCCATTCTGACCAAGCGTGTCCTCGAGTTGACGGAGCACCTCAAGGTCCACCAAAAGGACCATCACTCGCGTCGCGGATTGTTGCTCATGGTGAGCAAACGTCGTCGCCTCTTGAAGTACCTGATGAACCAAGACGGTAATCGTTATCAGGAGCTCATCAAGCGACTCGGACTCCGTCGCTAGTACGCTTTGCCGCCACCGCGGACATTTGCAGAAGCCTTACCCGCGCTTTCCGATCCCCGGACGGGCAACCGTCTCGCTCTCTTCGTGCGCCGTTGCGCATGCTCCATTTTCAAAGAAGCGTCCTTGGAACCAAAAGGAAAATAAGAAATGAAAGATGCTAAGTTCGTAGAAATCCCCCTTGGGAGCAAAACCCTTCGTATCGAGACCGGTGTGCT
>JAYGFS010000181.1:0-12318 GCA_046581765.1 Verrucomicrobiota bacterium
TTGAAGGAACCTCGCGGGGTAAGCGTCGCCTGTTGGTTCGTGATGTGCAGGTATGTGATGTCTGCGGTGGCAAGGGCAGTTCACGCGAAACTGTGATGGTGGAGAAGCCTGCCGAACCGGATAAGGCTAATGCTGATGGAAAAGACCTGCCTGTTGCTCGGGCAACCGGAGCGAAAACGCGAGATAAAAAAGAGGGAAAGAAGACACCCCCAAAAAAGACAGAGAAAGTAAAAGTAGAATGTTCGAAGTGCGAGGGTTCGGGCATCTTTAAGTCGGAGGAACCGGAAGAGCATTTGATCCCGATGGGCAAGCACGTGGTTGTGTTCAACGGGGACCATGTGAGCAAAGGCCAGCAGTTGACGGAAGGTCCGGTTATTCCGCATGAAATTCTTGAGGTCTGTGGACCCGAGGAACTCCAGGAGTACCTGGTGAACGAAGTCCAGGCGGTTTATCGTTTACAGGGGGTGGAAATCAACGACAAGCACATCGAGATTATCGTTCGCCAGATGTTGCGGAAGGTTCGGATCACGGATAGCGGTGATACGCCCTTCCTGTGGGGTGAACAGATTGAGAAGTTGAACTTCGAGGACGTCAACAAGCAGGCCAAGGAGGAAGGCCGCCGCCCGGCTCAAGCGACCCCTGTGCTGCTGGGTATCACCAAGGCCGCGCTGGAGACGGAAAGCTTCATTTCTGCAGCGTCCTTTCAGGATACCACCCGGGTCCTCACCGAAGCGGCCGCCCTTGGGAAGAAGGATTTCCTTCGTGGATTCAAGGAAAATGTGATTATGGGCCACTTGATCCCGGCGGGTACGGGTTTTGAGATGTACCGCAATATTAAACTGAAGTACCTCGGGGAGCCGGTCTCCGCCGAGGAAATGTTGGGAGATGGATTCCTCGAAGACCATAATTCATCGGAAATTTGAAACTTAAACATTGAAAGGCCCGGGGCGGTTCTGTAGGTTCCGCGGCTCTTTTGATCACAGGACTGTACTATGCCGACTATCAACCAGTTAGTAAGAAAAGGGCGAAAACCCATACGCAAGAAGAGCAAGTCGCGCTCCTTGCATCAGTGCCCGCAACGCCGGGGGGTATGCCTGATTGTAAAAACGCAGACGCCGAAGAAGCCAAACTCGGCCCTGCGGAAGATTGCTCGTGTTCGCTTGACGAATGGCGAGGAGATCACCGCCTATATCCCTGGCGAAGGCCATAATTTACAGGAACACAGCATGGTACTCGTGCGCGGCGGTCGGATCAAAGATTTACCGGGTGTCCGGTACCACATTGTCCGGGGCGCGTTGGATGCCTTGGGTGTGGATTCCCGCAAGCAGAGCCGTTCCAAGTATGGCTGCAAGCGCCCCAAGAAGGATTAATCGATGTCACGAAGACGCAAAGCACAAAAGAAGAACATCGCACCCGATCTCAAGTATGACAGTGAGATGGTATCCCGTTTCATTTCTCATATGATGAAGAAGGGGAAGCGTTCTGTTGCTGAGCGCATCATGTATGATGCCCTTGAAATTATCGAGGAGAAGGCGGAAGGCAATCCCGTTGAGATTTTTGAGGCCGCTATCGACAATATCCGGCCGCAACTGGAAGTGAAATCCCGTCGGGTTGGGGGTGCCACGTACCAGGTTCCGATTGAGGTGAACAGCGACCGCGGCCTGGCGCTGGGTATGCGCTGGTTAATCAATTTTTCCCGTGGACGTCGAGGCGTGCCGATGGCGAAAGCCCTCGCGAATGAATTGTTGGATGCCTACAACCGTACGGGTGCTGCAATTAAGAAGCGGGATGATACCCACAAGATGGCCCAGGCAAACCGGGCATTCGCACATTATCGGTGGTAAGTTTCAGGAGGGGTCCACGTTGGTCAAGTACTATGGCAATAGTTATGTCACAAGCGAAACAGAAGAATGCAGAGGCTGGAGGGCGTGAAGCCCCGGGCCGAAGCTGTCGTCTGCACTTGATTCGCAACATCGGCATTGCTGCCCATATCGACGCGGGAAAAACCACCACCACCGAACGCATCCTTTTCTATACCGGCAAGGTCCACAAGATTGGCGAGGTCCATGATGGTACCGCGGTCATGGACTGGATGGAGCAGGAACGCGAGCGGGGGATCACCATCACCAGTGCCGCAACCACCTGTTACTGGCGTGAGCACATGGTCAACATTATCGACACGCCCGGGCATGTTGATTTTACGGTTGAAGTGGAGCGCAGCATGCGGGTGCTCGACGGGGCCGTCGGGGTCTTTTGTGGCGTCGCCGGAGTGCAGTCGCAGTCTGAAACCGTCTGGCGCCAGGCGCGCAAATACAAGGTCCCGTGTATCGCTTTTGTAAACAAAATGGATCGTACCGGGGCCCGCTTCAACTGGGTGGTCGAGCAGATCGTTGACAAACTGAAGGTTCCGGCCTTTCCCGTTCAAATGCCCTGGGGTTCAGAAGATCGTTTCAAAGGGGTTTTTGACCTCATCCGGATGAAGGCCTTTGTCTTCGACGAGGAATCCAAGGGTGAACAGATCGATATCCAGGAGATTCCCGAGGAATTCCGCGCGGAAGCCGAGGCTTCCCGGTCCCGCTTGATCGAGGCCGTGGCTGAGTGCGACGAGCAGGTTCTTGAAGCCTACATGGAAAACCCCGATCTGTCTGAAGCCGAGATTGTAGCGGGTATTCGCCGGGCAACGGTCAAGGGCACATTTGTTCCCGTACTTGTCGGTTCCGCTTTGAAGAACAAGGGTATCCAGCCGCTCATGGATGCCATTGTCGATTATCTTCCTGCACCCGATGATATCATGCCCGCAGCAGGTAAAGATCCGAAGACAGGAGAGCCCACGGAGCGCGCGGTGAGCGACCACGCCGGGCTCAGCGCGCTTTCCTTCAAGATCGCACACGATGCCTACGTTGGGAAAATTGCCTACGTGCGCGTTTACTCCGGTGTCCTCGAAAAAGGGCAGAATGTTTACAACCCGCGCACGAACAAGCGGGAACGCCTCGGTCGTATCCTTCGTCTGCACGCGAATAGCCGGGAAGACGTTGACGCCCTGTACACCGGCGAGATTGGCGGCATCGTTGGATTTAAGAACGTGACGACGGGCGATACGCTGTGCCTGGAGAAGTCACCCATCGTGCTTGAACGGATTGAATTCCCGGAAACGGTTATTTCGATGGCGATAGAGCCGAAGTCCCAGGCGGATCGCGAAGCCTTGAACCACACGCTTCGTGTCCTGTCCGAAGAGGATCCCACCTTCCAGGTCGTATCCGATCTCGAGACGGGACAGACCATCATTCGGGGCATGGGTGAGTTGCACCTGGAGATTATCAAGGACCGGATGTTTCGTGAATTTAAAGTCCAGGCCAATGCGGGCAAGCCGATGGTGGCCTACCGTGAAACCATCCAGGGAAAAGGCTCGGCCTCGAGCACGTTTGATCGCGAAATTGGTGGCAAGCGCCAGTTTGCCGGCATTCAATTGGCCGTCGAGCCTCGCCAGCGTGCCTCCGGAAATGAAATCAGCATCGACGTTTCGAAGGGCGATCTCCCAGGGGAGTTTCACGATGCCCTCGTGCAGGGTATCGAAGACGGCCTGGTCACCGGCGTGTTGGGGAGCAGCCAGTTGGTCGATATCCATGTGCGGGTGCAGGGTGTGGATGTTCATCCCGTGGACTCCACCGATATGGCCTTTCGTTCGGCGGCATCTATGGCGTTGCGGGATGCGGTGCAGGCTGGACATCCGCAACTACTGGAACCCATTATGGAAGTAGAAGTACTCACGCCCGAGGAACACATGGGTGATGTGCTTTCAGACCTGGGGACTCGCCGGGGAAAGGTGAAGGATATGGATGCGCAGGAAGGCGTGCAGTTGATTCGTGTCCTGGTGCCGCTGGCAGAATTATTTGGATATTCGACGGCCCTGCGTTCACTCACGCGGGGCCGGGCGAACTATACCATGGAACCGGTTCAGTTCGAAGTCGTTCCGGACGATGTAAAAGAGAAGATTATAATCTATTAAGGGTAGTGCAATGGCCAGTCAGAGAATTCGTATTAAATTAAGGGCGTTTGATCATCGTGTACTCGATCGGTCATCGTCCGATATCGTTGAAACGGCTAAGCGCACGGGTGCCCGCGTGGCAGGTCCCATCCCGATGCCGACCCGTATCGAACGATACACCGTGAATCGGAGCCCCCATGTGAACAAGAAATCCATGGAGCAGTTCGAGATACGCACGCATAAGCGCATGCTGGATATTATCGATCCCACCGCGAAAACAGTCGATGAATTGAAAAAACTGAACCTCCCCGCCGGGGTGGATATCCAAATTAAGATCTGAGATAATCGATGAACGCACTCATTGGAAAGAAAGTAGGCATGACCCAGGTTTTCGACGAGGCCGGCAACCAGGTACCGGTTACGGTAATCGAAGCCGGACCTTGTGTTGTCGTACAGCGAAAGACCGCGCAAACGGACGGCTACGATGCCGTTCAAATCGCTTTCAGCGAACAGAAGCCCCAGCGGGTCAATAAGCCGAGCACGGGGCATTTCGCGAAGGCGGGGGTTGCTCCCCATCGGCGGTTGAAGGAATTCCGCGTAGACGCGGAATCCGAGCTCAAGGCTGGAGACAACGTTGGCGTGGATACCTTTTCGGACGTGCATTTCGTCGATGTGACCGCGATCTCGAAAGGCCGTGGTTTTCAAGGCGTCGTAAAGCGCTGGAACTTTGCTGGTGGCCGTGCCACGCACGGTTCGCATCACCACCGCACAGCGGGTTCCATCGGCCAGTGTACCTTCCCGTCCCGGGTCTTTAAGGGCAAGAAGATGCCCGGCCAGATGGGCAGCAAGCAGGTCACGGTACAGAATTTGAAAGTGATCGCCGTGCGCGAGGAAGATAATGCGATCCTCGTCAAGGGGGCCGTACCCGGCCCGAATGGCGGGTATGTTCAAATCCGCAAGGCGATGAAGAAAGCGTAAGGAAAGAAATGAGCACCATACCGGTAAAAAATACAAAGGGCAAGCAGACGGGTGAGTACACACTCTCCGATGATTTGTTGGTCTTTGATAAAGGCCTTCAGTCTGTCCAGGATGCCATCGTTGCTTACCAGGCCAACCAACGACAGGGTTCCGCATCGACCCTGGGCAAAGCTGAAGTGGCCGGCAGCAATCGAAAGTTGTGGAAACAGAAGGGTACTGGCCGCGCACGGACCGGTTTCCGTCAGTCGCCCATATGGCGAGGGGGGGGCGTGACCTTCGGTCCGAAACCGAGGAACTATCGCAAGACGATCAGCCGTCGGCAGGCCAGGTTGGCTTTCCAGCGTGCGTTCAGTGAAAATGTTGCTGCAGGCCAGGTGTTTGTACTCGAAAATTTGGCGCTTTCCGCTCCGAAGACAAAGGAATTTGCGGCTATCCTGAAAAACCTGGATGTGCGCGTTGCGTTGGTGATTACAAATGCGGTCGATCAGAACCTCGTCCTGGCATCGCGGAATATTCCAAAAGTTGAAATCACCACGGCGGCCAGCGTGAACACCTATCAGTTGGTGCGTTACCCGGTTATCATGGTTACGAAGGATGCGCTTCCAGCGCTTGAACAACGGTTATCCAGCGAGAAAGCCGCCTGAACATCAGGCGGATGACAAGATGAAAAACGAGAATTTACTCATTCATAAGGTGGTGTTGACCGAGAAGGGAACCATCCTTTCCGAAGTTAACAACCAGTATGTGTTCAAGGTCGCAACGGACGCGAACAAATTGGAGATTAAGGACGCTGTCCAGAAGCTCTTTGGCGTGAAGGTTACGAAGGTGAATACCATGCATCGCAAAGGCAAGAAAAAGCGCGAACGTCGGCAGAGCTACGGTATCACCGCCGCCTGGAAAAAGGCGGTGGTCACCCTGGCTGAAGGCAATCGTATTGACCTGACTTAATCAGGATAAGGATTTATTCATGGCTGTTAAGAAAAGAAAACCTACGACCCCGAGTAATCGGTTTACGGTTCTCTCCGACTTTGCGGAAATCACCACGAATCGTCCCGAAAAGTCGTTGATCCTGCCCTTGAAGTCCAAGGCGGGGCGTAACTCGGCCGGACGCATCACCGTGCGTCACCGTGGCGGAGGACACAAGCGGGCCTACCGCAAAATTGATTTCAGGCGTAACAAACACGGGATCCCGGCCAAGGTTGCCTCCATCGAGTACGATCCGAATCGTTCCGCTAATATCGCCTTGCTGCATTACACAGATGGCGAGAAGCGCTACATCCTCGCCCCGGGCGGGATTGAAGTCGGCATGACGCTCTATTCCGGGCCGGACGTGGAGCCCAAGGTGGGGAATGCCTTGCCGCTGGAGAAGATTCCCTTCGGCCTGCCCCTGCACAATATTGAGTTGTATCCAAATCGCGGCGGCAAGATTGTTCGCAGCGCCGGCCTGGGCGCACAGATGATGTCGCGCGAAGGTGGGTATGCAAACCTGAAGTTGCCCTCCGGAGAAATTCGGATGATCAATGTCAAGTGCTATGCGACCATTGGCCGGGTAGGCAATCACGACCACATGAATCAAGTCATGGGGAAAGCGGGCCGCATGCGTTGGAAGGGCCGTCGCCCGACCGTTCGCGGGGTTGCCATGAACCCGGTTGACCACCCGATGGGTGGTGGTGAAGGTCGTACTTCAGGTGGTGGACATCCGGTCTCGCCCTGGGGTCAGCTGGCCAAGGGCAAGAAAACCCGTTCGCGCCGTAAGGCCTCGAATAAATTTATCGTCAAGCGGAGAAAATAAGGTATGCCACGTTCAATTAGTAAAGGACCCTATGTCTGTCCGAAACTCCTCAAGAAGGTTGAGCAACAGGCCGGCGGAAAAAAGCATATCATCAAGACCTGGTCACGCCGGTCGATGATCATTCCGGATTTTGTTGGGCATACCTTTTCCGTGCATAACGGCAAAGTATTCATCAATGTTTTCGTGACAGAAAACATGGTGGGTCACAAGCTGGGTGAATTCAGCCTGACTCGCGGGTTTAAGCGTCACGGCACAGCCACGGATAAAACCCTCAAGTGAGCGGGGTCGTTCCCCACCTTAAGACCAGGTGATGATGCCAAAGAGTTCTCAGAAGCTTTTGAGCATCCTGCTTGTCGGTACCCTCCTGGGGCTTTGCCTGCTCAGTACGATGCAGGCACGTTCTTTGAAGCAACAGATCGTTGGCCTGGAAAGGTCTGTTTCCAGGGAGCTTCGGAAGATCGCGGAGCATGTGCCCGTGCTGGTGACAAACCAGCAGGTGAGGGTGACGGAAACCGCGATCGTGGTGACCAACTCGGTCGTAACCAATGTGGTTATGGAGGTCCGGGAGGCCTATGTCACCAATCCGGTGGTTTCGGGTGAAGTTGATTCGCAAGAAGTGGCCGAATTTAAACTTGTGGCAACGAATTTGCACCTGGCGTTGAAAACCAGCCGGATTGAAGCGGAAGAGGCCCAGACAGCCGTAAAACAGCTCCTGAAGCAACAGGATAGATTATTGCAGGAAAAGCTGGATTATCAAAAACAAGTCGCTAGGTTGTCCGCTTCTTTGGCCCGGATGCAGGCCGAGTTTGATCGACAATTGGTCAGAGACGAATCTGCAGAAGTCGGTCCCAGCGTGAGAGTTGCAACGAAATCTAATCGTTCACTCTTTGATGGTCGGGTGAGTGATTTTCAAGGAGATTTGAACATGGTGATCCTGGATATCGGAGCAGAATCCGGCGTTAAGTCGGGCATGCAGTTCTCGCTGGTTCAGGAAGGTCAAGGGATAGGAAGAGTACGCGTGATAGATGTGCGTCCGGGCCTGTCCGGCGCGGTGATTGAAATTTTGAAGGAAACGGAAGAGCCCCTGCGAGGCATTCGGGTTATTCCGTATAAAAACGAAGATTCTGATGGAAGTTAAAGCGGTAACAAAATATGCGCGGATCGCGCCCAAGAAGGCACGGGATCTCGCCCGGGAAATCCAGGGTAGACCGGTCTCTGAAGCCCTGAATATTACCGATTTCAGTGAGCGGAAAGCCGCAAAACTTTTTGGTAAAACGTTAAAATCGGCCATTGCCAATGCCGAACACAATAACGGTTTGTCTGCGGAAGACCTGGTGGTCAAGCTTGCGGTGGTTGAAGACGGCCCCATTTTACGTCGTGGCTGGTATGGCGCACGTGGCATGTTCAAGCCGATCGCCAAGCGCACGAGTCACATTCGAATTATTTTAAGCAAAGACGAAGACTGAATTTCAGGAGTACGTAAACGTGGGACAAAAAGTAAATCCAATTGGTTTTAGGATCACTATTACCAAGGACTGGCGGTCGCGCTGGTATGCCGATAAAAAAGACTTCGGGAACTTGCTCCACGAGGACCTTATGGTTCGTAAAATGGTGATGAATCAGCTGAAAGATGCGGCTGTTCCGGAAGTGATTATTGAACGCTACGCGAATCGTGCACGCATTACGATCTATACGGCGCGCCCGGGTATCGTTATCGGCCGTAAAGGGCAGGACGTTGAGAAGTTGCGCGAAAAGATTTCGGAAATGACCGGCAAGGAAATTTATATCGAGATCAAGGAGATCAAGACACCGGACCTCAATGCGCAACTCGTTTCAGAGAACATTGCGTTGCAACTGGAACGTCGAATCTCGTTTCGCCGTGCCATGAAGCGTGCGCTGCAGATGGCCATGGAATTGGGCGCCCTCGGTATCAAGGTCGAGTGTGGTGGTCGTCTCAATGGTGCGGAACTCGCTCGCCGTGAAAGCTATAAGCGGGGGAAAATTCCGTTACACACGCTGCGTGCGAACATTGAATACGGAACGACCCAGGCCGAAACAACCTATGGGGTTATCGGTGTGAAAGTCTGGATTTGCAAGGAACCGGAAGTAGAGGAGGACACGTCTAATGCCCCTTATGCCTAAACGTGTGAAGTACCGGAAGCGGCAACGCGGCAGTAACCGCGGCGTCGCAACCTCCGGTAACACCCTGGCCTTTGGTGAATACGGTCTGCAGTCCCTGGGACGTGGAATGATCACCAACATCCAGATTGAAGCCTGTCGCGTGGCGATCAACCGACACCTGAAACGTAAGGGTAAAATATGGATCCGGATTTTTCCCGACCAGCCCTATACCAAGAAGCCGCTTGAGACCCGCATGGGTAAAGGCAAGGGAAATGTTGATCATTGGATGTGCAAGATCAAGCCGGGACGCGTTTTGTTTGAAGTTGGCGGCGTGGCTGAATCCGGCTCGCGCGAAGCGCTTCGCCTGGCGGCTTCCAAGTTGCCGCTGCGTACCCGCTTCATCCAGCGCCGCATACACAATTGATCAGGACCTCATTTGAATTGGACACATGAAAGCAAGTCAACTTAGAGAGATGACTCCAGAGGAACTGCAAAGCACCCTGGATGATACGAACAAGGAATTTTTTAACCTTCGTTTGCAGCAGTCCCTTGGGCAGCTGGAAAAACCCTCCCGCATGGCCCAGGTTCGCAAGCAGGTTGCCCGGATCCTGACCCTGCAGGCCGAACACACGAAGCAGAAAAGCGAGAGCGCATGACCATGTCAGAACAAGAAAAACGCGGTAACCGCAAAATACGCGATGGCGTGGTTGTGAGCGACAAGATGGATAAGACCATCGTGGTCAGGGTGGAGCGGCGGACCCGCCATCCCCTGTATGGCAAGGAAATCCGGAGTTCCCGAAAGTTCTACGCCCATGATGAAGAGAACAGGGCCCAGGTTGGTGACCGGGTTCGCATCACGGAAACCCGCCCACTTTCCAAGAATAAGAATTGGCGTTTGCTGGATGTCCTATAGGACGAAAGACTTTTTCTAATGATAATGCAGGAATCAAAGCTACAGGTAGCGGATAATTCAGGAGCAAAGCTCGTGCAATGCATCCGTGTACTCGGCCAGCGCAAGCGTTATGCGCACGTCGGAGATATTATAAAAATTACGGTGAAGGAGGCGCAGCCGCAGGGGTTGGTCAAGAAGGGTGAGGTACATGATGCCCTCATCGTCCGGACCAAGCATGCCATTCGGCGTGCCGATGGTTCGCAGATTCGTTTTGACAGCAACGCGGTAATTATCGTCGACGACAATAAAAACCCCCGGGGCACGCGGATCTTCGGACCGGTGGCTCGCGAACTGCGCGATCGTAACTTCATGAAAGTCGTGTCACTGGCACCGGAAGTACTTTAATGAAAAGAATTAAAAGCCATGTGAAGAAAGGCGACGTCGTGGTCGCCATCGCTGGATCCGACAAGGCGAAGTCAGGAAGAGTCCTCCAGGTATACCCGGGGACCCAGCGTGCACTGGTTGAAGGATTGAATTTCATCAAGAAGCACATGAAGCCCAACCAGGACAATCCCGAAGGCGGTATCATCGAGCGTGAGGCCTCGATGCACGTCTCGAATCTGAAGGTGACGAAGGAGGCCAAAGGCTCCAAGCCTTCCAAGGACGACAAAACGAAGGAGGAATCTGAATAATGGTTCCTGAGAACATAAAGAATATGTACGTCAACACGATTTTGCCCAAGTTGCTCGAAGAGGGCAAATATGCAAATCGTTACCAGGTGCCGCGCCTGGAAAAGGTTGTCATCAACATGGGTGTAGGCATCGCTGGCGACCGCGACGACCTGAAAGCACTGGCGGAAGATCTCGCCAGCATTACCGGGCAACGTCCCGTGACGACGTTGGCAAAGAAGAGTATCTCGAATTTCAAGCTGCGTGAAAAGATGCCTATCGGCCTCAAGGTTACCCTGCGTGGCCAGCAGATGTACGATTTTCTGGAACGGTTGATTTGTACCGCGCTACCTTGTATCCGCGATTTCCGCGGCGTTCCCGAGAGCTCTTTCGATGGGCGGGGTAATTTTTCCCTCGGTCTGGAGGAGCAGACCATTTTCCCTGAAATCAACCCGGACCGGGTAAAGCGCACACAGGGAATGGATATTTCCATTATCACCACGGCGCAGACAAACGCGGAAGCTAAAGAGTTGCTGACCCTTTTCGGCATGCCCTTTGCCATCAAGAACTGATTGGTAGGAAGCATATAAATCATGGCTAAAAAATCACTGGTAATCAAATGTGACCGCCCGCCCAAGTTCGGCGTCCGTAAGTACAGCCGATGCCGTAGTTGCGGACGGCCACGCGCCTATATCCGAAAATTTCAACTGTGCAGGATCTGTTTCCGTGAACTGGCCTCATCCGGTAAAATTCCGGGAGTCATCAAGGCGAGTTGGTAAGATATGAATATGTCTGATCCCATTGCAGATTTGTTGACCCGCATTCGTAATGCCGCCATGGCCGAACACCGGACCGTGGAAATACCCCATTCAAAAATGAAGGCTGAAATCGTTCGGCTCTTGAAAGCGGAAGGGTACATTGAGGATTTCACTGAAGAAGGCGAAACTCCCACGAAAAAGATTGTCGTGTGGTTGAAGTATACGAACGACCAGGACCCCGTGATACGCGGCTTAAAGCGGGTGAGCAAGCCCGGTTTGCGCAACTATGTAAACGCTACGAAGATTCCGCGTGTCCTGGGTGGTTTGGGAATTTCGATTCTCAGCACCTCCCACGGAATCATGACGGACCGCCAGGCGCGCAAGAAGCACGTGGGCGGTGAAGTCCTTTGTAATATTTGGTAAGCGGTATTCAACCCGCAGGTAAAGTCATGTCTCGAATTGGAAATAAGCCGGTAAGCGTGCCCGACGCGGTAACCGTCGATGTAAAAGACGGCTGCTTCAGCGCCAAGGGGCCCAAGGGTGAACTCTCTCGAGAGTTTCCACCTTGCGTGACGCTTGAAGTGGACGGCGGTGAAGTGAAAGTGGGTCGTAACGAGGAGTCCAAGTTTGCCCGCGCCATGCACGGAACGGCCCGCAGCCTGGTTGCCAATATGATTGAGGGTGTCGGTAACGGATACGCCAAGGTGCTTGAAATCGAAGGCGTTGGTTTCCGGGCCCAGATGCGGGGGCGCAACATCGTGCTGGCACTGGGTTTTTCACACGATATTCATTATGAGCCACCTGAAGGGGTGGATATCGTGGTAAATAATTCCTCCGAAGTGGTCATCACCGGTGCCGACAAGCAGAAGGTCGGACAGGCGGCGGCCCAGATTCGGTCCTATTACAAGGCCGAGCCCTACAAGGGTAAAGGGGTTCGTTACCAGGGTGAAGTCATCCGTCGCAAGGTGGGTAAAGCCGTATCCTAAGCTCGTTACGGCACAACAAGTCGAAGAATAATCGCTGGCAAAAGCATGAGATTAAAGACCAAAGCAGATGGCCGTCGTCGGCGGCATTATCGGATTCGAAATAAGATCCGCGGTACCGCGGGGCGCCCTCGCATGGCC
>JAYGFS010000279.1:0-16867 GCA_046581765.1 Verrucomicrobiota bacterium
CCGTGTCCGACTTTCTGGAGCTTAAAGTGCCGGCGGATGACATCAACCAGGTCGTGCGAGGTCTTGCCCATCGGTTTGTCTACCAGCAGAATCCCGTCGATGGCGGGGTTTAAATCGCGGTTTTTTCTACCCCCACGTCTACCCATCCGCTCCCTCCTCCCCCTTTTGCCCGGCCACATCCTGGGCATCGCTTCCCGGTAGCGGTTCCTCTGCGTCCAGTTTCTGCAGGATGGCCAGGATGCGATCCCCTTCAGACAGGGAGTGATCGAGCTCAAAACGAAAACGTGGACTGTACTTGAGCGTGACCTTGCTGAAGACTTCCCGCTGCAGATCGCCACGGATTTTTTTCAGGAAATTGAGGTGCTTCCGGACCTCCTCATCCTTGCCGCGAATGGACACCAGGACACGGGCATGACGCAGATCCGGGCTGGTGAATACGTGCGTTATCGTGACCGTGGACATGTCGAAGCCTTCGACATTGATGACCTTGTACATACCGACCGCGATTTCCCGCTGCAGTAGTTGGTTGACTCGGGTTAGACGGTTGGAAGCCATGACGCAAACCGGCCGCGTGGCCGCCGACAAAATTACAGGACTGCGGCGACGGATTCAATTTCGTAGGTTTCGACGATATCGCCCTTTTCAAAGTCTGAAAAGTTTTCGAGACGAATGCCGCATTCCTGGCCGTCTCGGACTTCGTTGGCATCGTTCTGGAATCGCTTGAGCGTGGAAACGGCACCCTTGTATATGACATCGCCGTTACGCAGCACCCGGGCCCGGGCCTGCGAGCGGATGCGTCCACTGATGACCATGCACCCGGCGACATTGCCCTGCTTGGTAAGTTTGAAGATCTGTCGAATCTCCGCCTGGCCCCTGAGGAGCTCCCGGATGTCCGGCTCAAGCATCCCGGTCATTGCCCTTTCAACCTGTTCAAGCAGTTCATAGATGATGTCGTAGAGACGGACCTCCACGCCCTCCGCTTTCGCCATCTTGTTGGCCGCGTTTTCGATGGGAACATTGAAGCCGAGGATAATGGCCCCGGATGCGGAGGCCAGCAGCACATCGTTTTCGGTGATGCTGCCCACGCCTGAAAGCACGTATTTTATAGAAATTTTGTCGGTTTTGATGCCGTCCAGCGATTGGACGATGGCTTCCATGCTGCCTTGGACATCGGTCTTCAGGACGATGGGGAGCTCGACCTTTTCCAGTGCTCCCGCCGCTGCCAACAAGTCCTCCAGGCTCATTTTTCTCGGAGCCTCATCATGGTCTTCGGCCACTTCGGGGGCGACGGAAGGCCCGCCCAAGCTGTCCTGGCGCAGTTGTTCTGCCCGCTCGGCGGCGATCGCCTTAGCTTGCTTATCGCTCTCGCTGAACGCGAAGCTCGCACCGGCCTCCGGAACGTCCGAAAGGCCCATACAGCGAACAGCATGTGAGGGCCCGGCAGATTTCACGGGCTTGCCCTTGTCATCCATCAGCAATTTAATTTTACCATGGGCGACCCCGCATACAATGACGTCACCCACGTTTAACGTGCCGTTGGTCACGAGGAGACTGGCGGTGGGACCGCGGCCTTTTTCGAGCTGGGCTTCAATGACATAACCTTCCGGCTGCATGGCGGGAGAGGCTTTCAATTCCATGATTTCCGCCTGGAGCAGAATCATTTCCAGCAGGGTATCCATTCCATCACCGGTTTGTGCACTGACTTCCACGCAAATCGTTTCACCTCCCCAGTCTTCCGGGGCGAGGTCTTCGGCCTGAAGCTGCTGCTTGACCTTGTCCGGATTGGCCCCCGGCAGATCCATCTTATTAATGGCAGCGATGATGGCGACCTCAGAGGCCTTGGCGTGCATGATGGCCTCGTGTGTCTGGGGCATGAGGCCTTCATCGGCTGCGATGACGATGATTGCGATGTCCGTCAGATTTGCCCCGCGTGCGCGCATTTTTGTAAAGGCTTCGTGACCGGGCGTATCCAGAAAGGTAATCAGGTGGCCGTTTTTTTCGACGGTGTATGCCCCGATATGCTGGGTAATCCCGCCCGCTTCGCCTTTGACTACGTTGGCCTCGCGGATGGAGTCCAGGAGCGACGTTTTGCCATGGTCGACATGACCCATGAACGTTACGACGGGCGGGCGGATAATTGCGTCTCCCGAAAGCTCGTCCGCGCCCTTCTTTTTCTTCGATCGGTCTTTTTTCTTCTTGGTACCGGTCGGTTGTGGCTGGGGGACCGGCTTTTTCTTTTTCTTCTTTTCCTTGCGGACGAGGATATCGAGTTTGTTTCCGACCTCAACCGCCACGTCTGCATCAATTTCCTGATTGATATCCGCGAAAATGTTCATGCCCATCAGGGTGGCGATCAAGCGGTTGGGCTTGAGCGAGAGCTTTTCTGCAAATTCACGAACCACGACCGGGCCGGTTACCACAATGGCGTTGGGTTCTTCCTCGGCCGTTCCCTCTCCTGTTGCAACCGCATCCCCGCTGGTTTCTTCGGCCCCTGCCGGAGCCTCTGCGGGTTCTTCTGCCGCGGGCCTTGTCGCTGATGCGTCGGTTTCCGTGCTGGCATCAGGCACTTCAACTGTTTCTTCCGACGCGTTCGCACCGTCATTTCCACCGTATTCAGCGATGATTTTCCGGCGGATCTTTTCAGCATCCGGGTCCTTGAGGGCGGACATGTGGTTTTTGACCTCGATGCCCAATGTGTCCAGTTCCTGGAGTAACCATTTGCTGGTCATCTTGAGTTCTTTAGCCAATTCGTGAACTCTCATGCGATCTCTCGTACGGTGTGGAACCCCGCAGGGCCTTACCGTACGTTCCTTTCGTAATACTTTTCCGCCGCGGCCTTAATCGCGGCAGCCTCGTCCGCGGAAAAATCGGCCATTTCTACCAATTCGCTGTCTTCTGCAGCCATGACCCCTTCAATCGAAAGGAATCCACTGTTGACGAGCTTTTCCGCGGTTGCCTCACCAAAACCTTCAATTTTGGACATATCCCCTATGGCCGCAGCCACCGCGTCGGCGAAGTCGGTTTCGGGTCCGTCCTTGCGGATGTCGATCTTCCAACCTGTCAGCTTATTGGTCAGGCGGGCATTCTGGCCTTTCTTGCCGATGGCGAGCGACAACTGGTCCTGATCGACGGTTACCTTGACCGTGCGTGTATCCTCATCCACGTCGACGCGAGCCAGACGGGCGGGAGCGAGAGAGTTGGTCACGAAGGTTTTGACATCATCGTGCCAACGGACGATATCGATTTTTTCACCGCCCAGCTCGCGTACGATATTCTTCACCCGGATACCACGCATACCCACGCAGGCACCAACCGGATCGACCTTGTCGTTGTGGGACAATACGGCAACTTTGCTGCGGAATCCGGCCTCCCGGGCGATGCCCTTGATTTCAACGGTTCCATCGGCGATTTCACTGACTTCGATTTCAAACAGGCGGTGGACAAAATTCGGGTGGCTGCGGGAAAGGATGACTTCTGGCCCCGTGGCCTTCACGCTTACGATATAGGCCCGGATGCGGTCTCCCATCTGGTATTCTTCGGTGGGTACGCGCTCGCGACTGGGCATCGTGCCCTCGCCTTTCGGAATGTCGATAATCACGTCGTTTCGGTCAAAACGTCGAACCGCGCCACTGATGATGTCCCCTGCGCGATCCTTGTATTCTTCGTAGAGCCGGTCCTTCTCTGCCTGGCGCAAGCGGTGTAGAATAGCCTGTTTGGCCGTCTGGGCTGCTATGCGCCCGAAATTTTCCGGGGTAACCTCCCGATCGATCAGGTCGCCCACCTGCGCTTCCGGATGCGTTACCCGGGCCTTGTGAAGGTCGATTTCTTCCGGACCGGGCTTAAACTTGTCGACGACTTCAAGACTGGCCATCGCTTTGATTTCCAAGGTGTTGCGATCTATTTCGATCCGCAGGTCCCGGGTTTGTCCGGTGCTTTTGCGCGATGCGCACACCAGGGCATTTTCGACGGCTTCAATCAGGATCTCGCGGTCGATGCCGCGCTCCCGTTCCATCTGTTCGATGACAGTCTGTAACTCGGTATTCATTTCCCATTCCTCATACCCTGTAAGGCCCGCACTAAACAAAAGAGTGGGTTGGTATACCCACTCTTAAACTCACGCTAAGATTTAGAGCCCGACCGGGCATGGTATAGGAACATCCTGGGCTGGTCAATAGGTAAAGACGGTGGATATGCGAGCATTCTCATGGTCGACAAAGCCGGTTATATTCATTTTTGTTAATGATTATGGCCCAGTTTCCGCCTTCACCCGGGCCCCGGGAACTTTCCATTTTACATCACCTGTGCCCGGCGTAATACTTTAATGGGCCAATCGATGAGTGAACACACAGAACCCAGTAATATTTACGAGACCCATTCCCCGGCGGACCCGGTGCCGGAGGAGACCTTTTTTGCTTTTCGCCTGAACAAGTCCAGGACCATAACCCGGAATCGTCTGCTCACGGGCCTTTTCATGTTCGTGGCCGGTTTTATCCTGTTATTCTGGTACATCGTTATTTACACCGCACCCGACAGGGACCGGGGGTTATCGGATACGGCGGGTTACCGGCCGGAATATTTTGGCCTGTCACAGGGGGTCGAACCCCCCAAAGGCAATACGAATGGCCCGATCTACGAAATTGATGTAGATAAGTACCTGCCCGCTGACTGGGGCTATCTGCCCACCGGGCCTACTGCGAGGGAGATTGCCAACCGGGAAGAGGAAGGCATTGAGACCCAGGATGACATTGCTGACTTGCCGGATGATATCAAGGATTCCGATGATATCACCCGCTTGCTCGCCCGGGTTGCCGAGCAGTTTATCGACCAGGAGAAATACGACCTCGCCGAGGCACAACTCAAAACGGCCCTCGATTATCGCCCCGGCGATCTGCAATGTATGCGGCTTCTGGGTACGATCTATACCGCGCGCGGGGAATACGAACAAGCGGTTGACCACTACCAGAAACTGATCAAACGCGATCCTTACAAAGAGGAGTGCTACAACAATCTCGCGGTAGCGTATATTCACCAGGGACACTACCTGCTGGCCGAGGAAAAACTGAAGCTGGCCTTGAAGACAAATGCCAAATTCTATGATGCCCATGTAAACCTGGCCCTACTCTATATGCATCGCGAACGGCACGATCTGGTGGTTAAACAACTGGACAACCTGATCGACATGATTCCTCGTAACGCTCGTGCCAGGAATTACTTAGCCCAGTCCTTGCTGAAGATTGGGGAGCCTTATCGGGCCCGGGCACACTTCACCGAACTGGTCTTGGAAATCAAAGATGACGCCGAGCTCTACTTCAAGGTCGCCGAGTGTTACGCCTTGGAAAACGATAACGAAAAGGCCATCGCCTGGTTGAAGCTGGGAGCGGATTACTGTGACGTGGCCGCGCTGAAACAGGCCCTGGACCAGGTCGTATTTACCCGCCTCAAGGTCGAGCGGGGTTTTCAGCTTCTCAAGATGGTGCAGCCGGAGTTGTAGGTGCCGCTGCAGTTTAACGCGGGCTTGAACGTATGGCTTTTGCCTGGGCGCTCAGCTCACCTGCCCGGTACGAGTGCAGGTCCTGGTAGACCTTGGCCAGCCGGTCGAGGACGGGTAGCAGTGCAGGGTGTTCGGCACCGTAGGCCTTGGTGGCGATCTTCAGCCAACGCTCGTATATCGCCACGGACTGGTCCGTGTTCCCCTGGATCTGGTAGGTATCTCCAAGTAGGTTAAGGCCCTCGATCAGGTTTACATGGTCCGGTCCAAAAGCCTTTTCATCGATCGCAAGGATGCGGTGGAAGAATGTTTCTGCTTTCGCATATCTTCGCTGGTCACGGTAGAGTCGGCCGATATTTCCTAGGTATCCGGTCATTTGTTCGGGCGACAGCCGGTTTTCCGCAATCGCCAGTGCGCGTTTGAACAAGGGTTCAGCGTCCTTGTAATGCGCCCGGCTGTAGTGAATTTTCCCCAGGTGGCTGAGGCTTATCGCCACACTCATCCCGTCCCGTCCTTCGTTCTTCTCGTTAATCTTGAGTGCTCCCCGGGCATATTGTTCGGCTTGGACCATTTCCCCCAGCTCGGCCGAAAGGAAGGACAACTCATTCAAGAGCCTCCCGGCGTGCCGGGATTCCGGGCCTCCTGTTTTCACCCTGATCCCCAAGGACCGCTTGGCCGAGGCCATCGCATCCTCATACCGGCCCATGTTCCGGAGCAGATACATCATCTGGTCCAGGCATTCAGCAACTTTCGGGTGCGCGGGACCCAGGGTTTTTTCACGTATCGCGAGCAATCGCTCTAAGGTCGGTCCCGCGCGTTCAAATACGCCCTGTTGTACGTACATGATCGCCATCGTGTGGAGACAATCATCTACCTGGGGATGGCCTTCCCCCAGCTTCTTCAGCAAGATGTCATACCCTTGTTGGTACAGGCCTTCGGCCTCGGCATAGTGTCCGGTCCCATGGAGTTTCCTGGCCTGTAACACGATAAATTGCCCCAGCTCTTCATGATCTTCACCGAGTCTTTTTTCGATTAGGGATCTCAAGTGATGGAAAACCTTGGTGCCCTCCTCGGGTTTGTTCAGCATTTGACAGCAGGTCGTGAGGTGAACAAGGATGGCTTCCGACAACAGGTCGTCCGGGACAAGGGCTTGTTCATTCAGCTTGCGGGCCCGCAGCAGAACGGCCTCGGCCTTCGCATACGCCTCCTGTTGCAGGTGCACGGCAACCAATTTCAGCATCGGCTGAATCAAGCCAGGATGTTCGGGGCCATGTTGGGTTTCCAGGAGGCCGCATAGGTGCTCAAACAGTGCTGCGGCTTCTTGAAACCTCGCCCGGGTGTAGACCAGGTCACCCTGTTTCATCAGGTGGTCCGGATCCTTGTTTGCCAGAGGGGATCTGAGGGGATCGATGGATGCGACACGTTGCCGGAACACGCGGGCTTCCGTCTCCCGGTCGAGGTCCTCGTAAAACGTTAACAGTTTTTTGAGGTAGACGGAGAGTTCGGGATGGCTTGGACCCCAGACATTCTCCTGGAGTTTCAGGGCCTTCGTGTAAGAATTTTCTGCCTGCGCCCTATTATTCCGAGCCAGGTAGACATCTCCCAGGGAGACCCATTCCTCGCTCAGGTCTGCATAATCGGCATCATGGAAGGCGGCCCGAATCGCGATCGATCGCCGGATGTGTGCCTCGGCCTGGTCCAAGTGGCCCAACCGCAAACAGGCACTGGCCAAGGGGAGTAAATTGGATGTGACTCTAATGTTTTTCTCACCAAAAACCTTTTCCCGCATCCTCCAGGCCCGTTCCCGGATAGTGACTTCGGTTTTATACTGCCCTTGCAGGCGACAGATGTCCGCAAGCCAGTCAAGATCAGCAGCAACCTCTTCACGCTCCGTACCGAGGGCTTGCACGTGGATTTTCAGCATGCGTCGTATGTGGTTTTTTGCTTCTTCATAGGCCTCCATTTCCCGGCAAATCAGGAAGAGGTGAAAAAGACTTTCGACGAGGTCGGGATGCTCGGTGCCCCGGGTTTTTTCTTCGAGCTCAAGGTGTTGCCGGGTTAATAGCTTCGCCCGCTCGTACCGGCCCATTTCGTAGTTGGTCCGGCCGAGCATTTTAAGGGTTTGCTTGACCCGGGAGGTATCCTGGTACCGTGGGTTGCCCTGCAAGATTGCGAGACTGCGGCTGAGCATGGTTTCGGCCGCCTCGTAGTTTTTTGTCTGGACATGAACCTGTCCGATAAAGTTGAGGGCTAAGCCCACCCAGACATCCTTCGGGTGGTATCGTTTTTCCGCGACGACGAGCATTCGCTTGGCAAGGTTCAGGGCCCACTCGGTATTGCCCTGTTCCATGCGTGACACCCACTCGGTTCCCATCCGCTCTAACTCCGCATCATCCTGTTGGGGGAAGACCCTGGGCGGGATAATCAGCGCGAGGAAGGCCAGGAAAATATACAGGGATATGCGTAGGCCGGTCATGCGTGGATAAGGTATACCAGATTACCATCGGTTCGGCCTGAATAAAGGCCCGGACGACGATAGTGAGCATCTCGGGCATCCCGGTAAAGGACCATCAAAACAGGGGCTCGCTTCGGTGCCATGCTGGACGGCGTGGTGTACCCGTCTAAAATTAATATATGACCCCACTGAGCGGGGGTGCTGCTGCTGGTTGACATTCCCCGGTCCCATCGACATATATGCCCTGGATGATGGATGATACCATAGCGGCGATCGCCACCCCGCCCGGGGAGGGGGGGATTTCGATTGTGCGGATTTCCGGTCCCGAGGCCTTTGCCATTGCGGACCGGGTCGTTTGTTGTCCAGGTAGCCACCTCTCGCAGCGAGCGGAGAACACCCTGGTGGTCGGCCAGGTGGTCGAGCGGGCCCAGGTAATTGACGAGGTCGTGGTCCTGCTCTTCCGGGCACCCCACAGCTATACCGCCGAGGATGTAATCGAGATCCAGGGGCACGGGGGCAATCAGTGCGCTCGCCGGATACTTCGCCTCGTGCTGGATGCCGGTGCCCGTCTGGCCGAGCCCGGCGAATTCACTCGTCGGGCCTTCCTGCACGGTCGCATCGATCTGGTCCAGGCCGAAGCTGTTCTGGATCTGATTCGCGCCCATTCCGAACGGGCCGGAGCGGCCGCGGTCGAGCAGCTCGAAGGAGCCCTCAGCCGCAAATTCAACCAGCTTTACGACGCACTGCTCATGGCAGCTGCCCGGCTGGAGGCCACCCTCGACTTTCCCGAAGACGAACTTCCGGACCTTGTCATGGAGGAAATCAACGCTGAGATGCAGCAGATTGATCACGATTTTGATGCACTCATCGACACCTGGGATGAGGGTCATCTCCTCCGTGATGGCGCCTTGGTTGTCATCTCCGGCAAGCCCAATGTGGGTAAATCGACGCTGTTAAATGGCCTGCTTGAAAAAGATCGTGCCATTGTCTCAGACCTGCCGGGAACCACGCGCGACAGCATCGAAGAGACCTTCAGCCTGAATGGGATTCCGGTACGGATTGTGGATACTGCGGGGCTGCGGGATACGACCGATCTCATCGAACAGGAAGGTATCGAACGAACGCATCGAATGATACGGGCCGCCGACCTGGTGGTGTATCTCGTCGATCTGACAGATCCTGAACTGGAACAAGCCATAGAGGGGTTAAAAACCATGGAAACCCCCCACCTGGTTATCTTTAATAAGCTCGATATGTACCCGGGACAAGGTCCTGAGCTCGCCGGCTCCCTTTGCCTGAGCCTGCTTCAGGAGACCGGCATCCAGCAGGTTAGGGACGCCTTATCCCTCCATCTGTCCGGCAATATCGATCTCTCCGCCCGTCCCCACGCCTTGATTTCCGAGCGTCACCGCCGGCTTCTCCTTGACGCCAAACAGGAAATGGAAGTCGGTCTGGAACTGGTGCGCTCCAGGCGGGAGGATGGCTTGGTACTCGCGGCTTCCCAGATGCGTCGGGGCCTCGAGCTGATTGGCCAAGCAACCGGTCGCGCTTACGAAGAAGAGCTTTTGGACCATATTTTCGGTCGTTTTTGCATTGGTAAATAAGGTCCTGTCTTCCCATTCCCCCCTTCCATTCACCTGATTTTCCCGTATGATGCTCGGCTCTATGAGACCGTACGAAGTCATCGTGGTCGGTGCTGGCCATGCCGGATACGAGGCCGCCCTTGCGGCGGGGCGTATGGGGGCCCGGACCGCCCTTGTCACCATCGAAAAAGAGGCCATTGGCCGGATGTCCTGCAACCCCTCGATCGGGGGGATGGCCAAAAGCCACATCGTCTGCGAGCTGGATGGCCTGGGTGGTGAGCTCGGTCGAAACGCGGATTATACCGGGATTCAGTTCCGCACCCTGAATACCCGTAAAGGACCGGCGGTGCAGGCCAACCGGGTCCAGAACGACAAGGACCTGTTTTCCCTGCGCATCCAGGCTATGGTTGAAGAGGTGGATTCCCTGGAGGTCATCGAAGCCCTGGTGGGCGAAATCTGGATCGAGAACGGAACGATACGCGGGGTGAGAACCGAGGATGGCAGCGAGATCCCCGGACAGGCCGTGGTGATTGCCACCGGAACTTTTCTCGGGGGGCTTATCCATCTCGGTGAGCGGAATTTCCCCGGGGGTCGTGCCGGTGAAAAAGGAGCTTATCAACTCAGCAATTCATTCAAATCACTGGGGTTTAGGCTTGCCCGCTTGAAAACAGGCACCCCTCCCCGGCTTCATCGGGACGGCATCGATTATGACCGAATGGAGCGCCAGGACGGGCTGATTCCCCCCCCATTCTTTTCCTGGGCGGCACAGAAAGACTGGGAAATGTTCCACGTGGAACATGAACCGGCGGAATATGAGGCCCATGGAGTGTTCCACGTGGAACATAAAGCCCACCGGGCGATTCCCTGGCCGGTCGGCTGGAATCAGCTCCCCTGCTACCTGACCCACACGACGGAAAAGACCCACGAGATCATCGAGTCCAATCTCTCCCGCAGTGCCATGTACGGTGGCCATATCGACGCTACCGGCGTTCGCTACTGCCCGTCCATCGAAGATAAGATCGTTAAGTTTCGAGACCGGGATTCCCACCACGTCTTTATCGAGCCAGAGGGCCGAAAGAGCGTAACCATTTATCCTGCAGGGACATCCAATTCCTTGCCCGAGGAGGTCCAGGTGGAAATGATCCATTCAATTCCGGGCTTGGAGCGTGCGGTCTTCGTTAAACCCGGGTATGCAATCGAATACGATTTTTCCGATCCGACGCAGCTTTTTCACTCCCTTGAAAGCAAACGGGTTGAGCACCTGTACCTCGCCGGGCAAATCAATGGAACCACGGGATATGAGGAAGCGGCCGGCCAGGGATTTGTCGCCGGCAGCAACGCCGTGCTCAAACTCCGAGGCGAAAAACCACTTGTGCTCAGCCGAAACGAATCCTATATCGGCGTCCTCATCGATGATTTGGTCACCAAGGGAACCGAGGAACCCTACCGGATGTTTACTTCCCGAGCCGAACATCGGCTTTCTCTTCGGCAGGACAACGCGCCCTGGCGCATGGAAGCCCACGCGCGGCGGCTGGGTATTCTGGGTGCGGATGTGTTGGATGAAGTGGCCCGTATCCGACGTGAAGTAACCACGGAACTGGCGCGTCTGGAGAAGACCTACCACGATGGCGTGTCGCTCGCGCAGCTCCTCCGCCAGCCGGCAATGAGCTATGACCTTTTGCCGGATCGGCACGATGGAATCGGCCCACGTGCGCAGCGTCAGGTTGAGGTCGAAGCGAAGTATGCGGGCTACATCCAGCGTGAGCAGGCGCATATCACTAAGGCGGAAAAATCCGAGCGCCAGCTGATCCCTCAGGATTTAGATTACGATATCATTAGCGCCCTGCGCAATGAATCCCGCGAAAAGCTGAAGAAGATTCGCCCGGAAAGTCTGGGTCAAGCCAGCCGCATATCGGGCGTGAACCCTGCAGATATCGCCATTCTCTCGGTGTGGTTAAAGAAAGTGCGGACCCGAGACTAATGTTGCAAGCCGTTGCGTAAGAGAGACTTGTGTCAAGTTTTTCCGATGCGTGATCCCAGTGTGGCCAGGACATCCTGAATCACGCGGATGGAAAGGGGCTTGGTCAGGTAAGCGGTTGCTCCCAGCTTGAGGACTTCCTCGATGGCCCGTTCGTCATCCTGGCTAGACATGATAATCACGTCGATTCCCTTGTTCAGGGTGTTCCCTATATTTTTAAGGACTGACTCCCCGTCCATCACGGGCATGATCAAATCCAGAAAAAGAACATCAAAGGTCGACTGGTTCAGCAGGTCCAGACACTGTTTGCCGTTTTCTGCATTCTCCCAGCTGTAACCCGCGTCCTCAATCATGCGGTTGAGTAACTCGCGGATGTACTCATTATCGTCTGCGATCAATATCTTCAATAAATCTCCACGTGTGGAGAATATGCATAGAAAGAGGGAAAAATACAAGCCAAGTGGATCATTTTAAAATCGATTTCCGTTGTCATGTGAAAGTGCGATTGCCAAAGTTCAAGCCGGTCGAACTGTTGATTCTCTTGTACCTAACCTTTTTCCGGCGGACACGGCACCATGGCTGTAGGCAGCAATAAGATAAATTCGTTTGTATTCTTTTTCGTTTTCCTCCCGCTTTTTGCGGTACTTGGGTTTTACAACGCTCAGTACTTTCAGCGCTTATACAAAACGAAGAGCGACAACGTGGTGACCTTCCGCAAGACGGCGGAGCGGGCCTTTGCCGACGAGATGAACCGGTCGATTACCTATGTGGCTTCCCTTGGCTATATACCAGCGGTTTCCAAGGTCCTCGGAGGTTCCGGTGACGCGCGCAATAATCTGATCGAGTCCGAGTGGACCTTCAACCAGTGGTTCAGCGACCTCGTCCAGGGTGAACTGGGTGTCGCAACCGAAATCGATCTCGGTATGATTATGAAGAACGATATCACCCTGGCCATGGAACGGGTGAAGGTCGACCATCCCGAAATCAGAAACTTCCAGCTCTGTGATCCCATCGGCACGATTATCGCCTCAAGTGAGCGCCCGAAGAACAAGAACGCCCGGAACGAAAAATGGTGGCGGGAAGCCATCAAGGCACAGGGTGAACCGTACCTGGACGGAATGCACGAAAATGGAACCGTGTTTGTTCATTATTCCATCTGGAGTGCCAAGAGTGGCCGGGCGATACCGGTGGGGGTCATGCGGGTTGAAGTCCAGGTGGGTGATGTGGTCAGCCGCATCCCCGAAAATCGGTTCGGCGCACATGCGGCGATCATCGTCATGGGTGCCCGGGAGAATCCCGAGCGCTACTTCTCTGCGGGCTCCGCCACAACCCTGGATGCCCATGCCGTGAAGATGATGGAATACATCTCCAGGGTCGGCCGGGAAAAGGGCTATTATAAAGGCATTCATTACAGCCGGGGCTTCGTTGAAGGCTTTGCGCTGTCCCAGAATATTCGCCTGCTGGCGATGAGAGAGGGTCCGCTTATCAATTTTAAGGCCTACATGCCGGTCATACTATCCATCACACTCAGCCTCCTCAGCTTGGGACTGATTTCTTTCTTCGCCAAGGCAACAGGAATAAAAATGGAATCGGCTAATCGCGAAAGCATCCAGGCGGGCAACTGGGTCCTGCACCGGGCACGCGGTGATGCGATAAGGGAAGCTACGGGCAGTCGGGTGGGCAAAACGCTCGAAAAATGGATGGGCGATCTGCGCCGAAGTATCGTGGAGAATATGGAGGTGACCCAATTCGAAAGCGAACGCGACCTCCACCTGGCCCACGAATTCCAGTTATCCTACCTGAACCGGCCTTACCCGCGCATTCCGGAAGTGCACGTACCGGGTCGACTTAAGCTGAATTTTCATCATTATTACAAACCCGCCCTGGCCCTGGGCGGGGACTTCTTTGATATCATGAAGCTGGGTCCGGAAACGGTCGGCGTGTTTATTGCGGATGTCATGGGCCACGGCACACGATCCGCTCTCATCACATCCAATTTGCGGATGATTATGACCGAACTCCTTCCTCAGGGGCGTAACGCAAGGAACTATTTACGGGAATTAAACCGGAACTTCTGCATGATGCTTGAGCAAATCGAGATCAAGCACCCCATTTTCTCCTCAGCCTTTTATTTTGTGGCCGATACTTCGGCCCGTGCCGCAACCTTTTCGACGGCAGGTCACCCCGCGCCCTTCCATCTCAAACGTTCCCTCAACCACGTGGAACGTCTCCAGGTGGCTACGCCCCACGGAACGGCCCTGGGCATCTTAAAGGACGAGGACTACACCGGGGGCTCCTGCCGCCTGACGGAAGGCGACGTACTGATCTTCTTCACCGACGGGGTGTACGAAGCCTTCGACACCCATGGCAACGAATTTGGCCTGCAACGCCTGGACCGGACCATCCGCAAGCTCATGCATAACAGCATGGAAAGCCTCGTCGAAGGAATCGTGGAGGAGGTGAATGATTTCACCACCGGCGAACCCTTGCGGGACGATATTTGCGTCCTCGCAATCGAGGTCACGGAGTAGCGCCTTCGCCAGACCTCATTTCCTCCCCGGAGGCTTGGGCGGGGATACTGTATCTGGGAGCTCTTTTTGGGTCTTTTCCCGTTATATGAAGGGTTTAGGCCGGATACCGGGCAGGGGCCCCCTTCAGCCGGACCCGGGACCCAGCCGGCCCACGCATCCCGATGTGGCGGTAAAACCTTCATGATATCCCGGCCGGGTTCTCCGCCAGGCGAAATCCTGGCTGCTCGCGTAGGGTAAAGCCCGAAAACCTGTGTAATATGGCTTGCATCTGCCAAACCCCTCCCTATATTCCGCGCCAGTTCTGCTCATTAGCGGAACGGAAGCGAAGGCGCCTCGGTCTCCATCGAGGACGTCAAAGCGGATTGCCGGGATACCGGCCAAATAACATGGAGTTAGAAAATGGAATCAGAAGTATCCCTGCCCGGGGTGGGCGTTAAGGATCTGCTGGAGGCAGGTCTGCATTTTGGTCACCAGACCAAACGTTGGAACCCGAAGATGGCCCCGTACATCTTTGGCGATCGCAATGGCATCTATGTCATCGACCTTGGAAAAACCCTCAATCAGCTGCGCCTCGCCCAGCGTTTCATCTACGACACCGTCATTCGCGGCAACCAGGTCCTCTTTGTGGGCACGAAGAAGCAGGCCCAGCAGTCGATCAAAGACGTCGCAGAAAAATTGAATCAGCCTTACGTGATCCACCGTTGGCTCGGCGGCATGTTGACCAATAACGCGACGATCCAGGACAGCATCAAACGCATGCGCGAACTGGAACTCATGGAAGAAGACGGCCGCATGGCTGCGATGGCTTCCAAGAAAGAAGTTTCCATGCTTCGTCGCGAGCATGCGCGTTTGCACCGCAACTTGAGCGGAATCGCTCACATGGAAAAATTACCCGCCGCGCTGATCGTCTTTGATGTGCTTCGTGAACATATCGCGATCTCCGAAGCCGAAAAACTTGGCATCCCGATCGTCGCTCTCGTGGACACCAACGGCGACCCGTCCAAGGTGGACTACCCGGTCCCGGGCAACGATGACGGTAGCCGTGCGATCAAATTGGTGGTGAACATACTGGGTGAAACCATTCAGATTGCTTCCAATGTGTACGCCAAAATTGCCGCGGAAGAAGCCCGTCAACGTGCGATCAAGGAAGCCGAAGATGCCGAAAAGCGCAAAAAGGCGGAGGCTGAGCGGGAGGTGCGTATGAAGGAAGAGCGGGAAGAGCGCCAGAAGGCCATCGTGGCCGCGAAGGAACAGGATGCGAAGAACAAGGCTGCCGCCGCTGCGGAAGCGGAAAAGGCCGCCGCCGCTGCGGAAGCGGAAAAGGCCGCCGCCGCTGCGGAAGCGGAAAAGGCCGCCGCAGAACCTGCTCCAGTCCCGGAAACCCCGGCGGAAGAAGCCCCCCCGGCGGAAGAAGCGCCAGCGGAAGCCCCCCCGGCGGAAGAAGCGCCAGCGGAAGAACCGGCGGCGGATGCCCATCCTGAAACACCGTCCGAATAATCCGGATTTCCTTACGGGAGAACACGATGACCATAACCGCAGCACAGGTTAAAGAACTCAGACAAATAACCAATGGCCCCATGATGGAGTGCAAGAAAGCACTTGTGGAAGCCGAGGGTGATATCGACAAGGCCATCGCGATTTTGCGCCAGAACGGGATCGTCCAGGCCGCCAAGAAAGCGGACCGGGCGGCGAATGAAGGGATCATTGTTGCCGACATTTCGGACGATGGTCAGCGGGGTGCGCTCGTGCAGGTGAATTGCGAAACCGATTTCGTATCCAAGAATGAAAACTTTCAGGCCTTCGTGGCCGAGTTCGGTAAGCGTGGGCATGATTACGGTGACGGTGAAATGGCGGATGCCGTTGCGGATGAATTGGCCATCAAGATCCAGGAGATCGGCGAAAATATTGTAGTCGGTGGCAACACGCGCTACACGGTTGAAGGCATCGGGGTGATTGGCAGCTACATTCACCTGGGCGGCAAGGTCGGGGTCCTGGTCGAATTGGGCTGCGGCAAAGCCGAAACATGCTCCAGCGAGTCCACCCGTCAGCTGGGCAAAGATATCTGCATGCACATTGCGGCCCTGTCCCCGAAGGCATTGGACCGCGATGGCGTCCCGGAAGAAGACGTGGCTGCGGAAAAGGCACTCTACGCCAAGCAGGTCGAGGGCAAGCCGCCTGAGATTATCGAGAAAATACTCGGCGGAAAGTTGAATAAGTTCTACAGCCAGAACGTATTACGTGAACAGGCTTTCGTGAAGGATCCCGAAAAGTCCATCGATGAACTCGTGGCTGAGATAGCCAAGGCGCAGGACGACGAGATCCGCATCAAGCGCTATGTGCGGTACCAGGTGGGCGGCTGATCCTCCCGGTTTGCGGTGGCTGCTCTCAGCGCCGTCGACCGATGAGGCCGGAGCGCGTCAGGTAGAACAGCAGGGTGAAAATGGCGGTAACGGTTGAAGCCAAATAGGTGAGAAAGGCGGCGTTCAGGACCTTTCCCGCGGCGTTGCGTTCGCTCTCGCTTACGATGCCGGAGGAGACCATGAGCTTTTTCGCGCGTGCGCTGGCATCCCATTCAACCGGTAGCGTAACCAGGGACAAAATAATGGCCCCGGCGAACAGGATGGTTCCGATGAGCAGGAGGAGTTTAAAGTTGAGTATAGCTCCCGCCATGATCAAGGGCATGGATATGGAGTTGGTGATCCCGGTAACCGGTACGAGAGCCGAACGCATTTTAAGCGCGGCATAACCCTGGACGTGTTGGAGTGCATGCCCCGCTTCGTGGCAGGCTACCCCGATGGCAGAGAGGGATGGCTGGTGGTAGACCGCGGGAGA
>JAYGFS010000281.1:0-2760 GCA_046581765.1 Verrucomicrobiota bacterium
CAGATGCGCCACAGTGAAAAAGAGAAGGGTCCCTGGACAGCATTCGCACCCGGCCAGAAAGTCCTCCCCGGTGTACGGTATGTTCGTTACGATCGCCCCGATTATCGCTCGTACACGAACGAAATCGTCGTGAAGGTGGAAGAAGCTGAACATGTGGTCGGCCTTCCTGCAGAGGTGGTTTGGCCCAAACTCCGGCGGCCCCATCTCCAGGCCCTTGAGCAGGCACGTGAGGAGGCCCGCAAAGGGGATGCCATCAGCGCGCTGTCCATGGCCCGCGACATCGTGCCAACCGCGTTCGAAAACCCCGCGCTCCAGGAACAATTGCTCAACTTCATCGAGGAGCAGAAGGGGAATCCCCGGGTTGTGCTGGCGGAAAAATTGCCCGCTGCCGAGGCCGCCATTGAAGATTTTATCACCGCCTTCGTCCAGCGGGACAACCCGCTGGGATCGAGGGCCAGACCGTATCGTTTTCTGCAAGGCGACCTGCCCGTCCCCCAGCTGAACCTGCCGGCACTCCCCGCGAATCGCCTGGTGTTGCTGGAGGTGCTGGACCGGGAGCGCTACGGCTATGTCCGGGCCTGGCAGGAATTCTTCCAGGGCTATACCCCTGCCAATCTCGATCGCGAACGGGAACGCGGGGCCGAGCTGCTCGAACGCGCCGCGGCCACGAAGCCGTCCCTGTCCGGCCACCTGCTCGCCCAGGCCGCCGTGCTGCGCCGGAAGAAAATTTCGCAGCTGCCCGACGCCGAAACCCTCGCCCTGGGTGATCCGCTTATCCACCAATGGGTGGCGCACACGCGTTTCACAACCCGGAGCCTCGACAGCGATGCCTGCTTGACCAGTTGGGGGCATTTCCTCGCGGCAGGGGGGAAACCCGACCGTTTCGATGCCGCGGTTGCGCTTTATGCCTCGTACGTTTTAATCAATGATGTGGTGGAAGGGCTGGTAAAAAGTGGCGTGGGACCCACACATCGCAACTGGGCCAACGATGCGGCGGGAATGCTGGCTGCCGCTGAAAAGCTGAGCCGTTTTATGGATGCCGTTCCGCAAACAGAAATGGAAGCTTCCCTGCGCATGATTGAGTCGAACAGTAAATCGGATGCCGATCACCGCGACGTGGTTGTTGCCCATATATTGAGTGAATGCCTGCCGCGCGGCGACCCCAAGGAAACCATTGCGACTTCCATCCTCACCCGTCGAAAAAATGAGCTGCGCTTGAGTTCCTCCGCAAAGGTTGAACTCAACGGCCGGCTAAACACCATGAAGTTTTAATCCAAGGGTTCATTATGAAAAATATCATGTATTGTATGCTGACGATCTGGCTGATTCCTTTTGCCGTCCTGGCCGAGGACACCTACACGGTTAAAAGCGTCGAATTTATCGGGGACTCCGGCTTCCTGAAATCGCCGAACAGTCCGGCGGAAATCAACCAGCGCTTCAGCGGCCAACAAACCGAAAAAAGCATTGAGGACCAGGTCAAATCCTTGAACGAGGCCCTGATCGACCAGGGCTTCTACCTCGCAATTCTACGGGCTGAATACGATCGGATCGACGAGGGGGTATTGGTCCTCACGGTCGACCAAGGCCGTGTCGGCAAGATCAACTACTATCGGCTTCCGGGGGGGTTCAGCGGGACGGACGTGCAAACCCGCAAGGCGAATCGCCAACCCTACCAGGGCTACTTCGAGATCGAGCAACTGAACCACGGCTTTCAACACCAATTGAATCGGGCCTTTAACTACAAGGACCTGCACCTGGAGATCTTCCGCCTGAACTCCCTGCCCGACCTGAGTCTTGATACGGACATCAGGGTGCGCGAAGAAGTGGATGAGAAAGGCATTCCGCGCCGTTACGTGGACCTCGACTTCTACGTGAATGACCGCCTGCCTGTGCACGGGGTCTTCGAGATAAAAAATACCGGCACGCATAACACGGGTGGACACCGCATGGATTTCACCCTCCAGCACCTGAACCTGACCAAGCGCAATGACACCCTCTCCATGGTCCTCCTCAGTTCACTCGACCTGGAAACCTTGCGCGCCTTTTCCACCAGCTACAACCGGCCCATCGACAAGGGGGGTATTTCACTCACGGGGGGCTACAGTGATCTGAATGTCGATGAAATCGTGAGCAGTATCGACCTCGCGGCCGAAGGTTGGTTTATCGGTAACCGGAATTTTCACAACCTGGTTGACAACAGTTCCCACACGCTCAATGTCGCATACGGCATACAGCTTAGCCAACTATCGGACAGCTTGATTCTCAGCGAGGGGGAACAGGTGAAAACAGACATCCGGACCGTGCCGGCTTCCCTTGGAATGGTATACCATAGCAACGAACCGGACGCCTGGGGTGGTCGCAATTTTATCACCGCTCTCCTCACCCAGAATATGGGCGACGCCCTCGGGGTCACCAAGGATGAAGAGGTCCGGGCCATTCGCGAAGATGCGGATGCCGACTACAACTTCGTGCAGGTTCAAGGCTCCCGCATCCAGTCCCTGGGCGGGAGGGTTGATGATGCGAGCGGAGAGCAGGTCTATGCGCACTACCTCCTCGCCAGCGTCGATGCCCAGTACGCGGGCGAACCGCTGGTCTCGGCGGAGAAGAAGGCCGTCGGGGGCATGGAATCCGTACGCGGTTACCCGGAAAACTTTGTCGCGGGCGATAACGGCATTTCGGGCAAACTGGAATTACGGACGCTGATCTTTAAGGGCCTGCTCACCAAGTGGCTTGGACGCAAGACGAATTTCGATGAACGCC
>JAYGFS010000400.1:0-5859 GCA_046581765.1 Verrucomicrobiota bacterium
TGTCGAAGCCCTGGTCCATCGGCTGCATTCCCGGGGCATCCCCCAGGTGCCACTTGCCGATGAGGCCGGTCCGGTACCCGGCCCCCTTGAAGACCTCGGCGATGGTCACGGCCTCCGGCGCCAGGCCGTTGACCGTCTTGATCCCGTAGCCGACCACGCCCCCGCGCCAGCCGAGCCGCGGGGGATAGGCCCCCGTGAGCAGGGCCATCCGCGAGGGCGTACACACCGTCGCACCCGCGTAGAAGGCGGTCAACCGGATGCCGTCGGCCGCCAGCTGGTCGAGTACCGGGGTCTTGAGCATTTTGCTGCCGTAGCAGGACAGGTCCTGGTAGCCGAGGTCGTCCGCCATGACCAGCAGGACATTGGGACGCGCGGGTATCGCGGCCCGGGCCGGGCCTGCGGCGAGGAGGGTCAAGAGGATGGTCAGGAATCGGTTCATGCGATGGAGGCTGGGGCTGTTTCATTCACCCCGTCCCCAGCGTTTTGCGCGGGATCATCCATCATGGGCGTGTCCGGCTCATCTTGGCAACCTTTCCACGCTATTTTTTGAAACATGGGTTGAGACTGGGGCCGCAGCCCGGTAGCAATGGGCTGCTACGCATGAAAAAGATCCGCTCACACCCGGCCCTCTTCCTCGCCCTGGTTTTCGCGGTCCCGGTCGGGGCCCAGCATCCCTGGCAGGTTCCGGTTCAGCGCGACCCGGAAGCGGTCCGGCGGATCGTCGGCGAAGCCGGGCGACGCGAACCGGGCCGCGACCTGCGCATTGTCTGGGTCTGGGACGTGGACAAGGGGCATGCCCCGGGCTTCCACGAGCACGTCAAGGTGCGGGACCTCTTCGCCGGCCTGCTGTCGCGGGTCCCCCGGGTAACGGTTGACCCGGCACATCGTTTTCCCTCGCCCGAGCAGTGGGCCGGCGCGGACCTGGTCGTGTTCTACCTGCAGATGCAGGCCATGACGCCCGGTCAATTCGAGCTGATGGACCGGTACCTGGCACGTGGCGGTGGCCTGGTGGCGATTCACTCGGCCTTCATCCAGGGCCCGGTGGGTCCGCAGGTTGCCGAGCGATTCGGCCTGGCCTGGGACCGGGGAAAAACCCGCTGGGGCGTGTTGCCGATCCCGAGCAAGGTCCTGGAGCCGCGGGCCCACGGCATCCTGGCTGGGTTCCCGAGGGACCTCCTCCTCGTCGACGAACATTACTGGAACCTCGGGGGCATGCGCGATGAACTCACCGTGCTCGCGAGTTCCCAGGCCGGGCCGGAAAAGGCGTCCAAGGGTCCGCCGGGGCCCGCGGAGCTGGACGGCCGGGACTGGCCGCTGTTCTGGACCAAGGAGATGGGCAAGGGGCGGGTATTCGGCTCGATTCCCGGGCACAACTTCTTCACCTTTAACGACCCGTACTACCGCATCATCCTGCTGCGGGCGATGGCCTGGACCATGCGCGTGTCCTTCGATCCCTTCAAGCCCCTGGTCCCGGTCGCGGCCCCGTGATCAGCCCGGGTGAACAACCGGTTCCGCCTCTCGGTTCCGGTCACATCCGCTCGGGATAGACGTGGTGCCCGGGCTCTCCCGCCCGGGATCGATTTCTCCAGGGAGGGGAAAGATTGGAAAAAAGGCTTCCTATGGCGGGATAAATTGCGTTCAGTTTCCCGGTCACAGGAAAGCTCCCCGGAGCGTTTTCCTATGTACGGAAAATCAACACGAACCCCAGGGACGAGAACACAATGAAATGGATGATAAGCGTAAGCATGCTTTTAGCCGCCGGCAGCTGCCTGGCGGGTGAGTGGGTCAACCTGTTCGACGGCAAGACCCTCGACGGCTGGACCCAGCGCAACGGTACCGCGACCTACGTGGTTGACGATGGTGCCATTACGGGGACGACGAAGGCGGGCAGCCCGAATTCCTTCCTCTGCTCGAACAAGGACTACGGCGATTTCGAGCTGGAGTTCGAGGTGAAGTGCCATGACAACCTGAATTCCGGGGTGCAGATCCGCTCCCAGACCAAGGACACCCCCACGGGCCGCGTGAACGGTCCGCAGGTTGAAATCGAGAAAAGCCCGGGCCAGTCCGGCCTGATCTACGGCGAGGCCGCCGGCGGCTGGATGTCCTCCCCGGAGAAGCACAAGGCCTCCCACTCCCATTTCAAGAATGGCGGGTGGAACGCGTACCGGGTGGTCGCCAAGGGCGCGCGTATCCAGACCTGGATCAACGGCCAGGCGATCGAGGACCTGACGGACGAGGCGAAGTTGAAGTCCCATCCGAAGGGCTTTATCGGCCTGCAGGTGCACGGCATCGGGAAACGGGATGAAAAGTGGCCGGTGTCCTGGCGGAACATCCGGATCAAGGAACTCTAAGCGGCGACGTATCGCCGGGAAAAGCGGGCCGCCGGGCCCGCTTTTTTAGTGCCTGCAGCAGGCCAGTTCCTCACTCATTGCCCACACCCTGCCCGCCGTTTCCTGCCCCACCTCGCGAGGCACGCGAAAGGGTTTCCCTTGAGAAACCCTTCCTGCGGGATTATGTGCAGGCGTGAGCCGTGACGTGCTTCGTTGCGGATTTGCGTGCCCAGGCGACCCGATGGATCTTACGAGAAACGCTCGACCGGCCGGGGCCACGGAGCAGCCAGGCTCAGCCCAGCTTCCATCCCTTCCGGTAGCTCCGCCCGAGGTATTTCTCGGTTTCCGGGGCGTTGGGAATCTTCATGTTCTTCGCGTCCCATTCCAGCTTCTTCCCGGCGCGGTAGGCCACGTTCCCAAGGTGATTGGCCTCGGTCAGTGGACCGGCATAGGCGAAATGGCAGAGGGGTTCGGGTCCCTCGCCCTTGCAGGCGCGTATCCACTCGGCCTGCTGGCCGGGGGAGGGTTCGATCCATGGCTTGGGGCGCTTGAAGTCCTTGAATTTTTCCTCGGGCAACAGGATGTGCTTGCTGTATTCGGAGAGCAGCATCCCGTCTTCCCCGATGAATAGGGTGCCGTTGCCCCATTGGGGTATCTTTTTCTCGTGCCAGATCTTCGGTTTCTCGGTGCCTTGGTACCAAGTGTGCTCGACCGCGGGATATCCGTCTCCGCGGGCACCAAAGGTGTATTTCACGCTCATGGAGGCGGGGGCGATGTCATGGTGCGGCGGCGGACCGGTCAAGGGCTCGATGGTGAGCGGCGCGTCGAGCTTAAGGGCCCACCACGGGAGGTCGTTTCGATGGCTGCCGAGGTCGGACATGGTACCGTTGCCGAAATCCCACCAGCGGTACCATTTCGGTCCGGGGAAATAAATCGAATGAAAGGGCCTAAAGGGGGCGGGGCCAATCCACAGGTCCCAGTCGAGTTCGGGCGGCACAGGTTGAGATTCCTTTGGGGTGTCGTCAGCGGGACTTTTCCACCCCCAGGCCCGGCTGACCCAAGTATGGGCTTCGCGGACCGGCCCGATGGCGCCGGATTGAATCAACTCCACCACGCGCCGGTAGTTTGGTAGGGAGTGAATTTGAGTACCCATCTGAGTCTGCACGCCGGCCTTGGCGGCCGCCTCGGTAATGATCCGACATTCGTGGACGTCGCGGGTGAGCGGCTTTTCGCAATAGACGTGCTTCTTGGCCTGCAAGGCGGGCAAGGTGGCGAAGGCGTGGGTGTGTTCGGTCGTGGCGACCACCACCGCGTCGATGTCGTCGAGTTTGCCGAAAAATTCGCGCAGGTCCTTATAGGTACGGGCCTTGGGCGCGGTTTTCAAGGCGCCCTTGAGGCTGTTGGCGTTCACGTCACAGAGTGCGACGATATCCTCGTTTTTGCAGGCACTGACATGGCTTCGCCCGCGGCCGCCGACACCGATGAGGCCGATACCGAGCTTGCCGTTAGGGGACTTGCAACGCGTGATCGCGGGGAACCCCAGGGTCGCGGAGGCCGCGGTCGTCCCGATGAATTTCCGGCGGGAAAGCCGGGAGGAAACAGGTTGGTCATTCATGGTCTTCACCTTTTAACTAATCCGTTATATACCGGGAGAAAACCTTCCACGGAACCGCAGCCGTCTTCCCCATGATCGACCGGAACTGTGCACGATATCGGCCGCCTTGGCGATGTTATTTATGGGGAAGCACTCGGCCTTGCATGTGCCGGCTTTATCCCGTGCAGGTTCCGCAGAACACCGGTGGTACAGGCAGAAAAATGCTTTGCCCGGACGGGGCAGGGCTCCCGGGAGCAGGGATTCCGCCGCCGCCGAAATGATTTTGCTTGTTGCGTGCACGAAGCATGCCTGATCGAATGGGCCCATGCCCGAGATTGCGTTCATCCTGGCGGCGCTGATGCTGCTGGTCGTCCTGCACCGCCACGACCGGAGGAGCCTGGTGGCGGGATTGTTCGTACACGCGCTGCTCGTCGCGGTGCTCTTCCCTGTCCTTCGCGCGCAGGCCTTGGCGGGCATGGAGCTGCCCGCCCGCTACCTGGCCAGCCTGCTCGCGCTGGGCGGCCTGCTGCTCGTCCGCAAGGGTGGGGCCGAGAAGCGATGGCCCTACATCCTGGCCGGCCTGCTCCATGTGGCCTTGTTAACCGGATGGATCGCGACCCTCAGCCAGGTGCCCGGGTTTCATTTTGCCTGGCTGGGATGGTGGCTGGTCCTTTTCCTGCTGGCGACCTGGACCCTGGAATCCGCGCGGGTGGCGCGCGGAAAAGCACAGGTGTGGAACGACCCGACAGGCCTGGCCCGGGCGGGCGCGTTGCCCTTCGGCCTGGCCGTCCTGCTGGGCCTGGCCTGGGCGGTGACGATCCTGAAGCATTATCCCGCCGATCCGCTCGCGGGCTGGTGCCTGCTCGTGAGTGCCCTGTTCCTCGGCGTCGCGGCGGTCTGCCTGAAAAGTGCCAGCCTGACCATCCTGACCATTGCACAGGTCCTCATGATGCATGGCCTGTATTTTCTCCAGGCCCGGCCGGATTTTTTTGGCCGTGAGTACCCGGCGATGAGCATCGTTCTCGCCCTGGCGACCCTGGCCCTCGGCGTCTTCGCGGATAAAGGTGTGGTGTACCGCCATGCGCAAACCCATGCGCGCTGGATTACGGTTTTTCATGCCCTGGCCTGGCTGAGCTATGCCCTGGCCACCTTTATGCTCGGTTCCATGATCTACCAGCGCATGAGCATGCTCGGCGGGGATCCCGCCTGGTATTTTTTCCCGCAGGCCCTGCTGGCGACCGCCTTTGTCCTCGCTGCGGGCTTCTGGCACTTGCCCAAGTTGACCGGGGTGGTCTTAATCTACGCCGTGGTTATGGCGGTGATGGGTGTCTTCAGGTGGGCGTAATCGTACCTAATCTAGCCGTGCTTGGCCTGTAAGGCCGTGAAGACGGGCCCGGGTACGTATTCCTCCACGTGCGCCTCCCACCCCTCGGGACCCACCAGGCCCTCGACCATGCTGGAGCTCAACTCGGCGATCTCGCGCGGGGGCATGAGAAAAATCGTGGTGATGTTGCTGTTGATATCTGCGTTGATGTTCCGCATCACGCGTTCGTACTCGTAATCGTTTTCCGAGCGGATGCCGCGCAGGATATACTGCGCGCCGATACCCTGGGCGTAATCGACGAGGAAGCGATACCCGAAATCGGAGATCTGCAGGTGCTCGTTCGATGGCAGCGAGGCCTTCAACAACGCGATGCGTTCCTCGACGCTGAAGGTGTAGGTCTTGCCCGGGTTGATCCCGATGGCGACGGTCAGGTCGTCGAAGAGTTTCAAGCCCTCCTCGATCATCCACACGTGCCCGTTGGTCGGCGGGTCAAAGCTTCCAGCGTATACAGCTTTTCTCATGACAGGGTTACTTTAGCGTAATCCGCTCCAGGGTGACAGGATAAGTCCCGTCATAATGGAACTCCAACTTAGTCGGCCGGTTGTCGGGAA
>JAYGFS010000404.1:0-7499 GCA_046581765.1 Verrucomicrobiota bacterium
ATCTCCGTCAAGCCACGAACCGCTTGATTAAATGCGGGATACGCGACGCGAAGTGCCTCGGTTAAAACCGTGTCGTACACGTCTTCATCCGCGCGCAACCTGTCCACGACACCCTGGATTCGCTCCTTGACCGGGGCCTCAAAACGGGCGGACGACTGGATGTCGGCGAGGAAAGTATCCATGATCTCGTCTGAGCTTTCCCCGGAAGCTCTGGGGGCGGAGAGACTGGCAAGCAATCCGGCCAGTAGCATCGCCCGAAGCAGTGCGTGACGAGGAATTTGTAGCATGAACATTCCTTAACGCTTGGTCATTTCGCGCGCGATTTCCAGGATTTCTTCCTGGAAATCACTCAGGCTGTGCAATCGTTCGGTGACCTGGGGATCCAATTCCCCCCGGGCTTCAGCGCGGCCGAGAAGCTTGGTAACACGGTTGACACGGAGTTGATGAGAGCGAAGTAATTTTAATTCTGACGAACTCGCCAGGAGTTTTCCTTGTCAGCCACCTCCTTTCGCTTCACCCGCCTCTGGATTCTGCGCCTGCTGCTCCTGTGTTCGTTTCATCGCCTCGATCAGGTCCTGGAGCGTCATTTCGACCTCGTATTGAACTTCCTGCGTAATCGTGGAGGTTTTCTGCGTGCCCAACCAGAGCGCGACTTGAACCAAATCCTTTTCCATGTTCTCGACGACGCGATCAAACACCACGCTGCTGCCGTCGGCCTTGATGATATCCGAGGCACTTCCCGCCTTCTTCGACAAGGTGTTTTCTTCGCCGGACAACTTGTTGGCCATCAACTTCTCGGCACGCTGCGAGCGTCCATCCACCTTGCTTTTCTTGTCGTCCAGCACGCGGGTATCGAGCGAAACCTTCTGCTGCTCCTCCAGCATTTCCTCGAACATCGCCATCAACTGGGCGGCCGCATCATCCGGAGCCTGCTGTTTCAACTCGTCCAGGCGGTCGTCGAGCTCGGCCAGTGCTTTCTCCAGATCTTCCTTGGCTTTCTGCTGGTCGCCCTGCGCCGGCTTTCCCTGCTGCTCGCCCATCTTGCCCGCAGCCTTGGCCATATTTTTCTGCGCGCTGTCCATGTTCTGCTTCGCATTCTCCATGGCCTCGCTTTCGGATGCAGGATTCTGCTCCTGCTCCTTGTTCAATTGATCCACCTGCTTGGCGAGGGCCTCCTGCTTCTCCGCTGTCTTGTCCAGATCTTCCGGCCTCATCCCGGCTACCTTTTCACGCTCGTCCTCCAACTGCTCCAGGGCTTTTTTCATCTGCGCAAGGGCTTCCTCGGCACGCTTCTGTCCATCCTGGGCCTTGCCCTGGCCGAGTTCCTTCTCCGCTTGCTGCTGCTTCTGCGAAGCCTCGGTCATTTCCTTGGCACCCGGCTTGGTTCCGGAATCCTGGTTGTTCATCTCGCTGGCCAGGGATTCGGTCTGCTTCCGCACATCCCGTTGCTCATCGGCCACCTTGTTCAGTTCATCGAGTCCCTTGTCTTTCGCCTCCTCGGACCGCTGGACAATCCGCTCTTCCTTCTTGATCAGGTCCTTCACCTTCTCAATCTGCTTCTCGAGCCCGGCCAACTCCTCGTCCTGGTCGGTGATGTCCCGGTTTTCGTCCAGCAGCAACTGCTCGGCTTTCGCCATCTCGGCAATCTGCTCGCGCAAGGCCTCGAGTGCCGCGATCTCTTTACGGATCTCGTCGAGCTCGTCTTCCTCGGTCAGGAGCAATTCGAGCAGCGATTTCAAATCATCGAGTACCGCCTCCTGTTCCGCACCGGCCTTCTCCAGCTTTGCGTCATCGAGCAAGCCGGAAATGGTCTTCATCCGGTCTTCGAGCAACATCTTTTTGGATTCGTGAAAGGCCTTGATCAGGCGATCCGCCTGCTCTTTCTCGGTCTCTTCCAGGGCTGCCGCAAGCGCGGTAAACTTCCGTTCAAGCTCACGCATCATGCGTTCCACCCGGGCCTGGCGAACGCCGAGCGGGGTTGCCGGGAGAGCTCGTGCAAAGGAAGACTCGGGGCCCGCTCCAGGATCCGCCGCATCCAGTGCGAAGGCCCCGGGGGCAGCCACCAGGCCAGCCAGACAAATTCCAAACATCCATTTCATCATAGGTCCGTCTCCATGTACGCGTCGGGTCAGGGCCAAGATACACCACGACCGCCACTTTGTCATTCGCATTCAGTGCCCATCAGTGAACGAAATCACCTATTTTTCCTGCTTTTCCAACAAGGCCTCGACCCGACGCCGTTTTTCCTCCTCGGTCATCTCGCGCACATCCCGCTGGGACTGCTGGATCTCCGAAAGCAGGTTGATCGCCTGCTGAAATTCCTCGTTTTTCACCAGGTACTTCAAGATCCGCCGCATCTCATCCGTAATCGCTTCCTGCGAGCGAATCGCCCCGAGTAACAGCTGATTCCGCGTATCCCGATCATCCGTAATCCGCAGTTCGTCCAAGCGGTTGGCCACCGAGGGGATCCCCTGGTCGATGAGCCTGTTCATCGGGTTCGCAACCCGGCTCTTCAGCCGCTGTAACAAGGGGCTGTCCAGGGTCTCCAGTCCATTGTTCAGGATCTCCTGCACGATCGAGTCCAGGCGCTTGGCCAGTGGAGAAAGGCCCGAGCCCATGAGCTTCTGCTTCTTCTGCACCTGGTTAGCCTGGATCCGTGCCGGTTCATCCAGGTGCTCCATATCGCGAATCATCACCTGCAGGGCCTGTGCGTCGGTGATGAGTTGATCCTGTCGCTTGAGTAATTGCTCAAGCGCCTGGCGAATTTCTTTTTCTCGACGCAGCAAATCGTCGCGCAAATCGGATTCAGCAACCACGCGCAATTGGATCCGGGCGGACCTCCCTTCGCCCGGGCCACTCACGACATTGTTATCCCTCGCTTGCAGCACGAAACCAAAACTCGAACCCACCGACAACTGCAAGGTCGCCAAGTCCAGCACGTCAGCAAAATCGACTCGTGATTGATTAAGGAGATCCACAACTCCGGAAGGTTCCACCTGCCCGGACCGGTTTGTACTTGTCCCCGTATCCGGATCGTCAAAGCGCCAGGAATAATCGAGCACCACGTCGGTCACCTTGAAGTCGTCTTCGATCGTACCGCGATAGGGAATCCGCGCCGTCGGCACCACAAGGCTGCTGATGCCTTCGACCCGCACCTTCACCCGTGGAAGGGTGTCATCGCGTTTGCGTACACTGAAGTGGGTATGGTCGGCAGAGGTCAACGGCATACGCTCCATCGATTCAGGATTCAGCACCAACACGGCATCCAGCAACTCGATCCGATAAACAGCAGGTATGACCTGCCCGGGTTCCAGCGATAGGTGAAAACGCGAGCCGTCTTCCAAGACCATCGGCATACGTTCATCTCCGATCACCAACCCTGCGCCGGTCACGGTTTTGTTGGCGATTCCGGTGATTTCCAGCCGCGTACCCGGCAAAAGATAATACGGCCCGCGGCCCGGGGGCAATGCCATCGCCTCCTGCTCCGCGTAGGCCGGCGGATGGGCGGTCAGGGTGATTTCCGAAACCGCCGGGCGTTCGACCAGTCGCACCTTTACCCAGGGCGTGCTCGCCTGGTCGCTGCTCACGCGGAACGTGTACTCCTCCTGCACGTTCTGCATCACCGTCTTGTACAATCGACCATCATCCGATCGATCCATCGCCTCAAGGGTTTTACCCGATCGCGACTTCACCTCCAGCTGCAGCCGCTTGGGCAAGCGGCGAAAACCATCTTCAATATGGGCAATGACCGGCCAATGGTCACCCCGCGGAATGGTCAGACGCCCCTTCTCCACCCCGGCGATCGTCACGTGGTAGTCCATCGGCCAGGAAACATCTGCAATCAATAGATTGCGCTTCACCCAGGTCTTCAGCAGCGGACTGCTCAAGCAGGTGATGCCGAGCCCGGCAAAGACCAGGATCAGGGCAGCTGAAATGCCCAGGTTTTTCTTGTGCCCCGGCCGGTTCAGCACCGCTTCGAAATCCACCTGCTCCACCTCGGTCAGGCCATCCTTCACCGTCGCATTGACCAATTCTTGTGAGATGCCAGCCGCAGGTGCATAGCCCTTGCGTGTAAATTGGAACAGGCTGATCAAGCGTTCCGAAAGATCTTTGTTCTGGCGCTCGACTTCCAGGCACAAGGCCTCGTCGCTCAGGGGGACCCGCAAGGGACGCCACAGTCGTTTATACGCGACACGAAGCTGCAACCCCAGCATGATCAGCAGCATGACCAGGCGTTGCGGGCGATCCATGATGAAAAAACGGTCGATCGCATAATCGGCGACGAAAAGGCCCAGGGTCCAGGCGAGAACATGCACCAGCGCGTGGGCGATCAACCAGGTCTTCACCCGGTTGCGCAAGTGGCCCAACCGCTGTTCGACGCCACCCGCGGCGTTCTGTAATTGAATATCCATCACAGCAGCTTAAATCGTTTGCGCAAGGCCCATTCCAGGCCGAGCAGGATCACCAGGATCATCAAGAGGCCCGCATTGTCCCACACCGGACGCGCCGGACTCTGGGTTTCGATCGTCCGCACCCGGTTCGGCACCGCGCCGGCGAGTTTTTTCGTTTCATCAATTTCGAAATACTGGCCACCGGACAGGGTCGCCAGGTTCTTCAGGGTCTGACGTTTCATCCAGGTTGCCCGCGTTTCGAGGTTTGGAGGAATGATGCTCAATTCTTTCTCGATGCTCAGCACATCCTCGGTTCCAACTCCCAGCTCGATCTTTACACGGTGCAGGCCGGCCTCGCGTGCGAGAAAACCCGCCTGATACTCACCGGACTGGCCGGGGATGGCTTGAAAGGTGAGCGGCATCGGGTCACCATCATCGGCTTGCACTACACCGGCAACCTGTTCCGCCTCGAGGTTGTCGTAATGCTGATCGCGCAGACGGGCGTTAAGCGTAATCTGGTCACCGATCTGCCACGTGTCCTTCTCGGATTCGATATAGCCGCGACCCTCGGCCTCCAGGGCCCGGCCACGCACAAGGTAGCGCACCAGCTGCACCCAGTAGCGATTGTAAAATTCGTTGTCCTGCCCTTTTCCGCGCCAGAGCCAAGAGCCGTTGAAACCGACATACACGGTCCGACCGGAACCGTATTGGCCCGTGATCAGCAGTGGACGCGGCACATCCAGGGAGTAGAAGTTGGGGTTGGAATGGTTGACCAGTACCTGCGCGGCAGGCTTGGCCTCCACGGCGGGAAAGCTCCAGTAAATCCCAGGCAGGCTTTTCCAGCGCTGGTAGTTGGTTTCCGTCTCCTGGTAATAGTTCATCACCGGGTGATCCACACTGGCGCGGATGACCCCGAGCGGCCAACGCTGGTTGTGCAGCGACAAGAGGCTGGACACTTCCATCGAGCCGATATCGCCGAAACGCACGGGCAGGATATCCTTCATGATCGAGGTGTTCGGATCGGAAAGGAAACGACCTGCAAAACGTGGACCAGCCATGTAGAGAATACCCCCGGCATGCTCGCGCGCAAAACGTTTCAACAGCTTGACCCACTCGGGATCGAGGCGGGAAGGATCAGGATCGAGCAGGAGCACAACATCGTATTCAAACAATTCCGCTTTCGAGGAAGGCAATCTTCGGATGGTAGTGTTCCCCGGCTGAACCCTTTGCGGATCGAGCGTTTGCAACCAGCAGGAAAGATCGATGAACTTCTCGCGCGTGAGCAAGGTTTGCAGGGCACGGTATTCCCACATGGCCCGCCCGGCGATCAGGAGCACGCGCGCACTTTCGTCGAGGATGTTCACAACGGCCGGAGCGGCTGTTCGATTGTCCTCAAGGTTGGATTCGTTATCGACCGGTTTGACGCGGATGTTGTAGGCCATCTTTCCGGGTTTCGTCGGCTTATGAGAAAACAGGATACGCTCACTGCCGTCTTCATCCGCCAGGGTCACGTCCCGACTTTCCAGCACGACGGCCTCCGAGGCATCCGTGAGTGGAGACTCCAGCAAGTCGACGCTCACGGTTTCGCCACCCATGCCCTGGGTGCGCAATAAGACACGGATTTCGAAGGGATCGTTCAGCCATACCTGGGAGTCGGCCTGGAGATCCACGACCTGCAGGTTGCGCGGGGGCACCGGATCCCCCACCCCGACCAGTATCAGCGGAACCCCTTTATTCTTCGCATCCCGTGCCAGGGGCTCCAGTGATGCCGCCGAGGTATTCTGCCCATCGGTAAAAACAATGATGCCAGAGGCTGACTGGTCGGCCAGGCTCTTACGCAGCGCGAGGTAGAGATCGGTCGCCGGGCCTTCGGGGATAAGGGGAGGCAGGTCGAGTACTGCGTCCTCAACGACCTCGTCACCGTCTTCGTCGGTCTGAGCCCGATCGTTCACGAGTTTCAGGTCATCCGCGAAATCGTAGACCCGCAGCTTGCCCTTTTTCTGTAATTCCCGCACCATCTCGGGATTGATAACCCGGTCCACCAGTTCCGATCGCCTGGGGCCGGTGCTGCGGACTTGGCCAACGCTCTGGCCACTCACGCGGGCGGCACGTTTGGCATCAGCCTCTTCCGGGAAGCGATCGATGATCGCCATGGAACCGGATGCGTCTCGCAGCAGGTAGATGTGCGGCTCGATGCGCAACTGACGGGTAAAGGTAATCGCCGGGCCGAGAAAGACCAAGGCAAGCAGCAGGAGCACGGCGATACGCAGGGCCATGAGGAAATTTCGAATGCGGAGAGAGGTCTGACCCGCCTCTGAACGGTACAGGCGAAGGCAGGTGTAGACCAGGCCTGCAACGATCGCGAGCAAAACAAAGACACCCCAGGATTGGGGCGCGTTGGTAAAGATGAATTCCAGGCGCGCGTCCTCGGGAATTTCCTCCGGACGGATACCGAAAAGCCGTCCCCACCAGGTTGCCAGCGGGAAGGTCATCTGGGGGAATCCATCCATCATCGGGCAAATACCGGGGTGTGGTCCTGGGGCATCTGGAGCATGATCAAGGCCATGGACGTGGCGAATTCCGTTCCGTAGGAACTGCCCCAGGAGCCGTCGCCGCCCTGTTTGGCAATCAGGGCATCGCGGATATGGGCATACCACTCATCCCATTCCTTGCCTCCGCGGTGCCAGAAGGCCTGGGTCGCATAATAGTTCCCGTAATAATAATAATGGGAACTGGCCCCGGTACGATTGAGCTTCAGGAACTCGATTCCCTTGTCGATCATCGGGTCATCGTAGATATTCGCACTGTATAACGATACGACACCGGCACCGGTGAGCGGAAAGGAGCCCCCACCACGGCCGAGGGTGTAGGAGAAGCTGCCGTTCTTTGAATTGGAATTCCGGACGTACTTGATGCACTTGTTGCGTGTGGGATCCGGCACGTGGAACCCCGCATCGCGGGCCGCCCGCAGGGCCATGATCTGGCAGACGGTGACGGAAAGGTCTGCATCGCTCTTGGCTGGGCGATAACGCCAGCCGCCCGCATCGTTTTGCGTGTTCACCAGCATGTTGATGCAGTTCTTAACTTTTACATCGATATCCTTGTGCA
>JAYGFS010000437.1:0-9763 GCA_046581765.1 Verrucomicrobiota bacterium
CGGTTCGATTCCGTCCCGAGCCACCATTTTCCCTTCCTCCTTCCCGCTCCGGTGCCATGGCTTTCCCGCTCCGGTGCCATGGCTTTGCGCCGAGTTCGGGTCGTTTAATGGTGCGGTTGGGGTGTGCAATGTGCATAACGTTCCTCCTGGAATGTCATAAACGTTCATCTTTGTCGGTTGTATTAGCAGGTATGCTACGGTGGATAATCCTATGGGGACTGCCCAGTCCCGTGATGGCGCTGGCTGATACCCGGCTGGAGCCCGGCGTCTTGCCCGGCCTGAAATATGATATCAGGCAGCCCCTGCCTTTCCCTTCCACGGGCAGCTGGAACACGTGGCGGGAGCAGGTCGCGGTGGCCCCGCTGAAGGAGGGGATGAACCGCATCCGGATCGAGAGTTGTGGTGATAGCGGTGGCAACATCGATTCACTGCGTATTGAAGGAATCAGGCAACTATGAAAATACCGCTTCTCCTCATGGCGTTAAGCGCCGTTTCTGCAGTGGCCCAGGAGTGGCCGCGCTTCCGCGGGCCCAATGGTGCGGGCGTGTCGAAAACCGAGATTCCCGCCCTGTGGACAAAGGCGAATTATTGCTGGTCGATTGCCCTTCCGGCGAGTGGACACGGGTCGCCGGTTGTTGCCGGAAAGAACGTTTTTGTGCTTTGCGGCGACGAGACATCCGGCATGCGGATACCCCTCTGTGTCGACGCGGACAGCGGTCACATCCGGTGGCAGGTTCGCGTGAAGGCAGCGCGTAACAAGCACCACAAGTTCAACAGCGTGGCTTCCACCACGCCCGCCTGCGATGCCGAGCGCGTGTATTTCAGCTGGGGGACCTCCGACGACCTCACGCTTGCCGCGTACGACCATGCCGGCAAGCACCAGTGGAGCACAGGCCTGGGACCGAGCATCGGGGGCCATGGCTTTGGCGCTTCACCCATCGTGCACCGGGGCCTGGTGATCATCAACAAGGACCAGGATGCAGATGGCGAATGGGTGGCCGTGGATGCGAAGACGGGCACGGTGGCCTGGCGACTTGCGCGACGGAGCAAGCGTATCTCGTATTCCTGCGCGGTCGCCTACAAGGACCAGCTGGTGTTGAACAACTGGCAGCATGGTATCAGCGGTATCAACCCGCTGGATGGCTCCCTGCTCTGGGAGAAAAGCGTGTACAACGTCGAAACCAAGGAGCGGGCTATCTCCTCCCCGGTTGTCGCCGGCGACCTGGTGATTGCCACCTGTGGATTCACCACCAATCCCAAGCATTGCGTCGCGGTGCGGCCGCTGGGTAATGGCCGGGTCGAGGAGGTCTGGCGTATCGAGCGCTCGGTGCCGCATATCCCGAGCCCGATTGTCTACGGGGACTGGGTGTTTCTCTGGGAGGACAAGGGCATCGTGAGCTGCGTGGAGCACCAGACCGGGAAGACGATATGGAGAGAGCGGGTTCGGGGCGACTACTTTGGATCCCCGGTGATCGCGGGGGACAAGATCTTCTGCGTGGACAAGGGTGGATCGGTCAGCGTGATCCGCGCCGCTGATCGCCTGGAGCTCCTGGCCGTGAACGAACTGGACGCGTTGTGCCGGACGACGCCCGCGATCGCGGGGGGGAAGATGTTCGTGCGAACCTACGAGCATTTGCACGCGATACGTTGACCCTTCCGGTCATCGGAACGCTTTTTTATTCCTTTTCCGCTCGTCGGGAATTTCGCCGGGGCTGTATGGGTGAGACGGTAGCATGCACACGGCAATAGAAATCGTCTTCTGGCTGGCCACGGCCATGATCGTTTACATCTACATCGGCTACCCGGTGATAATCGGGCTGTGGGCGTGGATGAAGGAGCCGGAACCGGTGGGTGGGGGGCCTGTCCCCGATTGCTCGGTCCTCCTGGTCGGTCACGATGAGGCAGCGAACCTGCCCGGGAAGTTGCAATCGTTATACGACGGGACCCTGCAGCCACTTGAAATTGTCGTGGCTTCGGACGGGTCGGACGATGACACGGCGGCGGTCCTCGCGCAACACGCGAAGGTCGTGTACCATGCCTTTGCGGAGCGCCGGGGGAAAGCCGCGGTGCTGAACGAACTGGTTCCGCAATGCAAGGGTGAGGTGGTGGTGCTCACGGATGCGCGCCAGGAGCTGGCCCCGGATTCCCTGGAACGCCTGCTGTCTCGTTTTGCGGACCCGATGGTCGGCGCGGTATCGGGGGAGCTGGTGTTTCGCCCCCCCGAGGACGCCAGCCCCGCGGCGAGCGGCATGGACCTCTACTGGACCTATGAAAAATTCATTCGTAACAGCGAGGGCCGGGTGCGCTCGGTTCCCGGGGCGACCGGGGCCTTCTACGCGATCCGTCGAAGCCTGTACCAGGCGATCCCGGAGGATTCGCTCCTGGACGACGTGGCCATACCGATGCGGGTGGTGCTCCAGGGCTACCGGTGTGTTTTTGAAGCGGGGGCCATGGCCTACGACACCCCCTCCACCACGGCCGGGAAGGAATTCGTGCGCAAGCGCCGGACGATCGCGGGGAACCTCCAGGTGGTGAGGCAGTGTCCGGATATAGTGAAGCCCTGGAAGAATCCAATCTGGTTTCAGTACGTTTCGCACAAGCTGATCCGCCTGGCCTCCCCCGGGGTCCTGCTGGTCCTCTTCGCGTGCAATCTCGCACTGCTGGACCGTACCTTGTACCAGGTGGCTTTTGCCGGGCAACTGGGCTTTTACCTGCTGGCCTACCTGGGCTGGGTCCTGCAGGGGCTCCATTGCCGCTCAGTGGTGCTGGGCGTACCCCTGATGTTTACATCGCTGAACGTGACCACGGCCTTCGCCCTGTGGGATGCACTGCGCGGAACCTACGAGGTGGCATGGGATCGAAGCGACAAAACCTGAAGGCCTTCCTGTATCGCACCGCGCCCCTATGCCTGGTGGGCGTGATGACGGCCTTGATGCTGATGCCCATGCAACCGGAAGAAAAGACCCGTCTCATGTCGGCTTTCTGGAACTTTCTCCATTTTCCGGCCTCGTTCGCATTGTTCTATATTTGCCTGAACCTGAAGTGGTTGCACGGAAAGACCTGGAGCCGGGAAGTATGCAGCGCGGTATTCGTCCAGGCTTTGCATACGATCCTGGAGTTGCTCCAGCCCCTGCTGCACCGGAGCGCGAGCTGGTCGGACTGGTTTCTTGGCCTGGCTGGGGTGCTGGCGGCTTACCTGGTCTACAAGGCCTTCAGGGGTGACGCGAAGGCGAAACGAAGCTGGCGGTTGCTGGGGGCATTCGGCTTGTTGGTTCTGGCGATGATGCCCACCCTGGCGCAGGGGTTCGACCGGGTAAAGGTTCGGGATGCCTTTCCCCTGATGGGCACGTTTGAGACCCGGATGGAACTCAGGCGCTGGAATTTATACGGGTTTAAGGGCGCTTTATCGCATGAGCACGCCTCCCACGGCCGCCGTTCGGCCCGGCTGGTCGAGACCCGGGATTTCTCGTACTCGGGCTGGTTCCTGGAGGAGATGAACGCGGATTGGTCGCCCTACGACACCCTGGTGTGTTCGATCTTCTGGACCGGGAAGCAGTTGCGCAAGGGGGATGTGCGGGTGGATGACCTGCCGGAATCGACCTACGTGCAGCAGGGACATTTTGATTTTGTGTTAGCACCCGGGGAAAATCGCCTGGTCGTGCCCCTGGATCGCCTGTTCCAGACGGACAGCGGGCGGAAAATCGATGGGTCGAAGATCTGGAAGTTCGGGATCAGCATGCTCGAGAAACAGGACGGGTCGGTGCTGTTTGTGGATGGGATTCGCCTGGAGTAGCCCAGGGAGGCGTTCCCGGTCGGGGCATCCGCCCGCAGGTGAGCGGGCTTGATCCGCCCGCCCTGCTCCCGGGGGCCGACGCCCCGGGGATGTTTTTTTCGAACATTTGGATGCGCCTGGAAATGTTTTTCTGGTAGGCTACCTGCTCCCAGGTGTGAGAGCTTGAATAATTGGGTGTGGGAGGCCGTTTCCCGGGGATGACCGCGTGGTTGTCTACGGGAGGTGGCCTCCTTGTTGTTCAACTTGGGAACCTGATTCGAGCTCCATGGCCGCGAAAAAAAAACCAACGAAGAAGCCCGCGAAGAAACCTGCCGCAAAAAGGAAAAAGGCGGTATCGGCGAAGGGCGTCTACGATGAGAGCAAGATCAAGACCCTTTCGTCGGTCGAGCACATCCGCGTGCGCACGGGGATGTATATCGGTCGCATCGGCAGCGGTTCGCACTACGACGATGGCATTTACGTCCTGCTCAAGGAGGTCATCGATAACGGGATCGACGAGCACATCATGGGCCATGGCAAGCGAATCGACGTGGTGCTGGACGGAGGGGAAGTCACCATTCGCGATTACGGCCGCGGGATTCCACACGGCAAGTTGGTGGAGTGTGTCTCGGAGATCAATACCGGGGCCAAGTATAACGATGACGTGTTCCAATTCAGCGTCGGGTTGAACGGCGTCGGTACAAAGGCGGTGAATGCACTTTCCAGCCTGTTCTCGGTATCGAGCTACCGCGAAGGCAAGTTTGCCGAGGCGACCTTCGAGCGGGGGAAACTGACGGACCAGGATAAAGGTTTGGCCAAGGGTGAGCGGGACGGCACCCTGGTTAGCTTTATCCCTGATGAAACCATCTTCGAGGCGTATCGTTTCAACGAGGACTACATCCTGAAGCGGCTTCGCTTCTATACCTACTTGAACGCCGGGTTGAAGATCAATTACAACGGCAGGACCCTCCAGGCCCGGGCCGGCTTGCTGGACCTGATCGACAAGGAGGTGGACCACGATCATGTCTACAAGCCGCTGCACTTCCAGAGCAAGATGCTGGAATTTGCCTTCACGCATACGAACCAGTACAACGAGATGTATTACGCATTCGTAAACGGCCAGTTCACCCCGGACGGGGGAACGCACCTCAGTGCTTTTCGTGAGGGCCTGCTCAAGGGGTTCAACGAATTTGCGCGGGCCAAGTTTGACGGTGATGATGTGCGTGAAGGCATGGTCGGCGCGATCGCGATCCGCCTGAAGGAACCCATTTTCGAGTCCCAGACGAAGAACAAGCTCGGAAACGGGGAGATTCGCAGCGACCTGGTCAACGAGGTGCGCACCCAGGTGATCGACCTCCTGCACAGGAACAAGCGGGCGGCCGAGCTCGCGGTGCAGAAGATCGAGGATACGCAAAAGCTCCGCAAGGAGATCCAGTCGGTCAAGAAGCTGGCCCGTGAAAAGTCGAAGGCGATTTCGATCCGGATTCCCCAGCTGCGCGATTGCAAGAAGCATTACGACAAGAAAAAGAATACGCACCCGGAAACGATGATCTACATCACCGAAGGCCAGTCGGCTGCGGGTTCACTGGTGAGCTGCCGGGACGTGCACACGCAGGCCATCTACACCCTGCGGGGAAAGCCCCTGAACGTATGCGACCTGAAGCGGGACGCCCTGTACAAGAACGATGAATTGTACAACCTGATGCGCTGCCTGAATATTGAGGATTCCATCGACAAGCTGCGTTTCAACCAGGTCATTCTCGCCACCGATGCGGACGTGGATGGCATGCACATCCGCAACTTGATGATCACCTATTTTCTCCGCTACTTCCAGCGCCTGGTAGAGGATGGACACCTGTATATCCTGGAGACCCCGCTGTTCCGGGTGCGCAACAAGAAAGAGACGGTCTACTGTTACTCGGAGCAGGAACGCGATGCCGCGATGGAGAAGTTGCACCGGGGTTGCGAGGTTACGCGGTTCAAGGGCCTGGGTGAAATTTCCCCGAAGGAGTTCTCGGGGTTTATCGGCCCGGATCAGCGGGTGACCCCGGTGCGTATCGGCGAGTTGAATGAAGTGCCGCGCATCATGAAGTTTTACATGGGGAAGAACACGCCCCAGCGGCGCGCGTACATCATGGATCACCTGGTGGTGGAGGAGGAGGCGTGAGCGATGACCAGCAGGAACTGGAACTGGAGCACTCCTCCGGGCCGAACGGGCAGCAGGAGGTGTACGAAACCAGTGATCGCCTGAAAGATCTCGTCGACATGAATTTCCTGGAATACGCCTCCTACGTGATCCGGGACCGGGCGATTCCCCATCTCGAGGATGGCTTAAAGCCGGTGCAGCGGCGAATCCTCTGGTCCCTGCACGAGAAAGACGATGGAAAACTCATCAAGGTTGCGAATATCGTGGGCTACTGCATGCAGTTTCACCCCCACGGCGATGCGTCGATTGCGGACGCCCTGGTTAACCTGGCCAACAAGGGCTACCTGGTGGAGGGGCAGGGGAACTTCGGGAATATCCATACCGGCGACCGCGCGGCGGCTTCACGCTATATCGAGTGCCGGCTGACCGAGTTGGCGCGAACACAGTTGTTCAACAAGGATCTCACGACCGTGGTCCCGAGTTACGACGGGCGCAACGAGGAGCCGGTGACCCTGCCGGCCAAGCTCCCGCTGTTGTTGATGCAGGGGGCGGAAGGGATTGCGGTCGGGTTGAGCACGAAGGTTCTGCCGCACAATTTCATCGAGTTGCTGGAAGCGCAGATTGCCATCCTCAAGAAGAAACCCTTTCGCGTCGAGCCCGACTTTCTCCAGGGCGGGATCATGGATTGCTCAGATTACGACAAGGGTCGCGGGAAGGTCAAGGTCCGGGCGAAGATTGAGACGAAGGGCGAGAGTACGCTTGTCATTCGGGACCTGCCTTACGGAACGACGACGGAAACGCTGACGCGAAGCATCGAGGACGCGGCGCGGAAAAAGAAGATCAAGGTTCGATCGATTGATGATTACACGGCCGAGCAGGTAGAGATTCATATCAACCTGGTGAGTGGGCAGAAACCGGAAAAGGTGGAGCAGGCCCTGTATGCGTTCACGGACTGCGAGGTCTCGCTCAGCAGCAATATCCTGGTGATCCGTGAGAATCGACCGGTGGAGATGACGGTGGACGAGGTGCTCCGGTACAATACGGAGCAGCTGGTTGAAATCCTCAAGGGGGAGCTCCTGCACGAGCGGGGCCGGCTACAGGATGCGTTTCATTACAAGACCCTGGTGCAGATTTTTGTGGAGAACCGGATCTACCGTGCGATTGAGGAATGCGAGGCCTACAAGGAGGTGCAGCAGGTCGTGCTGGAGGGGGTGAACAAATTCCGCAAGCTGCTGCGCCGGGACATCACGCCGGATGATGTCGAGATGCTGCTGGCGATCCGGATCAAGCGGATTTCCCAGTTCGACATCGACAAGAACCGCCAAGATATCGAGGACTTGCTTGCGGCCCTCGACGAGGTGGAAAAGCGCCTGAAGAAACTGATACCCTACGCGACGAAATACCTGCGGAACCTGGTCAAGACGTACCGGGACCGCTATCCGCGACGCACGAAGACGGGCACCTTCAAGGAGATCGAGGTTCGGGCGTTGACCGCAAAGGACCTGTCGATCATGTACGATGCCGAAACGGGCTACGTCGGGCATGGCGTGCGCAAGGGCGAGTTGATCATGGAGTGTTCACCCCTGGACAAGGTGCTCGTGGTCGGTTCGGGCGGCCGCTACTGGTGCCTGTCTGCCCCGGACAAGTTTTACGTGGGCAAGGGAATGATGTACTGCGCTAAATTCGACCGGGACAAACCCTTCCTCTATGTGTACACCAGTGGAATGGTGACCTACCTGAAGAAGTTCAAGTTCGGCGGGGTGATCCAGAGCCGGGAGTACCGCTTATGCCCGGAAGGATCTAAATCGATGCTCTTTGAAGACTCGAATCCCCCGAGCCTTTACCTGAAATTTAAACCGGCCAAGAATCAGCGGGTGCATCAACAGGTCGTGGATCTGTCGACGTACCAGGTTAGGGGTGCACGCACCAAGGGGAATCAATTGACGGTGAAGCGGGTCGCTTCGATCGGAACCAAACCCCCTCGGGGGTGGAAAGATTCGAATATCGATCCAGATGTGGAATTGATGGATTTCTAGTGCGAACGCTCGGTCTTTTTTTAAAAAATCCGAGGTTGCATTGCCGGAGAAGGGCGGTATATCAATCCGCCAGTCCCGCGAGGGGCGAGTGTAGCTCAGTTGGTAGAGCACCACCTTGCCAAGGTGGATGTCGTCGGTTCGAACCCGATCACTCGCTCCAATTTTTTGCGCCGCTTCTACACCGCCTTCCCGGCCCGGCCGGCGGCCGCCTCGATTGCCGGGGACATGTCCCCTTGGCCGTACGGGTGTCGGCATGATTTCCCCGGTCGATCCACCGGACCCTGCGCGTCCGGCCGCCTTGTCCATGTGCGAAGAGGTGGAAGCATTTTTTGGCGAAGCCGGCCCCTTGAGCCAGGCGTTTACGGCGACCGACCGTCCCTTCGAGCTTCGCCCCGGCCAGGTCGAGATGGCGATGGGGGTCGCCCGGGCCCTGGAGACGGAGCGCCACCTGGTGGTGGAGGCGGGCACGGGGACCGGCAAGGGGATCGCGTACCTGATGCCCGCGGTCATGGCCGCACTGGAGCAGGATCTGCGGGTGGTCGTTTCCACGCACACGATCAGCCTGCAGGAGCAGTTGATGCAGAAGGACATCCCGATGCTGAAACGCTGCCTGGGGCGGGCGTTCAAGGTTGTCCTGGCGAAGGGGCGTTCCAACTATATCTGTAAGCGGCGTTTGCAGTTTGCCCGGAGGAAAGGGGGGGACCTGTTCAACTCGGGCGAGGCCGAAGAACTGGATCGCATCCTGGCCTGGGTGGAGCAGACCGAGGATGGCAGCCTGCAGGCGATGCCGTTTCAGCCTTCCCCCGGGGTGTGGGCCCAGGTCTGTGCAGAGGAGGGGACCTGCATGTATCCCGCGCACAAGGCCTGCAAGGACTGCTTCCTCACCCATGCCCGTCGCGCGATGCAGGATGCGCAGGTGGTGGTGGTGAATCACAGCCTGTTCTTTGCGGACCTGGCCATTCGTGCGCAGGGCGGGGGGCTCCTCCCGGAATACGCGGTGGTGATCCTGGACGAGGCGCATGAAATCGAGGACGTGGCGAGTCAACACCTGGGGATTCGCTTGTCGCAGTTCGGTTTCGAGCACTGGCTGCGCCGCCTGTACGTGCCGGAATCCCGCAAGGGGATCCTGGCGACCCTGAAGGCCGGGGATGCCGCGTTTGAAGTCACCCAGCTCCGCGAGCAGGTGGGCGTGTTGTTCCACGACCTGCAGCGCGGGGCGGACTTTAAAGGGGGTGAGGATAACCAGCGCGTCGTCAGCGAGCCACTGAACATTCAAACCACGGTCCCGGAACGCCTGCAGAAGCTTTCACATACACTGCGCGAGCTCGAGGATAGCGTCGACGATGACGATACCCGGGTCGAGTTGCAATCGGCCCGCCGCAAGGGGCATGAACTGGGCGACACGCTGGAAGCCTTCCTTCAGCAAAAGCTGGAGGACCAGGTCTACTGGCTGGAGATGGCCGGTGCGCGCCGGTCGCGGGTGGTGATGCACTCTGCACCGGTTGAGGTCGGCCCGATTCTCAAGCCGCTGTTGTTCGATGCGGTACCGAACATCATCATGACCAGTGCAACGCTGTCTGTGCGAGGCGATCTCTCCTATTTCCAGCAACGGGTGGGCGCGACGGACGCGGGGGTCCTGCAGGTGGACTCCCCGTTTAATTTCGAAGCACAAATGGTGTTGCATGTGCCGGAGTGTATGCCGGATCCGAATGAGGCGGGCTATGCGGTGGAGTTGGCGCGATGGATTCACCACTTTTCACTGAAGACGCAGGGAAATGCCTTTGCCTTGTTCACCAGCAGTCGCCTGAT
>JAYGFS010000478.1:0-1772 GCA_046581765.1 Verrucomicrobiota bacterium
TCTATGCGGTTGTATTTGCCTTGGGCGGTGGACTGCTCGGGCTCCAACTGCACGCGGCAAAAAAAATGAGTGCGGCACTTGAGCATTCGAGCCAGGTGGAATCGGACTTGGCCCAGACGGTAGGCGATTCCGTATCCAGCACCTACACCGGTATCGCCGACAAGCTGAAAAGCTCCCACGACGCACTTGAAAAGCTGACCGGCAAGCTGGAATCCTCCATCGGCAGCCACAGCGCATCCCTGGAGAACACGGTCCTCAGCCTGACCTCCAAGCTGGATGACACCTACACCTCCGGCACGGACGAATTGAAATCCGCCCTCTCGGTACATGCCGGCTCCATGAAGGAGGCGGGCGGGGGCTGGTCCAAGGAGATTCTCAGTTCCTTCCGGCAGCACTCCGTCATGATCCAATCCGGTGTCGATGCGCTGACGCAACTGGATGAAACCTTGCGCACCAACTTGGAAAAGGCCCTTAAAGCCAACACCGACCGCCTGGAAAAAGCCCTTAAAGCCAACACGGAACAGGTGGAAAAGGCGCTTCAAGGCCACACTGACCGGGCGGAAAAATCCCTTCAGGGTCACACCGAGCGGGAAGACGTATCGCTTCAAGGCCACACCGAGCGGGCGGAAAAGGCGCTTCAAGGCCACACCGACCGGATCGCCGCCACCACCCAGGCCCTCTCGGAGAGCCTGAGCGCCATCGGTGACCTCGGTAAAAACATCGAAAAGATGCTCCATATCCAGGAAGCCATTGACGGCACCCTGGACACCATGATGAAGACGGACGAGTTCCAGAAAACCATCGCTCACCTGAGCGACCACCTGAAAAAATCGGATGAACTGCTGAAGCTGGCCATCCGTCCGCGCCAGATTCAACTGGTGGAAGCGCGGGTCGACTCGGATACCGCGTAGCTTCAGTCCCGGGCGACCTCGTCGTACAGCAGGGCAAATCGCTTGCACACCGTGGCCGCTCGGTGTCGGTGCTCCACCAGGTTCCTACCCGCCAGGCCGCGGGCCTTCGCCTCGTCCAGATCGGCCGCGAGCTCAAGCAGGCACCTTGCGAGTTCTCCCGGATCACCTGGAGGGATCAGCCAGCCTGTTTCGGGATTCACCAGCTCGCGATTTCCACCACAGTCCGTGGCGATGACCGGCAGGCGACCCGCCATGTACTCCAGGATGGTGTTGGAAAGTCCCTCGTTCCGGCTGGGCACCAATACGCCGGCCTTCAGGTGTCGAATCAAGGCCGGCACCTCGTCCACCTCCCCGAGAAAGGTGAAGGCTTCCTTCCCGCCGCTCGCTGCCGCCAGCGCTTCAAGCCTAAGGCGCTCGGGGCCCTCGCCTGCGATGACCCCGTGCAGCCGGGCCTCGGTCTCGCGGGCACGGCTCAAGCCGCGGATAAAGGTGGCCGCGTCCTTTTCCGGGTCGAGGCGGGCGATCATCCCGATCATGACCCGCGCTTCCGCCTCCGCCCAGGCACCTGCCCGTTCCGCCTGCTGGTCGAATTCGGCCAGGTCGAGGATGTTGGGGATCACCCGGACGACCCGCCGGCCCTCTTCTTTCAGCATGGCCTTTATCGCTTCCGCATTGGCAACGATTCCAGCCGCCCGGCGATCCGCGTAGCGCATCATGGCAATTTTATGGGCCGGATAAATCTGGGCCATGTCCCGGCGGCTGGTGATGTAGGGAAGGCCCGCCTTCCGGGCGGCCATCGACCCAAAGATCACGGCGTCGATATCCCACAGGTGAACGACATCGATTTGTTCTTCACGAATC
>JAYGFS010000485.1:0-8099 GCA_046581765.1 Verrucomicrobiota bacterium
CCCGTCTCCCATGACGGTGTACTCCTTCCGAGATTCAGATCCGATGATTCCGCAGAAAACCCTTGACGTAGCAATCCCGATCCTACACTTCAATTTCAAGTCGTGGAGGTGGTGTCTGATCAAAAACCCTGCGGAGATGGCCTTCTCTGGGTCGTCCACGTGGACCATAGGCGGTAAGCCGAAGACGGCTAATACAAGAGCTCCCTTATCATCGACCACCTGCCGGATGCTGTTGGTACCGGTTCCACCCAGGGCGTTTTCACGACCCCGCTTCAGTTGCCGGAACGGTGCTTCGCCCATGTCCAGGATCACGGCCGTCTTTTCGTCAAAAATCTCCTCCAGGGTTTCCAGCTCCTCGAGAAAATTGGCAAAGGCCGGGTCCTGCTGGAAGGGCTTGTAATATTCCATGGCCTCCTCTTCCGCCTCGGCCAGGGTCTCCTTCGCCTCGCGCTCCGCCTTCGCGAGAATCTCGGCCCGGTCGGCATCGGCACCGGCCTTGATGATTTCCGCCTCGGCGAGCCCCTGCGAGCTGTACTTTTCGGCTTCCCACAACAGGTCTGCCTTCATGCGGTGGAATACCGCCTGGGTATTCGCCTCCGGCAGGCCCAGCTTGTGGACACCTACGGTGACCACCTCCATTCCGTAGAGCTCAAGCGCCTCGCCCTGGATGCGCCGGAGCATCTCCTGCTCCAGCTTCTCAAAGGCGAGAAGCTCCCGGTTGGTATTCACGAGGCTGGTAAACGGCACCTTGCCCAGGAGCGCACTGCGGTGGGACCGCACCAGGCCGTCCAGGTTGGATTCCGCCTGGGCTTCCGAGCCCACCCGCTCCAGGAAGATCGTCGGCCGGGTGATGCGCCAGGCGGCGAAGAGGCCGATGAGCACGTTCTTCTTGTCCTGCGTGATCGCCTCCTCGAAACTGGTCTCCATGGTGCGCAGGCGACCGTCAAAGCGATACACCCGTTGAATCGGCCAGGGCAGCCGGGTGTAACGACCGGAACGCGTGAATTCCTTCACCGGCTTGCCGAACTGGGTAAGTACGGCGACTTCGCCTTCGCGCACGATGACGACTACCTGCAGCAGGATGAAAAGCAACAGGATCACGACGCCGGCCAGGAGGATGGGCAGGTTTTTTTTCATCAGGGGGTATCCGTTTCCAGTTGATCCATCAACAATTCAGGGATCGAAAATTTTGCGTCGTCTTTGATGGTGATGACCTCGTCCACCTTTTCACTGTCCACCACGTACTTGGTGCGGCCCTTGAGCGCCCTGCGCATGCTGCGCATGGAGGTCCGCATCGTGTAGACCTCGCCGCCGGCACGATAGGCCGCCAACTGCTTTTCAAACAGGAGGGCATTCGCGGGCGCCAACTCCTTTCGGCGAGCCGCATAAGCCCGGGCTCCCGCGCGCTTGACCGCCGCCTCCGCCCGTGCGGCGGGCAGGGTCTTCGCCACGTAACGGTGCGCCTCAAGGATTTTCTGTTCCTTCCCCTCGATGGCACTGAGCACTCCTTCATAGGTCTCCGCCACCGCGGTCGGTGGATGAATACTGTGGATGCCGGCAAATAATATCTCGACGCCCAGTTGAAGCGTATCGGCTTCCTCCTGGATGCGGACCTTCAAGCGGTCACTGAGCGTATTCCGGTCGGCGATCAGCAGGTCTTTCAGGGTCTGTCGTGACAACTCGTGCATGAGCACCCGCGTGGCGAGGATATGCATCATTTTTTCCGGATCCGCGTATCGATAGGCATAGGCGTGCAAATCCTTCACCCGGTACTGGACGGGGATGTTGACCGTGAGCAGGCTGAACTGCGCCGCCGACGCCGAGCCGGTCTCGGCACCCTCGTGTGTATCGCATACGAGGAGCATCGACTCCGACTGGTAATGCGGAATGGTCCAGACCAGCACCTTTTCGCGCGCGAAGCCGGCAGCGGGGACATAGCCCAGGTAGGTATTGAGGATCCGCTTCGCGGGCACGCGCTTGATCGTTGCAAAGGGCCAGGGCGCCTTCAGGTGAAGACCGCTGTCGAGGGTCTCCCCGGCAACCGGGCGCCCGAAACGCTCCTTGATCCCCTGCTCTTCCGGGCCGAGAACCACAACCGAGCTGAGCAGGAAAAGGACCAGGGTGACACACCCGACAAACGGAACCAGGATGTTCCGGGCGAAGCGGCCATACCAGTTGCCACCAAACTGCATGCCGAACTGGTAATCCACCGTCTCGGCAAAGCTGCGGGCCAGGCGGGAGGGATCGGTGAGCAAGGCACCGGCCCGGCTTTCGTAGGCGATGCCGAGCATGGTTTTCCGCCGCGGGCTATACATCGCCAGGACGAGGAGGAAAAGGGTTTCGATGCCGAGATAGGCGAGGACCACGGCCAGGACCTTGCCGGTCCAGCCATCCGCCAGGACCTGCCACTGGCCGACCAGGGTGCCCAGCGCGGCCAGGAAGGAAAGGATGCTCACCAGGCCCAGGCTGATCCCTGCGCCACGGTACAGGCGGAACTTCTTCACCTCGCTCAACCCACCCAGGAACCGGCTGACCAGGAAAAAGACGAAGCCCTGGCCGACCAGGAACGACATCGCGACCAGGGACTGCCCGGCATTGCCGGGGGCCGTGGCCATCCAGCGAAACAGCCAGGCCGCCCAGGCGATCTGGACCAACCCGAGGAGCGCGCTGATCACGGGCACGGCCACCCACTCGAACTGGTGATGGCTGCGGCCGAGGGTCATCAGGGGCGCGGCATCGTCCGACGCGAAGAGGTTCTGGTCGGGGCGTTCGCTTTGCTCCTGTTCAAATACGTATTGTTCATCAACACTGAGACGGGCAAGGCGCAGGCGCACGAACACCAGCCCGCTGAGCGCCGCGGCGACCAGGGCAAAGGGCAGGACAGCCTGAAACACCCGCAGGCCGGTGAGCCGATACAGGTAGAAGTCCAGTCCTGCGGCGAAGAGGCCCAACAGAACGGAAAAAATGAGCGCTTTTTCGTGTCCTTTCAGCATGAAATAGAAAGTAACGTTTCCTTAACCCGTTTATTCATAAGCGATTGGCCCGGGGTATATCAGTATACGCTATAGAAAATCGATTGAAAATGCCATCCCATTGCAAATTTCCCCGGTATTTGGGATTTTATCGAGGAGGAGGGCTTCGGTGTATGGTAGTTTCAGAAGCCTATGAAGACCTTCCGACCCTATCTATGCCGCTGCCTTTTGCTCGCGTTGTGGATCCCCCTGGCCCTGGATGGACAGGTCTTTATCTCCGAATTCATGGCCGCCAACGACACGGGCCTCCAGGACGAGGACGGGGACTATTCGGATTGGCTGGAACTCTGCAATGTCGGCAACCAGGCGGTGAACCTGGCGGGCTACCACCTGAGCGACCAGGCCCTCCAGCTCGACAAATGGACCCTGCCGTCGATCACCCTCGGCGCAAACCAGTGCCTGGTAATCTTCGCTTCCAACAAGGACCGGGATGACCCGGGCAGCGAGCTGCACACGAATTTCAAGTTGGATGCCGAAGGGGAATACCTGGCACTCGTCGACCCGGGTGGCTCGGTACTCCAGGCCTACAGCCCCACCTATCCCGAGCAGTTTGCGGACATTTCCTATGGACTCGGAACCACCAGCAGCACCTCATCCCTCCTCCAGGCCCAGGTGCGGGCCCTGGTCCCCCCGGACAACAGCCTGGGCAGCACCTGGATCCAGCCGGGATTTGACGACAGCACCTGGATGAGCGGCCCGGCCGGGGCCGGCTTTGACCTCAGCCAGGCCTTCGACCCCGAGATCGGCCTCGACCTCGGCGGGGTCATGCAGGGGATTCACCCGACCGCCTACCTCCGCATCCCCTTTTCCCTCGGCGATGCCTCGGTGATCGACGGCCTGCAGCTACACATGAAATACGACGATGGCTTCATCGCCTACCTGAACGGCCAGGAAGTCGCCCTCCGGAACATGCCGGAGGCATCCGGCGGATCCGACCGGCTGGTCGATTACAGCTACGACACCAATGCCTCGGGCAAGGCCACCGAGCTGACCGGCGTGACCCTCGACCGGGGGGGCTCGCGCTACACCTACCCGGCGAGCGCGCTGATCGGCGTCACCCTGACCCACTTCAAGGCGGGAAGTGCCCGGAACAATGCCGCCAGCGACCCCGACCAGCCCGTTCCGGCACCGGGATCACGCGCCACCCTGATCGAGGACATGATGCTCTCCACCGGCATCATCAACCCCGGTGGATCCACCAGCCCCCTGGCAAGCGACCCGGTCATCGACCACGGGACGCCCGCGAATTCAAGCGCCGGCATGGCCCTTCGCTTTGCGCAACCGGTCATCAACGGGCCCGGCGACGATATGGTGTTCTTTGAACTGCATTCCGCAACGGCCAATGGCGACACCTTTCACGTCTCCCCCCTCGACGGGTTGAGCGGGGGCGGCCTGCAGACCCTGACGATCAGCAGTTACGATATCCCCACCGTGGAGGCCGCCGAGATTGCGACCTTCTGGAACAACTCCTTTGCCAGCACCGTGCAGTCGCTCGCCGGGCTTGAAAGCGAGAGCATCACGGCCAGTCCCAACACGGCCGGATTCAGGGCCCCCGGGGTCGGCATCGATTTCAGCGCGCTCGGGTACGCACTCGGCGCACCGGTAACCGGGATATTCATCCGCGCCAACGGAAATGCCGGCATCGACCCGGTCCTGGTCGCGGGCCTGCCGCCCGTGGCGAACCTCGAGGCCTGGGAAAGCGTCGCCTCCTCCGACCGGGATGATGCCTTGGCCATCCCGCCCGAGCTCATCGACCTCAGCGGCGATACCGGCCTCCTGCTCACCGGGTCGAACCTGCTCGCCATTCTCGGGGCCAGCACCGGGACAGGGGACACGGACTTCCTCGTGCACCCCGTGCTCGTGGGAATCGAACAGGCCCTCGACCCGGGTGCGACCCAGTACTTCCTTGCCTCGACGCCGGGAGCCGCCAACGACAGCGGACAGGCCGAGCTGGGCCCTTACCTGGGGGATGCCACGGATGCCTGGCCCGTGCTCCCGGTAAATGCATCCCTGAGCTTCACCGCGCGGGTCGTGCAGACGGTCCACCCCCTCAGCCTGGTCGAGGTGCATGTCCGCAGCATGTTCGACAGCGAGGTGACCCTGGCCATGCGGGATGACGGCATCGCGCCGGACATCCTGGCCGGCGATCAACAGTTCACCGCGAAAATCGACCTCACCCTGACCGAGGGCGAGATGGTCCGCTGGCGTTACACGGCGAGCGACACCGCGGGGCGCGTCAGCCGCCTGCCCTTCTTCACCGACCCGGCGGATGCCGACGAATACTACGGCACCATCGCGGACGACCCCTCGATCGAGAGCCTGCTGCCGGTCATTCATTGGTTTGTCGCATCCCCATCGGCCGCGAACAACACGTCCGGCACGCGTTGCTCGTTGTTCTACCTCGACCGCTTTTACGACAACATCCAGGTCGATCGGCACGGCCAGTCCTCGGGCGGCTTCCCCAAGAAGAGTTACGACGTAGATTTCAACAAGGGGAACCGGTTCACCTTCGCGGAAGGCGAAAAAAAGGTGAAGGATATCAATCTCCTGACCAACTGGGCGGACAAGACGAAGGTCCGTAACACGCTTGGCTATGAAACCATAGGCGGGGCGGGAGCCGCCGGGCACTTCGCCTTCCCGGTGCGGGTGCAGCAGAACGGGGCCTTCTTCAGCGTGGCCGACCTGGTCGAGGACGGGGACTCGGACTACCTTGATCGCACCGGGCTCGACCCGGAAGGTGCCCTCTACAAGATGTACAACCGCCTCGACTCGGCCACCTCCGGGGCGGAGAAGAAAACCCGCAAGGACGAGGGCAACGACGACCTGCAGGCCTTGATCGACGGCCTGACCACGGGGAACGCGCAGGACAAGCTCCGCTATGCCTACGACCACGTAAACCTGGCCGAGGCCGCCAACTATTACGCCATGCAGACCGTGTACGGAAACCACGACTTCGGGCACAAGAACTACTACGTCTATCGCGACACGAACGGGACCGGCGAGTGGTGGCCGCTCAACTGGGACGTCGACCTGAGCTTCGGCCACAAGTGGAACAGCAGCGACCGGTATTTCGATGACCGGCTGCTCTTCAACAACGCCTTGACCATCGGGTCCGGAAGCAACCGGCTGCGCGCGCCGCTCTACGCGCACGGTCCCTGGTACCAGATGTTCACCCGGCGCCTGCGCAGCCTGCTGGACCAGTTCCTGCAGCCGCCGGGGACCCCGGTAAACGAGCAGTATTACGAGAGGCGCCTGGACGAGATGGCCGACCTGATCGACCCGGCCGGCATCACCTCCGACGCCGACCTCGACTATGCAAAATGGGGCGGTTGGGGCGACAACCTGGCCATGCGCCCCTCGATTGACCGCCTCAAGAACGAGTTCATGGAACAGCGCCGCACCTTCCTCTACGTGACCAACGGGAGCGCCAACGGGGGGGATATCCCGGATGCGCAGCCGGCCTTCTTCCCCGTGCACGTGGACGAGCTGGACTTCCTGCCCGTGTCGGGCGACCAGGACGAGGAGTATTTCCGGGTCACGCACAGCAACAACTTCGCGGTGGACATCTCCAACTGGAGGATCACCGGCGGGGTCGAGCACGTGTTTACCCCGGGTACGGTTTTACCCGCCTACAACCCGGCGGACCTCAACCAGTGCAGCATCTACGTCGTGCGCGACCCGCGGGGCTTTCGCGCGCGGGCGGTCAGCCCGACCGGGAACGAGCTGCACTTCGTCCAGGGCAGCTACGACGGCCAGCTCTCCGCGCGCGGCGAGACGCTCTACCTGCTGGATGCATCCGGCAGCCTGGTGGAAACATTCAGCTACCCGGGCAACCCCACCGAGCTGCAGGTCAACCTGCGGATCACGGAGATCAATTACCACCCGGCGGACCCGACCCCCGACGAGCTGCTGGCCCTGCCCGGGCTGGACGACAACGATTTCGAGTATCTCGAGCTGATGAACATCGGCCCCGGCGCGGTGGACCTCAGCCATGCCACGTTCACCGACGGGATCACCTACACCTTCCCCTCCAACACCCAGCTGGCCGCGGGCAGCTACCTGGTCCTCGCGCACCACGCGGTCGCCTTCGTGCTCCGCTACGGTACCGGCGAGCCGGTATTCGACACCTTCACCGGCAACCTGGACAACAAGAGCGAGCGGCTGCGCCTGCAGGACGCGGTGGGCGAGAACATCCTCACCTTCAGCTACGAGGACGCCTGGCAGCCCGCCACGGATGGCGGCGGGCGCTCACTGGTCATCATCGATCCCGCGGTGGATGTCCAGGCCTACGCGGCGTCGAACAGCTGGCGCAGCAGTGGGAAGATCGACGGGTCGCCCGGCTGGGACGACAGCGACCTCGCGGACCTCGACGGGGACGGCATGGCGGACAGCTGGGAGATCCTGCACTTCGGCAACACCGCGGCCTCCAGCGGCGGCAGCGACGGGGACGGGGACGGGATCAACGATCTCGGCGAGTACATCGGGGGCACGGTTCCCGGGCAGGGCACGAGCCTGACCGAGATCCGCAGTGTGCACGCGAACGGGACCACGCGCATCGTCCTCCCCACCCTCCCCGCGGCCGGAACCGGGTACACCCGCCTGGAACGACGCTACACCCTCGAGTCCACGACCAGGCTCGACATCCCCTTCAGCCCGCTTCCCGGCTTTGCGGACCGCCTCGGCGAGGGGACGCCCCTGGTGTACAGCAACCTCACCGGCGAGGTGCGCTACTTCCGCGGCTCGGCGGAGTTGCGCTGAACCCGGCCGGGTCCAAAGCGTGATCACGACGGAAGAGATCAAGGCCGTGTACCAGCGACGGGCCGGGATCTATGACCTGTCCACCCGGCTCTACCCCCTCATCGGCTTCCGCTTTGAAGCCTACCGGCGAACAGGCATCGAGCAGCTCCGCCTCCGGCCGGGCGACTGCGTGGTCGATCTCGGCTGTGGAACCGGCCTGAACTTCCAGCCCCTACGGTACACGTTTCCGTGCTGCCGAATATCCTTAATCAGTGGGTGATAAAACTTCGTAAAGGCCACGGCGAACCGCACCAATTGGCCGAGCGACTG
>JAYGFS010000533.1:0-15273 GCA_046581765.1 Verrucomicrobiota bacterium
CATCGCCGGATCCGCCGCCGGCAGCCGCTTGAGCAACTCCCGGGTGTAGGTGGCGGTTCCACCCGCGGCGAAAGACTGGATCGAATGGTCGTAGGCGATCTTCATGCGGTTGAACCGGAAAAGATGCCGATTTTTCCCTGCGGCTGCAATGGTTTTCCCTGTTTTCCTATGATGGGAAAGCTTTCAGACCACCCGGTCCCCCGGGGCGGATATGTGACCCGGGACGGGAAAACCCGTTGCTATTTTCCCGATCATGGGAAAGATATTCAGCATGTCCTCCGACCATGGGAAAATCCTGATGATCCTGCTCGCGACCTGCTGCATTGTGCTGGGTGAGAGCTCAACCCGCGTCGTGCTCCCGTTCAAGGGACGGCCGGTTCCCAACACCGGGGCGACCGGGCCGGACCGCACGGAGATCCGGTTTGAGAATCACCGCGATCACCCGGTCAAGATTTTCTGGATCACCAACACCGGGGACCGGATTGCGTATGGCCAGCTCGCGCCCGGGGCCTTCAAGACGCAGAGTACCTATCCCGGGCACATCTGGATGATCACGGACAAGGCCGGCTATCCGCTCGGGCATTTTATCGGTCTCAAGACACCCGGCATCGCCCGCATCGGCAGTAACTGAAAGCCCCGTGAAAAAACGCCTGTGCCTGGTACTCCTCCCCTTCACCCTCTGCTCCGCCGAGGAAGGCGCGGGACAGGGTTCGTTTCACGGCTTCGATGCCTGCATCGCGCTGAGCAACCGGACCACCCGGGCCATCCTCTGCCCGGCGGTCGGCGGGCGGGTGCTCGAGTATTCATACCAGGGCCTCCAGGCGCTTCCCCTGCCCAAGCCCGGGGCTAAAAACCCCTCACCCGCGGGCCGTTTCGACATCGGCCCGGAGCTGGTCATTCCGAAGCACCCCCTCCTGTGGAAGGGCGCGTGGACGGGTGAGATCACCGGCCCACGCCGAGCGCGATTGACCTCGCAGGAAGACGCCGCCTCCGGCGTACAGCTCATCCGGGAATTTGAACTGGCCAAAGAGGGCGCAAGCCTGAGCTGCAAGCAGATCATCCTCAACGTTTCCGGCCGGGTGCTTGAATACGGCCACTGGAGCCGGACCTTTGTCCAGGGGGAAGGCATCGTGGTCATCCCGCTCAGCACGCCCAGTCGCTTTCCAAACAAGTACGTGATGTATGAACGAAACGGCCACGTCATCGATTTCAAGCCGGAGGACCCCATGATTCGCGAGCGCCAGGGCTTCATCGAGATCCTCGGTGCTCCGCGGAACCCCAAGCTGGGTTTCGACAGCACTGCGGGCTGGTTCGCCTACCTGGCACCGAATAACCTGATGTTCCTGAAGCACTATCCCGTATACCCGGACCGGGTGTACAACGAGCTGGCTGGCCTCACGTTGTCCATCTGGTATCCGGACAACTGGAGCGTGGTGGAACTGGAGCCGATCGGCCCGCGCGAGCGCATCCTGCCCGGTGGCCGCACCTGGTTTACCGAGACCTGGAACCTGGCACCCTTTGATTTCCCCGGGAAATCAGGTGCCGACCTCCAGGGCCTGCGCGCGATCGCCGAAGACCTGATGAAGTAGCTGGCTCCGTTCCCGGTGCCACGCAGCAGACCCGGCAAGCGGACGCGGCCATTTTTAATCCCAGGCCGGAAAAAGCATTCGCCGTACGCGAAGGGCCACCCTATACTCGACGACATGAAGCTCACAAACCCGCAGGCAGATATCTTTGTACCCGACGGGAGCGACCCTGTCCGCGCCCTGGAGCGAAGCACCCACATGGGAATCGGCGCGCACCAGGACGACCTGGAGGTCTTTGCCTTCCACGGGATCAATGCCTGTTACGAATCGGACGAACGCTGGTTCAGCGGGGTGACCGTAACCGACGGGGCCGGCAGCTCGCGCAGCGGGGCCTACGCGGCCTATACTGACGAGGACATGGCCCGGGTTCGACGAAAGGAACAACGCAAGGCGGCCGTGGTCGGCGATTACAGCTGCATGATCCAGACGCTCTACGCGAGCCGGGAGGTGAAGGATCCAGCCCGGGCGGAAATCGTCGATGACCTGCGGACGATCCTGGATCTTGCCCGGCCGGAGGTCCTTTACCTGCATAACCCAGCGGACAAGCACGATACCCATATCGCGGTATTCCTGCGCTGCCTGGCCGCCTTGCGCGCGCTCCCGCAGGACCGGCGGCCGGCGAAAGTCTACGGGGTGGAAGTCTGGCGCAACCTCGACTGGATGCTGGACGAGGAAAAGGCCCACCTGCCGATCGACGAGCGCGATAATCTCGCCCAGGCCCTGATCTCGCTGTTCGACTCACAGGTCAGCGGGGGCAAGCGGTATGACAAGGCCATTCCCGCGCGGGCCCTGGCCAACGCGACCTACCTGGATTCCCATGCAAAAGATGAAGCCCACATGGTCAATTGGGCCATGGACCTGAGCCCCCTGGTACGGGACGACGGGATGACGGTGGAGGATTTCACCCTGGGCTACATCGATCGCTTTCGCGCCGATGTGCAGGATCGACTCAGGCGTTTGGGTTGACCCGGCTACTTCTTCACGTCGTAGCAGTGGATAATTTCCTGGTCGCGCAGGTATAGTTTTCCATTGCTGATAACCGGGTGGGTCCACACGCGGCCCTTGGGCTTGCGCAGCTTGGTCTGCGGGGCGAGGACGAAACGACCCCGCTCCCGGTATCCCTTGGTCGAGGCATCGATCAACACGACGGTGCCGGTCTTCTCTTCCAGCAGGTAAAAACGCCCGTCAGCGTAGCCGATCGCACCCTTGTCGAGCGATCCCTTCTCACGCCAGGCATAGTCACCGGCCGCCCAGTCGATGCAGGACCATCCGGCCCCGTCGGAATAGCCGAACAGGTGGTCTCCGAGGAGGATCACGCCGCCGTGGTGGTTCTTCATGTTCTTGTTTTTCCAGGTCTGGGTGACCTTCCAGTCATCCGTGATATTCACCACCATGCTGCCGACGCCATAGCCCGAGGAGACGAAGACCTGGCCGTCCTTGAATATCGGGGTGGGGATCACCGCGACGCGGCCGTCCCAGGGGGTCTTCCACAGCACATCGCCGTTTTCGGCGTCGATGCCCACGACGTGGGCACTGACAAGCTGGATGTATTGGCGTTTGCCGTTGTGCTCCGCGACGATACAGGAGGAATATTGCGCGGGATCCTTGAAGTCCTTGCTCTGCCAGAGGAGCTCGCCGTTCGCTTTGTTCAAGGCCGCAAGGGCACCTTTTGAACCGCCGGGGGTCACAATCACCCGCTCGCCATCGACGAGCGGAGACTCGGCATAGCCCCACTTCGGAATCTTCCCGCCCAGGTCGTCAGCCATCGACCGGGTCCAGGCTGATTTGCCCGTGGCGATGTCGATGCAATGCAGGTTGCCCCTGGCACTGAGCACGTAAAGATGACCTCCATCTACGGTGGGCGTTCCGCGCGGGCCATTCCCCCAGTCGTTTTCCAGTTCCTCACCCAGGTCCCCGGTCCACCATTCCTTCCCCGTCCCCGCATCCAGGCAGATCAACTTCTCGACTTTCTCCACGGAGCCCATGGTATAGAGTTTACCGCCGACAATCGCAGGGCCGCTGTAGCCTACGCCGGCATGCCTGTAGGTCCAGACCTGCCGGGGGCCATCCTTGGGCCAGGACTGCAGGAGCCCGGTTTCCTTGCTCAGGTCGTTGCGATCGGCACCTCGCCATTGCGGCCAATCATCGCTGAAGGCTGCAACGCTCAGGCCGAGGCCGATCAGGATGAAAAGAGTGTTCATTGGACGCATAAGATTCTCCTGGTTGACACACGAAGCCTACCCGAGACCGATAAGCCCGCCAGCAAAAACGGGGAGCCACCGCGAGGGCATGGAATCGCCACCGGATACTCTTCAGCTATACATAGGGGGACGACACGCGTTTTCTGACCGAAAAAGCCTCGGAATAGATACCGCGGGAAGCCGGAAAACCGCCGGGGCTCCTCATTTGGACACGAGCAGCTCCGCCCGGGACCGGAGCCAACGCGATTCCAGGTCCGGAATCGAGAGACCCAGTTGATCCGCGAGTAGGGCGATACGCGGACGATGAGCCAGCACCCCCAGGTTGTCCGGATTCCGGATGAAGCGCATGTACTGGAAGAATCCGGGTCGTAGATCCGCCTGCATCAACATGCGCACCAGGGCCCAGGACTGCGCATAAGACAGGTCGAAGCGGCCTTCCAGGGGCATAATACCATCGGAGCTTCGATAATTCACCAGTTCATCCAGCGGGATAAAGTGGCCGTAATCCGAACCCGCCTTCAGGGCATTGACATAGGTGGAAACAAGATCTCCAGGGGTTTCGCTCTCGAAGTAACAGGCCAGGCCCTCGATCAACCAGGGATTCTCCGCATGAAAATCGGAGTGGATGCCGTACTTGAAAAGGAAATGATGCGCCCCTTCGTGGCGAAGGGTCTGGTGGGTTTCGTCGATGAAAACCTGCATATTCTGCCGGTATACCACATGGGCGTAAACCGGCACCGTGTAACCAAACTCCAGCTCTGGGAGCTTTGACTTTCCGCCCCCCCCCAGTTGATCATAGATGATGAGCCGTTCCTTGTCAGGAATATACAATCCCGCGATTCTTTGGGAAGGATCGTGGGCAAAACGGTTTCGGTTCGCCAGGAAGCGCTTCTTTTCAACCACGTATACAACCTGGGTATCCAGGGCCCCAGCGGCCGGGCGCAGCAGGGTCCTGAAGGCATGCCTCAGGTCGGCATCCAGCTTATCGAGTTTACGCATCAAGGCCCGGGCACGGTCCGTATCCGCATCGGTCAGCATGGTGTAGGGGCCACTGCGGAGAAACCCGAGATCCGGGTACTCCATCTTAAACTGTACATCCCGATAGGTGATGGGCCGGATCGCGTTCCGGTTTTTTTCCACGTGGTCGATCAGGCTCCGGGGGATCACCAGCTCTGCGCGCTTCGTTTCACCGGGGACCGGTTTAAAGCGAATACCGCCCGGGGTTTCTCCCAGCACGCTCCCCTGCAGTCGCGAACCATCATTCAGGGCCATGATATGTTCCGGCCACTGGCGCTGAATGAGCTTCTCCAAAGAGCGCTTGTAGCCCAGCTCCTGGGCACTCATTTCCGCATCGCTCTTTTCCCGATGCCCCGGGGCTACCGTCCAGCCGGTCAAGCTGCCGAAGATCTTTCCCGGGCGGGTACCCAGGAAGTAATGGAGGCGGGGATCGTTCTCGCGGTTCCAGCCCCAGAGGACAAGCAAGCTCGCCAGAATACCGAGTAATATCCCCTGGCGCAGGATGCGAAAGACCAGGCAGAGGATCCGCTGTTGGGTGAGAATCATTAGCGAACTTGATCGTAAAAACGGGGAGCCAGGTTGGCAATTCTAAACTTCATAAATTACGTATTGTGCGTTTCATCCATACGACCCGTCATTGTACCCCCCAAGATACGCCGGAACCCAGCGATTCGCTACCCGCACTTGACAAAGCGATTAAATACAGTATGTCTATTGATATAGTGTAGATTAAATATGATTTCCAATCGATGTATCTATGCCTTGAAGGCGGTGGTCGAGCTGGCCAAGCGCGAAGGGGCCGGGCCGGTAACGATCGCTGAGATCGCCCGGGTGCAGGGCATACCCGCCCGCTTCCTGGAAGCCATCCTTCGGCAGCTGAAGCAGAACGGGGTGACGCATTCCGTCCGCGGGAAGGACGGTGGGTACAACCTGGCCCGCCCCGCACGGGACATCACCCTGGGGGAGGTCATCCGTATTTTTGAAGGTCCCATGATCGCCACCTCCGGCAAGGAGGTCGAAACCGGCTGTAGCGAGGTGCTTGAACCGGTCTGGGAACAGGCCCGTGACGCACTCGCCCATGTTTTCGACTCGTTTAGTTTGGAGAAACTCTGCGATGATGAGCAGAGACGCCAGGCCAGCCAGGTCTTTAATTACAGCATTTGAAGGAACCGGAAATGACGGACGAAGAATTGAAAGCCATCAACGCGGAACTGGCCGGGAAAGAAGCCCGGGAAATCGTTGAATGGGCGATGGACCGGGCCAAAGGCCGGGCGATTGTATCGACGAACTTCCGTCCCTACGAAGGCGTGATCCTCCACCTGGTCAGCCAGGTGAAGCCGGATATTCCCGTCCTCTGGGTCGATCACGGCTACAACACGCGGGAAACCTATATCGTCTCGGAAAAACTGAGCCAGCAACTCGGATTGAACATCCACCTCTACATCCCCCGGCGGAGCGCTGCCCACCGGGACGCCCTGCTCGGCGGGATTCCGCCCATCGAGGACGAGGCGAAGCACCAGCTCTTTACCGATGAAGTCAAGCTGGAACCCTTCCACCGGGGCATGGCCGAACTCCAGCCGAGCGTCTGGTTCACCGCCCTGCGCAAGGTGCAGAATCCGAACCGGGAAACCATGGACATCGCCACCACCTCCGGCGAAGGCCTGTTGAAAATCAGCCCCGTATTCTACTTTTCCGACGAAGACATGGAGGCCTACCTCGCGGAACACGATCTCCCCGACGAAAAGAATTATTACGACCCGACCAAGGTCCTGGAGAACCGTGAATGTGGATTACACCTCACCCACTCCGGCTTGTAGCGACGGTTGGCCTGTTGGCGTGACCCTATCAGCCGCTGAATATGTAGCGCACGAGTAAAACCCCTATGTCCCGATACACCCTGTCCAATCTCGATATGCTGGAGACCGAAGCCATCCACGTGATGCGCGAAGTCGCGGCTGAATTCGAACGCCCGGCACTCCTGTTCAGCGGTGGGAAGGATTCCATCTGCCTGCTCCGGCTCGCGGAAAAGGCCTTCCGGCCGGCGGCGATTCCTTTCCCCCTGCTCAACATTGATACCGGGCACAACTTTCCCGAGCTGATTGAATTCCGTGATCGCCGGGCGGAGGAACTGGGGGCAAAACTCATCGTGCGCACCGTGGACGATGCAATTGAGAAAGGTATCGCCGTCCCCACCCCCGGCGAATCCAGCCGCAACCGCCTGCAGATCCCCACCCTGCTCGCGGGCATCGAGGAATTCCAGTTCGATGCCTGTATCGGCGGTGCCCGGCGGGACGAGGAAAAGGCCCGCGCGAAGGAACGCTTTTTTTCCCATCGCGATGATTTCGGGCAGTGGGACCCCAAGAACCAGCGGCCGGAACTCTGGAACCTGTACAACGCCCGGGTCCAGCCCGGGGAAAACATGCGGATTTTCCCGCTCAGCAACTGGACCGAGACCGACATCTGGGAATACATCAATCGCGAAGGCATCGAGATCCCGAAGATCTACTTCAGCCATCGGCGCGAAGTCGTCCGCCGCAACGGCCAGTGGCTCCCCGTCTGCGACCTGCTCCCCTTGAAGGACGGGGAGGAAACAAAAGCGCTCGATGTCCGCGTGCGGACCATCGGCGACATCAGCTGCACGGGGTGCATCGAGTCGACCGCCAGCAATATCGAAGACATCATCGCTGAGATTTCCGTCGCGCGGGTCACCGAGCGGGGCGGGCGGGCGGACGACAAGGTATCCGAGGCCGCCATGGAGGACCGCAAGAAGGAGGGCTACTTCTAGGCACCCTCAAGGAGCCCGGTCCCCGGCGGCCGACCCTTTAATCCTGCACGGCATCATTTGATCATCTAATGCAACACGAAACGGAAATTTTACGCTTCACCACCGCGGGCAGCGTCGACGACGGCAAGAGCACCCTGATCGGCCGCCTCCTCTACGACTCCAAGTCCATCTTCGAGGACCAATGGGAGGAGATGGAACGTTCCGCCGACCTCGCGGGCGGCACCGAGGTCAACCTGGCCAACCTGACCGATGGGTTGCGCGCGGAACGCGAGCAGGGCATCACCATCGATGTAGCCTACCGGTATTTCGCCACGCCCAGGCGGAAGTTCATCATCGCCGACACCCCCGGCCACGTGCAGTACACCCGCAACATGGTCACCGGGGCCTCCACCGCCAACCTCGCGCTGATCCTCATCGACGCCCGGAACGGCGTGGTCGAGCAGAGCCGCCGCCACGCGTACCTATCCGCCCTGCTGGGCATCGCCCACATGGTCGTCTGCATCAACAAGATGGACCTCGTCGATTTTTCCGAGGCGCGCTACAACGAGATACGCGACCAGTTCATGGAGTTCGCGCCGCGCCTGGACGTGAAGGATATCACCTTTATTCCCATCAGCGCCCTGCAGGGCGACAACGTGGTCGATGCGTCGGGAAACACGCCCTGGTATCACGGCCCCACCCTGCTTGGCCACCTGGAGGAGGTCTATATTGCCAGCGATCGCTCGATGAAGGAGTTTCGCTTCCCCGTCCAGTGGGTCATCCGGCCGCTCACCGATGAGCACCACGACTACCGCGGCTACGCCGGGCAGATCGCGGGCGGCATCGTCAAGCCGGGCGACAAGATCATCGTCCTTCCCTCCGGGATGCGCACAACCGTCCAGTCGATCAACACCCTGGCGGGCGACCTGGACGAGGCTTTCTGCCCGCAATCCGTTTCCATCCTGCTCGCAGACGACGTCGACATCAGCCGTGGCGACCTCATCTGCGGCATCGACAACCTGCCCCACATCGCCAAGGACCACGAGGCGAACATCTGCTGGATGCACCAGAGCCCGATGCAACTCGGGCGCAAGTACCTGATCAAGCAGGCGAGCAACACCAGCCAGATGATGGTAAAGAAGGTGATCCACCAGGTGGACATCGACGACCTGGCCTTCGATACCGAGGTCACCGGCCTGAAGCTGAACGACATCGGCCGAATAGCCTTCAAGACCTCCTCCCCGCTTGCCTACGACGAGTACCGCAAGAACCGCCAGACCGGTGGCTTCATCATCATCGATCCCGCGACGAACGCGACGGTGGCTGCGGGCATGATGCGGCCACCGCCACGGGAATTACCGGTGCCGGACTTCGTGGATTACGCGATTTAAACCGGGCCACGCAAGCGACCTCACTCTGCGATGGAATCGATCTCGCCCCGGCCCAGGCGGGTCCTGAGCCGGTCGCCCTTGCTCACGTCGGCCGCCTGCTTCACCACCGATCCGTCGGCTGCATGGGTGATGCTGAACCCCCGCTCCAGTACCTGGTAGGGGTTCAGGGCGCGCAATTGTTTTTCGAATTGCGCGACACGCTGGCGGCGCTCCTTGACGCCGCGCTCCACTTCGCGGAGCAGGCCGCTCTGGGCATCGTCGAGGCGGTGCTGGACTTCCCGCAGGCGACCGGTGGCCTCGTGACCCAGGCGCAAGTGCAGGCGCTTGAGGTGCTCGCGTTCAGCGCCGGAAGTGCCGCGCAGGGCCTGGCGCAACTGCCCGCGTAAGCCATCGACCTGCTGGCGATAGCGAAGCAGGAGATTGTGCGGCTCGCGGAACACGTAGCTCCGGCTTGCGCTGACAAAGCGGTTCTTCAACTCCAGGCGCCGGGTATCCAGGGCGCGAACCAGGCGGCGACGCTGTCCGTCGATGCGATCCTCGAATTCCGCCTTGGGCCGGATGACCAGCTCGGCCGCGGCGGACGGGGTCGCCGCGCGCAAATCGGCCACGAAATCACAAATGGTGAAATCAACCTCATGACCCACCCCGGAAATCACCGGCAGCTCGCAGGCCGCCAAGGCGCGGGCCAGTACTTCCTCGTTGAAGGCCTGGAGATCTTCAAGGCTGCCCCCACCCCGTCCGACGATGATGACATCCACGGAGCGGGTCTGGCTGAAATGGTCCACTGCATTCGCGATACGCGTGGCCGCGCCTTCACCCTGCACCGGAACCGGGGCGATGAGTACGTGCAGGTTCGGGTAACGCCGCTTGAGCACCTGCAGCATATCGCGGATCGCCGCCCCGGTCGGGGAGGTTACGATCCCGATTCGCCGGGGAAAAACCGGGAGCGGCTTCTTGGCCGAGGCCTCGAACAGGCCCTCGGCCTTCAGCTTGGCCTTCAGCTTTTCAAAGGCCGCCTGCAGGCTGCCCGTGCCGGCGTCCTCGATCCGCTGCACAATGACCTGGTAGTTGCTGGACTGTGCATAGATCGTTACCGGGCCGTAGACCCGGAGCTTCATCCCGTCCTTTACCGGGAAGGCCTGGTTTACACGATCGTCCCGGAACATGGCGGCACGGATCTGCCCCGTGGCATCCTTCAAGGTGAAATACAAATGCCCGGAACTATGGTCCTTGGTGTTGGAGCATTCGCCCTCGATCCAGACCGCACCCACCTTCTCGGAAAGGACGGCCTTGATCCACCGGGTGAGCTCGGAGACCTGGTAGACGCGGCGCGGGGAATCTTTACTCGGCATCGGTACGCAGGCTCCTTAGCCGATGTCGCTACGCGGCACCGTGGACAATCCGCAGCCGCTCGATACTGCGGGCCGTGCCGCTCATATGATCGATATCCATGATCACCCCTTCCAGCGCGGCCGTGGTTTCGGCCGGTTTGAAACGCGCGGGCATCCCGGTGGTGAAATTCTTGAGCACGGCCTCGATCTCACACCCGATGATCGAGTACTGCGGGCCGGTCATCCCGGCATCCGTCACATAGGCGGTACCGCCGGGCAGCACTTTCTCGTCGGAGGTCTGCACGTGGGTATGCGTACCCAGCATCGCGCTCACGCGCCCGTCCAGGTGATGCCCCATGGCCATTTTTTCCGAGGTAGCTTCGGCGTGGAAGTCGACCAGGATGGCGGCCGCCTTGCCGTTTTTCTGGCCCAGCATCTCATCCGCTTTTTGAAACGGGCAATTGTAGGGCTTCATGAACACGCGCCCGATAAGGCTCATCACCGTGAGCTTACCAAAGGGACTATCCAGGGTATACTCGCCCTTCCCCGGGGCGGCCTGGCTGAAATTTGCCGGGCGCACGATGCGGGGCTCGTCGGCGATGTAGCTGACGAGTTCGCGTTGATCCCAGGCGTGGTCCCCCAGGGTAATGACATCAGCACCGGTATCAAATAACTGCTCAGCGATCTTGGGGGAAAGCCCTTTGCCGCCGGCGGAATTCTCCGCGTTAACCACCACGATGTCCACGCGACCGCTGGACTTGAGTCCAGGGACAATCTCGCTGAAGGCGAGGCGCCCTTTCGACCCCATGATATCTCCTGCAAACAATACGTTCATTTACCTGTTGTTCTACACATTAAACGCGGCATGGACAGGGTAAAAATCAACCGGCAGGCATGCGCGCAAAATACCGGGTTGGACGCCAGGCACCGGTCAGCGCACGTATTCGACGCAACGGGATTCACGGATCACCACCACCTTGATCTGGCCCGGAAACTCCATGCGCTCTCCGATTTGTGCGCCGATGCTCCGGGCGAGCTGCATCGCCTCCGAATCGTCAATCTCCGTGGGTTCAACGATCACCCGGAGCTCGCGACCGGCCATGATGGCATAGGTACTTTTTACCCCCGGAAAGGCATTGGCGATCTTTTCCAGGTCGCCCAGGCGATCGAGGTATTGCTGGGTGTTTTCCATGCGGGCCCCGGGTCGCGCCGCGGTAATGGCATCCGCCGCCGTGGCCAGGTGCGCATAAATCGTCGTCGCCTCGATTTCGCCGTGGTGTGCAGCGACCGCATTCACCACCTCCGGAGTTTCCCCGTATTTCTCGATCAGGTCCGCACCGATAAGGGCATGGCTGCCTTCCACCTCGTGCGTAAGCGCCTTGCCAATGTCGTGGAACAGGCCCACGCGCTTGGCCACCATCGGGTCAAGGTTCAGCTCTCCCGCCATGGTGGCCATGATATGCGCCATCTCTACCGAGTGATCGAGGATGTTCTGGGCATAGCTGTGCCGGTATTTCAGCCGGCCGAGCACCGGGATCAATTCCGGCGCTACATCCAGCAAATTAAGGGTATATACGGCATCCTCCCCCGCCTTGCGAATGGCCACATCGGTTTCTTTCCGTACTTTTTCAAGCGTGTCCTCGATACTGGCGGGATGAATACGGCCATCCTCGACCAGGCGTTCAAGTGCCTCCCGGGCAATCTCCCGACGCAGGGGGTCGTAGCCGGAAATGGTCACGGTCTGGGGCGTATCATCGATGATGAGATTGACCCCCGACTCCTGCTCGAAGGAACGGATGTTCCGGCCATCCTTGCCGATTATCCGCCCCTTCATCTCCTCGCTGGGCAGCTTGACGATACTGGTCGTCACCTCGTTGACGATAGGGGCCGCGTAGCGCTCGATGGCGAGCGTGATGACTTTACGTGCGGCTTCTTCGGACTGCTCCTTGACCTCCCGCTGGATCTTCCGCAGCAGGCCGACACCCTCCCGCCGCACCTCGTTCTCGGTTTCCTCGAGCACCAGCGTACGGGCTTCCTCCTGGCTCAATTGGGCAAGGTCCTGGATCGCTGCGCGCTTTTCCTACTGCAGGGCCTCCAACTCCCCCTGCTGGTCCTTTACCACCTCCCGCTCCGCATCCAGCTTTGCATGACGCGCTTCAAGGCCCTCTTCTTTCTTGTCCAGCTGGTCCGCCTTGGCGAAGAGGCTGACCTCCCGCTCGGTGAACTTCTCCGAAAGGGCCGTCAGCTCATCCCGTCGCTGCCTGGTTTCCTGTTCAAACACATCCTTAAGGCGATGCATTTCTTCCTTGGCCGCCGTTTTTCCCTCACGGATGATGACCTCCGCCTCCTTGCGTGAATCACGAACGATATCGTCCGCCTTCTTGAGCGCACTTTCCCCGTGTACTTTCGTCAGGTGGTGATGCCAGAAGTATCCCAGGCCCAAGGCAGCCAGGAGGGCAAACTCCGCCCACATCCAATTAACCATTTTGTTTCTCCATCCGGAAGCCGCGGTAAACCAGCAACCGGTTTAATTTTTCAGGTTGTTTAGGTCCTATAAAGATACATGAAAAGGGCCGATATAAAAGGAAGGAGCGAAAAAAGGCTTGCCCGCTCAGGGAAGAAGTTGCTCTCCGGACTCCGTGAACAGCAGGTCCATGGCCCGGTCATGCGCTTCCCGCGGAACCGTCTCCAGAATCTGCCAGTCAAAGGCCATGCCGACGGAAATTCCGCTAAATCCCTGCAACAGCTGGTCGTAATGCCCTTCTCCATGGCCCACGCGATTGCCCGAGCGATCGAAGGCCCGGCCGGGAACAATGACCAGGTCCAGTGGCTCAAGCACCTCGCCCGGAAGCGGCTCGGGTACCTTCCAGGATCCGATCGTCACCGCATCGGGATCACGCATACACACATGCGCCCAGCTATCCGAGCCCTCATCAAAGCGCGGAGCACCGAGCGTTTTACCCTCGGCCAATGCCCGCTCAAGAATCATCCGGGTCTGCAATTCCACGGGGGTCGACAGGTAACAACCGATACGTCCCGCCGACCGGTACGCCTCCGATGCGAGGAGATGCCGCTGGGCCTGCAGGCTCGCAGCCTCCACTTCCCCGGGCGAACGACGCTGGGCCTGCTCACGTACCCACGCACGTATTTCATCCTTGGTCATGGCTTTTTCTTGCGCAGGGAATCCCAGTGGGCCATCCTTTTGCGGATCGTTTCTTCATAGCCCTGGTCGCTCGGTTGATAATAAACGGCCTCCGTCGGCATGTATTCCTGGTCGACAAAGTGACCGGGGTGGTCATGCGCGTACTGGTAGCCCTCGTGACCCAGCTCCCGGGCCCCCTTGTAATGGCTGTCGCGCAGGTGCTTCGGGACCGGCAGGGTCCGGCCCGCCTCGATATCGCGCGTGGCCTCCGTGATCGCCACCGTCGCGGCATTGCTTTTAGGCGCCGTGGCCATGTACGTGGTCGCCTGCGAAAGAATCAGCTTGGCCTCCGGCATGCCGACGAAGTCCACCGCGGCCAGGGCCGAGGTCGCCACGGTCAGGGCCCGCGGGTCCGCGTTCCCGATGTCCTCGGACGCGAGAATGATCAGGCGACGGGCGATAAACCGGGAATCCTCGCCCGCGTAAAGCATCTTGGCCAGCCAGTACACCGCGGCGTTGGGGTCCGAGCCCCGCACGCTCTTGATGAAGGCCGAGATGGTATCGTAGTGCTCGTCTTCGTCGTGATCGTAGACCACGGCTTTTTTCTGGATGGACTCCTCCATGATTTCCCGCGTGAGGTGGATGCGCTCCCCCTTGCTCATGGGCGTGGTCAGGGCCGCGATCTCGAGCGCATTGAGCGCCCGCCGCACGTCGCCATCGCAAACCGCCGCCAGGTGCCGCAGCGCATCCTTGTCCGCCTGTACATTCAACCGTTGCAGTCCGCGCTCATCGGAGATCGCCCGCTGAAGCAACTGGACCACCGCTTCTTCCGAAACCGGTTCGAGCTGGAATATCTGGGAACGCGAGGTCAAGGGGCTGTTGACGAAGAAAAAGGGATTGTGCGTGGTCGCGCCGATCAGGGTGATGGCACCCTGCTCGACATAGGGCAGGAGCACGTCCTGCTGGGACTTGTTGAAACGGTGGATCTCGTCGATAAACAGGATCGACTCCCCGTTATTCATCTGCTTGCGATGCTGGGCCGCCCCCAGCAGTTTTCGAAGTTCCGCAACGTTGGACAACACCCCGCTGGTGCGCTCAAAATAACGCTTGGTCGACTTGGCGATGACTTCGGCCATCGAGGTCTTTCCGCAACCCGGGGGACCGTAGAGGATAATACTCCCGAGACGATCGGCCTCGATCGCGCGGCGAAGCAACTTGCCCTCGCCAATGAGGTGGTCCTGGCCGAGGATTTCATCCACGCTTTGCGGGCGCATACGCGCGGCCAGAGGCATCCGTTCGTCGCCTTGTTCCTCAAACAGGTCCATGGAACAAGGATAGCGGCCAAACCGCTGAATACCACGCTAAAGATGAAGCAGGATCGTGGCCGGGGGCAGGATGTCGCCGCCACATTCAAGCCCAGTAAACGGCGGCCAGGCCGCTGGCACCCAGCTGGAGCGTGAGGTTGTCCCACCCGTGCGGGCTGATCGCCTCAAGGACGGTCAGGGCCAGGGCGACGATGATCATGGAGGGCAGGAGGCCTCCATAGCCCACGGAGAGGGCGAGCACGCTGAACATAAAAACCGCGGTCGAGCCCTCGAGGCTCCGCTCGATCTTCAGGCCGTGAAACGCGGGTACACGGTACGGGTGTTTCCCCCAACGGGTACCCACGGGTTCGGCCACCGCATCTGCCAGGCCCGTCACGAGAAAGCCGTAAAGCGCGGCTTCCGCGAACAACATGCTCGACGCGATGCCACCGGCCAAGGTGGCGAAATAAGAGGAAACGATATAGAAGGCCCGGCGCGGCGCATCCTTTTCACGGGCCAAGCCCTCGTAGAGCGGGT
>JAYGFS010000536.1:0-2439 GCA_046581765.1 Verrucomicrobiota bacterium
GCGTGCAGGGCCTCCAGTTCTTCCGGATGCACGTGATCGTTGACCGCCAGGAGATGTTCCAGGCGTGCCAGCTCCGGGTCGAGTAAATCATGCATGCGCTTCCGTGCATCGCACCGGACCTGCACGGCTTTTCGCTCCGCCTGGCCGGTGCAGGCTTCGAGCATGTCGCGGACGCGGTCCCGCAGGGGCTCCCCGCCGTCCAGCACCCCGCTGTTCCGTCCATCCGGCAGGTCGATCGGGGCGTCTGCTGCGGGGTTCATCGAGAGATCCACGCATACCCGAAGGGGGGTCGCAGGCAGGTAACGATCCGCCTCGAGTAGCGGCGGTGCGATGGCCTCGACGATGAACACGGCCTCCAGCAGCAGGCCTGTTGCACCCGTGTTCGCCCAGGTACTCGCGGTGCCCGTGCCCTGTTCCGACCCGGTCAACACGTCCATCGCCCCGGCTACCAGCGGGTGATCCCAGGTAAGAAAAACCCAGTCCTCGCGCGCCAGTGCGCAGGCACGATCCAGGGTGACCGTCATGCCTTCCTTGTTGAAGCCGGGAATCCCGTCGCGAAAGGTGTGTGAGGGTACGAGCCGGTAGGTCTTGCGGTCCAGTTCCTCCGCATGGATGCCGAAGTGGTCGAACAGGCGCAGCAGAAAGGGCTCGAGGGCCGGGTCCTCATCCATCGTGCGGACGGATGCGACGATGTCTTCCGCGACGGCTGCATTGAACGAGTGCAGCTCGAGCAGGCGGTTCGTGCCGACGGCCAATTGTTTTTCCAGGGCTACGCGATGCGTGCGCGTATCGGCGATCAGCTCCTGGATCGGTTCTTCCATGCGTTCCTTGAACGCGGCGTGGATATCCGCGCCCCCGAGCAGGCAGTGCGAGAAGGCATCCAGCCCCTCGTCCAGCCAGCGCACGCGATGCTCTTCCTCGCCCCCGGTGACATACGGCACGTGTACATGGATGGTTTCGTTTTGCCCGATGCGATCGAGGCGTCCGATACGTTGTTCGATGGTCTCGGGGTGTCCGGGAAGATCCCAGAGCACCATGTGGTGGGCGAATTGAAAGTTTCGCCCCTCGCCGCCGATTTCCGAGCTGATCAACAACTGGGCACCGTCCTCCTCGCTGAACCATGCCGCACTCCGGTCGCGGGCGATCAATTCCATGTCCTCGTGAAAGAGGGCGGTCTTGACCTGGATGTGCCGGGTCAGGGCCTCCTGCAGCTCGAGTGCCTGGGCCCGGGTCGTGGTGATGAGGAAGACCTTTTCCCCATCCAGCGAGCGCAGCAGCTCCGCCAGCCAGGCTTCCCTGGAGTCCCCCGGTGCCAGGGGCGCGAGGCAGGCCCTGCGTTCGGGAAAGCCTTCCATGGTCCGACGCGAGTTGCGGAAGATCACCCGGCCCGGCCCGTAGCGATCGAGTAGCTCGTGGATGTCTTCGCCCTTTGCAATTTGGGCCTCGGCTTCCCGGGCGGTGGCTTCGTGTTTCTCGTGGTCGGCGATGAAGGTCGCGTAATCCGGGTAGCGTCCGGGATCCAGCAGGTGCAGGCGCGCGTAATGGCTTTCCAGCCCGAGCTCCTCCGGGGTTGCGGTCAGCAACAGCACGCCCTTGCTCTGCTGGGCGAGCGCATAGGCAAACTGGTACATCGAACTCGGCGCGTCCGGGGCCCACTCGAGGTGATGGGCTTCATCGATAATCATCAGGTCCCAGCCCGCTTGCAGGGCCTGGCCCATGCGCCCGGGATGCCGCTCGAAGAAGTCGGTTGAGGCGAGGATGATTTGTTCCGCGAGAAAAGGATTCCCCTCGGGTGCCCCGGCTTCCGCCGCCTCGCAGCGGTCTTCGTTGTAGATCGCCGGGTTCAGGTTGAAGCGTCTCAACAGCTCCACGAACCACTGGTGGATCAGGGCTTCGGGCAGGAGGATCAAGACCCGGTTAATCCGCGCGCTGACCAGCAGCCGGTGGAGGATCAGGCCCGCCTCGATGGTTTTACCCAGCCCCACCTCGTCCGCGAGGAGGATGCGGGGGGAGCTCCGCTGCACCGCGCACTCGGCAATATACAACTGGTGCGGTATCAGGTCGATGCGCGCGCCGGCAAAGCCGCGTCCGCGCGCGGTGGCCATGCGTGCCCGGTGTTGCCAGGCCTCGAGGCGGAGCGCGTAGAGCCCGGGAGGGTCCGCTTTCCCGTGCAGGAGTCGGTCCTCGGGCCGGGCCGCAGGGGGCTGGTCATCGAGCAGGGACTCCGGGATTTCCAGCTTGCCGCAGGCGTATACCAGGAGCCCTTCGACCTCGTTCACCGTGTCCACCCGCAGGGAGGCCCCTTCCGCGGTTGCAATCATCTCGCCCGGCTTGAAGGCAGCGCGCTCCAGGGGGGCCGAGGCACGGGCGTATTGGCGAGCCTCGCCCGTGGCGGTGAACAGCACTTTCACCATCCGGTCGCCTACCTCCAGGACCGTT
>JAYGFS010000570.1:0-18942 GCA_046581765.1 Verrucomicrobiota bacterium
TTTCCATCTTCTCGGTCCAGGATGCGGTGGAGATGAAGGTCGGGAACAGTACCAACCTCGATGCCGAGCCGTGGCAGCCCTTCAACCCGACGGTTAGCGGCTACCGGATCCCCTTGCCGGTGCCTGGCCGGGCGTCCTACGTGTATGTCTTGCTGCGCGATGCGGAGGGGAACGAGAACCTGATTTCCGATGGAATCCTCCTATTGCGGCCGTCGTCGGCCGGGACTTTCCGGGGCAAGATTGTCGCCTCGCTGGACACGAGCGCAGCTGGTGCCGACATTGACTTCCTCCGGGACGACGGAACCCTGTATCAACACAATGTACCGCCCAGCGGTGTTTTCAGCATTCCCCTTCCGCCGGGTACCTATGAGGTGACGGTTGATCTCCAGGGCTATACCCCGGTGTCCTTCAGCGACCAGGTCCTGCTGGCCATGGCGACGATTGACCTGGGGATCATCGAACTGGAGCCCCTCGATTCCGATGGCGACAGCCTCTTCGACGTGCACGAGCTCCGCGATCACCTCACCGACCGCAACAACGCGGACACGGACGGCGACGGCCTGGAGGACGGGAGTGAAATCAACCATACCCTGACCAGCGCAACGGACAGTAGCTCTGTCCTGCAGTTTTCCGGCCTCCCGGAAGGAAGCGGGGAAAACTTCTCCATCACCTGGGACAGTGTCGAGGGGGTGGAGTACGAGCTATCCTATCGCGAGGAGCTCTCGACCGGGGCCTGGTCAACCCTGGCAACGGTTACCGGGGGGCTCGGCAACCAGACCACCGTCATCGACACCCTGCCCGCCGGGACACCGAGGCGCGTCTACCGGGTGGCTGTCCCGGTCCCCTGATCGGCCCGGGGAAGGCCCGCTTATTTTGCCTCCAGGCGGCTGCGGGGAATCGTGATGCTGTACACGTCCCGGTCATCGATCGTGATGCAGCGAAAGGTCACTGTCGGGTCTTTCACGCTCAGGTCGAAGTCCAGCAGGCCGAAATAGTTTCCCTTGTTGTAGGAGAAGATCGCGTCCTTGCGCGTGTTGTGGGTGTGGTTGTTGGTCAGCTTTGAGGTCTCGAATTCGTACAGGGTATAGCCCCTGGGCCGCTTGATCTGGTAGACGTCCGTGCGGTGCCGGTCGGCGGAGAGCAGGATCACGCCGCCGATCTTGTGCCGGTCGATCGTGCCCAGGATGTCCTCCCGCTCCGCGGGAACCCCCCACCAGGAATCCTTGCCATTCTTGTCGGCCGTTTCCGTCCACAGGGTGCCGGAGGCGATGACCTTGAAGGTCGCCTTCGATGCCTTGAGTTTTTCTTTCAGCCATTCCTTCTGCACCGGCCCGAGCATGCTGCCTTTCTTGAAGTCCCGGTAGTAGCGTCCATCCGTCATGAAAAAGTCCACGTCGCCCAGGTTGAAGTCGAACCAGCACCCGGGTTGTTCCGGCCCGCCGCCGTAATAGGGGTTGGGCCAGTTTTCCTTGAAGACCTTCCACACCGGGACCTTGTAGGCCGGCAGGAAGGGATCGAGTCCGCCGGAGCAGTCGTTGTTGTGAAAGTCGTGGTCATCCCAGATCGCATAGATCGCGGTGGAGGCGCTGAGCCGCCGGTACTCGGGACGGAGCTGGCGGCGGTAATAGTAGAGGCGCTGCAGGCTGCGATTGGGTCCGTCGTCGATGTACACGTTATCGCCAAGGAAGAGGAAGGCGAGGGGGTTGCGCGCGGCGATGGTTTCCCAGATGTGCTCGTACACGTGGTTGTAACGCGCCCCGCCACCGAAGCCGACGGAGAAACGCGCCGCCTCGCCCCGGGCCGGGGCGGTGACGAAGGAGGCCGGTGTCTCGAGTACGGCTTCGCCATTGACTTCCACCTGGTAGTAATAGCGCGTCGAGGCGTGCAGGTTCGTGAGGGGAAGCTGGACCGTGTAGTCGGTTTCCGGGCGCGTCTTGACCGGGCCGGAAACGGCGCCGGTGGCGAGTTCCTGCGTTTCACTCACGAAGACCTGGACGGTTGCGGCCTGCGGCGTGCGCAACCAGACCCGGGCCGAGCGGTCGCCGAGGGCGCCGATCACCGGGCCGCCGAAGAGCTTCATCTGGTTGTCGGCAACGATCGCCTTGAAACGGTCTTGGGTATTGACGTCCCGCAGGCCGGCATCCTTGTTGCCTTTCCCGACCAGCTCCTGCCAAAGATACGGTTCGAGTTCCCCGAGCACCGGAAAATCCGGTGGGGTCGGGATCATTTCCTTCGCGAGGAGAAGGGTGGGGAGACAGAAGATAAGGAGGAGAGTTGCTTTCATGGGTTTCCGATGACCGGATGATATGTAGAAAATCGTTCCGGTGAACGGAAGGCTGGAGTTGAACCTTTTTGGCGGGGACAGCGGGCGGAAAGGTTGAAGCGGTCCTGGCGTGGGCTATGCGGTGTCCGCGCCCGCCTCGTGTTTTCGCCCGCTGAAGGTCAGGTAGGCAAGCAGCAGGAGCAACTCGACCGTTCCGAAGGCGATCTTGAGCGCATAGGGAATCACCGGCTCGTGGTACTGGGAGAAATACGCCTCGACGATCCCGGCCCAGACCAGCATCAGCGCGACGCCGATGATCAGGGTGACCAGGTCGGGGGCAATCTCGCGCAAGCGGGCGCCCATCGCCTTGCGGCGGTTGCGGCCGATCAAGGCGGCGGCGATGACCAGGCCGGCCTGGCCGCCGATAAAGATGGCGGGCAGCTCGATGGATCCATGGGGGAGCAGCCAACCGGCGAGGAAGGTGCCCTGTCCGGCGGCGATGTAGTCGTGCATGACCAGGCCGAGGATGCAGCCGTTGTAGAAGAGCAGGACCATGGTCCCGATGCCCCAGGTGATGCCGAAAACCATGGCGTTGATCGACACGCGGGTGTTGTTGACCATGAGCTCGCCCGCGAAGCTTCCTTTGCGGCCGGCCATGTGGTCGGCTTCTTCGCCCTGGGCCTCCTCCTCGGCCACCCGGTCGTCCGGATCCATGAAGAGGTGGGCAAACTGTGGTGGTACAAAAACCGCCTTGGATTCCGGGTCGAAGCGAACCGCCAGGGCGGCAAAGATCGCCCCGAGGACGGTGATCCCCAGCGCGAGGTGAAAGGCCTTCACGTGCCGGCGAAAGGTACAGGGGAAGGTGACGAAGAACCAATGGACGGGCGTGAATCGATGGGGCTTTTCGCCCACCGCGTGAATCTCGCTGTAGGCGCGGGCGACCAGGGACTCAAGGTACCCCTGGATCTCGGAATGGGCGCTGAAGGTCAGGACCTTGCTCAGGTCGGAGGTCGTTCGCTGGTAGAGGTAGTTAAAGCGCTGGAGCTGGTCGAGGTCCAGTTTCCCGGCCCCGCGCTCCATGTGTTTCAGCATGTCCTCGAGCTCGTTCCACAGCGGCCGTTCACTCGCGAGAAAATGTTCGAGGTCGATGATCACAGCATCTGCTTCTTCTTGACCTGCATGTACTGGTTGATGATGTCGGCGCAGGCGCGTTCGTTCGTGAGCTGTTGAAGGTGTACGCCTGCCGGTTTCAGCGACTTCTCCAGGTCGCGGATCTGGCCCCACTGGAAGTGATAGGCGAGTTGCAGGTACACATCGTCCAGGTCCCCCACCTCGGTTTTCCCGAACAGGGGTTCCACCCCTTCCGGGGTGATCACGTTGAGCATGACCAGGTGCTGTCGGCTGATCATTTCCACGTGTTTGGAAAAGGATTCCGCAATCACCGGGTCATCGAGGTTGGTCAGAAAGATCAGGAGCGCGCGCTTGCGAAGCCGCAGGCGGATAAAGGAGAAGAGTTCCTCAAAATCCGGGGTGACCATCTTGGGCTCCAGGGCATAAAGGGCTTCCGCACAGGCACTGTAGTGGGCCTTGCCCCCCCGCGCGCGAACGAAATGCCGAACGCGGTCATCGAAGACCATCAGGCCGAAGAGGTCGCCCTGGTGATGCGCGACCTGGTGCAGGAGCATGGCGGCGGTGATGTAGCGCTCGAGCAGGCTTTCCTGCTCGGGGAGGACCTCCTCGGCTATTTCCCGTTCCCGGGTGTAGCCGCCGGGCCGCCGGGCACTCAGGCGCGAGGCGTCGACGATCACGTAGACCTCCTGGGTGCGTTCGATCTGGAAGACCTTGGTCACCGGCGAACGCCGCTTGGCCGTGGCGCGCCAGTGGATATCCTCGTAGCTGTCGCCGTGCACGTATTCGCGCAGCATCTCGAATTCGCGGCCCTTGCCGACCTGGCGAATCGATTTTTCACCCACGCGGCCGCGGTTGAGGAAGGCTGCCGAGGCGGACTTGCGGTCCTTGCCCAGGTTGGGATACACCTTGACTTCGCAGCTCACGGGAATCCGCCCGCGCACGTGCCAGAGCTTGAGCTGCGAATCGGCCTCCAGGTACGCGTGGTCGATCAGGATACGCCCGCGACGGTGGGGGCAGCATGCCCAGCTCTTGAGGATGGCCGGCTTTTCCGGTGTCAGCCGGGCCTCGAGGATCTCCTCTTCCAGGCCGAGCCCGGGGGTGGGGCTGAAGCCGATCCGCAGCTTCAGGTTGCGCTTATACCTGTCCTCGATGCTGCAGGTCACTTCGCCCGCTATCCGGCTGGTCAAGCGGATGGTCTTGGGGAAGGAAAGGGTCAGTCCCTGCCACCATTTCATGTTCGTCGCGGCATCGAAAATGGCGATGGCGATAATGAACAGGGTAACCAGGGTCGCGAGGACGGAAAAGGGTGGAAAGAAGGCCCCGAGTGCGGCCGGGGGCAGGATGCCCAGGGCGACCACCCACATGAACCGGCTGGTCGGTGCGATCATCGGGGCACCGCGATCTCCTGGAGCAGCTGCTGCACGACCTCGGGAACGGTGAGGCCTTCAATCTCAAACTCGGGCCGGAGGATGATGCGGTGGACGAGGACGGGGGTGATCATGGACTTGATGTCATCCGGGGTGGTAAAATCGCGTCCGTCGATGGCGGCACAGGCCCGGCTGGAGAGGAGGAGGGCCTGGGTGGCCCGCGGTCCTGCACCGACGAGAATGCTGTCGTGCTCGCGGGTATGACGGATGATATCGACCGCGTAGTCGACCAGTTCCTCGCGAACCGTGATCAACTCCAGGGCCTTGCGCAAGCGGAGCAGGTCCGCCTGGTTGAGGACGTTCTGGACCTGGTCGAGCTGTTTTTCCGGGGCCTCCGGTCCAAGGATGCGGCGGGCGAGGATGCGTTCCTGTTCCCGGTCGGGGCAGGGCATGTTGATCTTGAGCATGAAGCGGTCCTTCTGGGCTTCAGGTAAGGGATACGTGCCCTCGAACTCGATCGGATTCTGGGTGGCGAACACGGTGAAGTCATCCGGTAGCGTGTAGGTCTCCCGGTCGATGGTCACGGTACGTTCCTGCATGGCCTGGAGGAGGGCGGACTGGGTCTTGGCCGGTGCGCGGTTGATCTCGTCGGCGAGGAGAAACGAGGTGAACAGCGGGCCGGTTATCAGCTCAAACTCATTCTTCTGCAGGTTGAACATGTTGGTCCCGATGATGTCGGCGGGCATGAGGTCGGGGGTGAACTGGATCCGGTTGTACGCGGTGCCCAGGACGCGCGAGAGGGTGCGCACGAGGAGGGTCTTCGCCACGCCCGGGACACCCTCGATCAGGGCGTGCTGGCCGGTGAAGATTGTAATCATCGTGGCATTGACCACATCTTCCTGGCCGATGATCACCTTGGCGATCTCGGTGCGGGCCTGGTTGAGTTTCTCTGTCAGTTCCTCGAGCGATGCATCCATGGAGTCTCCTCTTACAGCATTCAACGCATCTTAGGTGACCGAAGAGGCTTGGCAAGGAAAAGGGGTGGGCTTGGTGGAGGATCTCCTTTTTCCGGTGGTCGATCGTGCACCACCGGGTAGATTGATCCTTGAGCCCCGGCTCACTTTACCGTATTCCCCGAGGATGAACAAACGCCTCCTTCTCCTCCTCTGGTTGTCGATCGACCCCGGCCTGCTTTCCGCCGAGCTCCGCGTTCCCCATATTTTCGGCGACCGCATGGTCCTGCCACGGGAGCGGTCGATCCCGGTATGGGGACAGGCTGCAGCCGGGGAAGGCGTCACCGTGCGCTTTGCCGGCCAGTCCGTTGAGACCCGGGCGGGCGGCGATGGGGCGTGGAAACTTGACCTGGCCCCCGAGGCGGCCAGCCACGCCTCCCGGGACCTCACGATTGTGTCGGCCTCCGACAAGCTGGTGTATACCAACGTGCTGGTCGGCGATGTCTGGCTGCTGGGCGGGCAGAGTAATATGGAAGACACCCTGGACAACATCTACCACGGGGATGTCGAGGTGCTCTCCGCCCATCATCCCTCGATTCGGCTGATCACGATCCCGGTGGCGGCCCTGCCGAAGCCGACGACAGACTTTCTCCCCATCAACGAGCACAACGGATGGACCGGGCGCTACGAGGAAAAGGGGACCTGGTTTACCTGCAGCCCGGAACGGGTGGCTCGTTTCTCGGCCATCGGCTACATTTTCGGTCGCCGGCTTCACCTGGCTTCGCAGGTGCCGATCGGCTTGATCGATGCCTCCGTCGGCGGGACGACCGTGGAGGCCTGGACAACCCGCAGCTCCTTTGCCCGCCTGGCCGGATCGCCGGCGGTACTCAGCGGATGGGAGGCCAAGGTGGCGGGCTACGACCCCCTGGCGAGCATCGCGCGCAAGCGGGCCGCGTGGGAAAAGGATACCGAAAAACGGGAAAAGGCCGGCCAAGCTCCCAAGCCCCGGCCGGTGGCTCCCGATCCGGACCCCGCTTTTGACCGGAACAACCCGGGTGCCTCGTACAACGGCATGATCGCGCCCCTGGCCGGGTTCCCGATGCGCGGAGCCCTCTTCAATCAAGGCTACAACAATGCCCTGGGCGGGAGTGCACGTCCGAAACTCTATGCGCAGACCCTGCAGGCGATGATCCGGGACTGGCGCGCCATCTTCGGGCCGGAGATGCCCTTTGGCATCGTTGCCCTCACCGCCGGTGGCCGACCGCAGACCGATGAGAATTTTGAGCAGCGCATGGTCGATCCGGCACCGTACATCCGGGAAGGCCAGTTGAGGGCCTACCGGGAGATGGCGCACATGGGCTTTGCCCCGGCCTACGATCAACAGGTTCCCTGGTATCATCCGCACAAGAAACTGGAACTGGGCGAACGCATCGCACGCTGGGCCCTGGCCACGCAGTATGGATTGAAGCTGGGCTGGCAGTCGGCCCTGTGCACGCAGTCGGAGGTGCAGGAGGATCGAATCGTGCTCCGTTTTGATCGAGCGATACAGACGCATGACGGGCGCCCCTTTGAAGGTTTTTCCATCGCGGGCGAGGATCGGCATTTCTATCCGGCGTTCGCGGAATACCTGAAGACCGGAAAGGACGATAAAGGACGCGATCAATTTGACCGGACCCGGGTCGTGGTTTCCCACCCCGCGGTGCGCGTGCCCCTGGCCGTGCGCTACGCCTGGGCGAGGAACCCGCTCGGCAATGCATGCAACAGCCAGCACCATGAACGGATTCTGCCCGTTCCGTCTTTCCGGACCGACACCTGGGACTGGCCCGAGGCCCCCGCAAAGGGGAGCGCGGGGGAGCAGGCACATCGCAAGGCGCACAACGAGGCGCGCAAGCAGGCGGAAGCCTGGGCGAAGGAGCGGGTCTCCGCCCGGGCCGCGGATCAATGAAGGCCGGTGCCGGGTTGCGATGCGTGCACATTAATCCTCCCTGGACGGTATGAAGCACGGCGTCTTCCCCTGGCCACGGGGCGTTGCAGGGAACGATCCACCTCTCCTTCATCGGGCATGTTGCTCATCCATCCCGCATCTTTTTGCCTTGCGACCGCGAAAGATCCGGTCTCCCGGGGGAGATAAGGGGACAGCGGGTAGGATGTGCACCTCGTCCACTGGAGCCCTAAAACGGCCCAAAAACCGTAAATCGTGCTTTATAAACCTTTTGTGCCCTGTAGCATGGGCGTTCTACCGGAGATTCCATTCATGAAACAGAAGATTGTTTTGATCATTGCGATCCTGATGGGGCTGTTGGCCTTTGTGCTGACGCACAGTTATTTAAAGGCTGAGCGCGCAAAGCTCTTGCGGGGCTACCAGAAGATTATCGTCCTCGTGGCCAAGGCGGATTTGCCGGCCGGCACCCTCCTGACCCTCGAGGACCTGGCGAAGAAGTCCGTCTTCCAATCCGCAGTGGGGGGCAATATCTTCCTTACGGAGGACCTGGCGCGCCTGGAGAATAAAAAATTGCTCTACCCCCTCAAGCGCGGCGAGCCCGTCTGGTGGTCGCACGTCGACCTGCCGAGAGGAAACCGCCGGGGCCTGGCACCGAAGATTCGTATCGGGATGCGGGCTATTTCTATCTCGGTGAGTGGAGAGAATGCGGTGAGTGGTCTCGTGCAACCGAACGACCGGGTGGACATTCTCGGCACCTTCACCATGCCTTCCCGCGAGGTGGCCGGCGAGGAAGAGACGGTAACGTTTACCCTGCTGCAGGATGTGAGCGTGCTGGCCACCGGTGACCAACTCGCCAACGAGGACTTCGGCTCGACCCGGGGCAGTCGCGCGCGAGGCTACAGCACGGTTACCCTGGAGTTGACCATGGAGGAGGCGGAGGTCCTGGTGTTCGCCCAGACCGTGAAGGGAGCCCTCACGCTTTCACTGCGCAATCCGGAAGACGTGGACTTTAAGGAGAACCTTCCCGAGATCAATTTCAAGGGAATGCAGTCCATGCTGGAAACCTTGAACATCGACCGGCAACGTCACGTGCGGAAAAAGACGATCAACAGTAGCAGGTAGCTGGAGTGAATTGATGGCGGGTGAACTGCATCTACATATTACGGATCCTCGGAACGTCCAGAAGGTAGTCAGGCTGGATCCCGGGACCTATACCATGGGTTCGGATGACGAGAACCAGATCCTCCTGCAGGACTCGACGATCTCCTGGCGGCATGCCGTTCTCAGCCACGGGGAAGCCGGTGTCTTCATCGAAGACCTCAAGAGCGTGACGGGTACCTACCTGGATGGTCATCGGGTCAAGGACCGGCAGCAGGTCCGCAGCGGGCAACGTATCCAGATCGGGGGTTACGTCCTGATGCTGGAGGACCCGGATGCGCCTGCACCCTCACCCGCCGCCGAAGCGGTGGCTTCTCCGGCACCCGCTTTTCAGGCCCCGGTCGATACGGGCATGCCGTCCACGCCTCCAGCCAAGGCACCCGATTTAAGCGGGCCGGCTCCGCGCAAGAAGTCTGCGGCCGACCTGCGCCGACTGGAGCAGAAGCGGGTCATCAAGAAACAGATTCACGAGGAGTTGCTCGAGCGACTGGACCTGAAACGTCTCACCGTGGCCCAGGCCGGCACCGCGGACCTGAGCAAGCGCGCCCGGGACATTATCGAGCAGATCGTAGCCGATGTGGAGGATCGCCTGCCGGAGGGATACAAGTCGGACGCCCTGGCGAAGGAAGTTTTTGACGAAGCCCTGGGCCTTGGTCCCCTGACGGATTTTCTCGACGATCCCGAAGTCACGGAAATCATGGTGAACGGCTACAACCAAATTTACATCGAGCAGGCGGGTAAGCTCAGCCTCACCGATATGAGCTTCGTGGACGAGGCCTCCGTGAATTCAATCATCGAGCGGATCGTCGCCCCGATCGGCCGCCGGATCGATGAGAGTCAGCCTTATGTCGACGCACGTCTCCCGGATGGCTCACGCGTAAACGCGATCATTCCCCCGCTTTCCCTCATCGGACCCGTGATCACCATCCGGAAATTCTCCCGGGATCCGTTTACGGTCGAGCAGTTGATCGAAATGGGCTCCGTGAATCCCGCGATGGTTCGTTTTATCGATGCCTGTGTGAAGGTGCGGAAGAACATCATTATTTCCGGGGGTACCGGTACGGGCAAGACGACCTTCCTTAACGTGGTGAGCTCCTTCATTCCCGAGGAGGAGCGGATTGTCACGATTGAGGATGCGGCTGAATTGCGGCTGACCCAGGATCACGTGGTGAAGCTGGAGGCCCGGCCGCCAAACATCGAGGGCAAAGGCGCGATCACCATCCGCGACCTCGTGCGGAATTCACTTCGCATGCGCCCGGACCGCATCGTGATCGGGGAGTGCCGCGGCGGAGAGGCCCTCGACATGTTGCAGGCCATGAACACGGGTCACGAGGGCTCCTTGACCACGATTCACGCCAATTCACCCCGCGATGCGATGGCACGACTCGAAACCCTCGTACTCATGGCCGGGATGGAATTGCCGCTGCGCGCGATTCGCGAACAGATCGGCTCGGCCATCCAGGTGGTCATCCAGCTCAGTCGCTACGTGGACGGCACGCGGAAAGTTTCTTATGTGACGGAGATCTGCGGCATGGAAGGCGATAAACTCGTCATGCAGGATTTGTTTGAATTCAAGCAGACCGGCTACGACGCCGACAACAAGGTCATCGGCCACTTGCAACCCACCGGAAACGTGCCGACCTTCCTCAACGAGTTCCAGGTCCGCCAGATCCCGATCGATGTCAACATCTTCAACCCGGGGGAAGGTTGAACGAATCGCTGGTTACCTATGGGATCTGGTTTATCCCGGTTCTGTACATGCTCTGTTTCGGCATGCTGGCCTATGCCTTGATCGGGGGCCTGCATGAAGCCGCCGACAGCTACCAGAGCGTCTATGCCGAGCAGGCTTCGCGGGAGCTGGAAGACCTTTTTATGTTTATTCCGGCCAAGCGAATCGCCGACCTGGCGCGCGTGGCTGCGGTGACGATGTTCCTGACCATCTTCATGGTGGGCGGTGATTTCGCTTCGCCGGGCGGGATGTTTCGCGGGGTCTTCCTCGGTGTGCTGGCTGCTTCCCTGATTCTCCTGGCTCCGGCTCATCTAATTACCCTGCTGCGAAAGCGGCGGCTGGAACGCTTTAATGTCCAGTTGACCGGAGCCCTCACGGGCATGAGTAACGCCCTGCGCGCCGGTTTCAGTATCCAGCAATCCTTCGAATCGGTTGTCCAGGAGGGACAGAATCCCATCTCCCAGGAATTCGGCGTATTCCTCCAGCAATGCCGGGTCGGGGTCAATTTTGATGACGCCATGCAGAACCTGGAAGAGCGCGTGGGGAGTGAGGATATGACCTTGATGGTGCGGGCAATCGAGATCGCCCGGCAGACCGGGGGCAACCTGACCGAGGTGTTCGATCAGATCGCATCCACCATCCGCGAGCGCACGCGGGTCGAGGGCCGGATTCGCGCCCTGACCGCCATGGGGCGCCTGCAGGGCCTGGTCGTTGGCCTGATCCCTGTTTTTCTGCTCTTTGTCATGACCCTGCTCGACCCGACCATGATGATGAATTTTTATACCTCCGTTGTGGGGATATCCATGCTGGTCCTGGTCGTGGTGATTGAGATCGTCGGCTTCCTGGTGATTCGAAAGATTGTAAATATCGATGTCTGATCTGCTGAATACGGATTACCGGGCGGTGCACGCCCTTATCGCCGGTTGCTGGGGACTGTGCGCAGGCGTTGTTTCCTGGTATGTGGGCCTGGCTGCGGTCGAGATGACCTACGTGACGCTGGCGGACGGGCAGCAACAAATGCGCCGTTTGCCCCTCCTGTTTCGCCTGCTCCTGCCGCTTACGCCAAATGTTAAATTTTACAACGGTCCGCGCACGGAACGCTTGCGGGAAACGGTCAGCCGGAAACTGGTTTCCGGTGGCTTCGACACCCTGCTCACGCCGCAGCAGTTTCTCGCGATGAAGATCCTGATGCCCTTCGTGCTCGGCCCCTTATTCATTCTCCTGATGTGGGGAGCCTTGCAGCAGGTTCCCGGGGCCTTCGGTGCGGGCCTGATGCAACGGCAGGGGGTCTTTTACCTGTTGATCATGTTGTTCTTTTATATCTATCCCATGCGCTGGCTCAAGCGGGTGGTGAAGGCCCGTCATCGCATCATTGAACGCGCCTTGCCTTTCGTGCTCGACCTCTTGACCTTGTCGGTCGAGGCGGGGCTGGACTTCATGAGCTCGATTAAGCGGATTATCGATCGCCGGGAGATAGATGCCCTGAGCGAGGAGATGATTCGTATGTTCCGCGAGATGCAGGTTGGTCGCACGCGGAAGGAGGCATTGAAAGACATGTCGGATCGTGTGGGCAGCCCGGATATCCGATCGGTGGTCAATGCCCTGGTGCAGGCGGATGAGCTCGGCGTGAGTATCGGAAGTATCCTGCGGATCCAGTCCGACCAGATGCGTACCCGGCGTTTCCAGCGCGCGGAAAAGCTGGGCAACGAGGCACCGGTTAAATTGCTCTTCCCGCTGACCTGCATCATCTTCCCCGCCGTGTTCATTGTGCTCCTCGGCCCGATCTTTATCGAGATGGCCAAGAAGGGCGGGTTGTGACCAGGACGGCCTGTAGCAATGTCTACCATGCGTAAAACGTCCATTCCACCCGGCCCGCATAGCGGGTCGATCGGCCCATGGTTTGCAGATAGGAGTGAAAGATTTTTGAGCCCCCGGGGAAAAGAGGTATGGAGCTCGACCTAGAAAAGAATTGAATCATCATAACTTTTCCCTTTTTATCGTACCATTCCAAGCACATGAGCGATTACGAGTCACCACACCTGATTGTCGAGGACGGCGCTGACCGGGGACGAGAGATTGTCATCCCGGAAAGCGGTGCCCGGATGGGCCGAGCCCACGAGAATGACATCGTCCTGAATGATCCCTCGCTTTCGCGTTTCCAGTGTCGGCTATTTTTCAAGGACAACGATCTATGGGTAAGCGATCTGGGCAGTGCCAACGGCTCGCTGGTCAATGGCAAGGAGGTCCATGAACAAGCCCTGGCTGTTGGGGATGAACTGATTATCGGGGAAACCTCCATCCGGGTGGTGTACGGTGTCTTGAAGGGCGCTTCACCTGCGGCGGCTTCCGGCGCATCTACCGCACCCCGGCTTGAAAAAATCCCCTCGGCCGAATCGGAAGACCGGGCGAAAAAAGGCAAGAAATCATCCCTCCCATCATCGGTGAAGGAAATCGATCTTGGCTTGAAACGGAAAGTTAAAAAGCCCGACCTGCGTAAACACGGTGATGCCGCCGATGAGGCCGGTGGCGAAAAGGAGCACCGGCACGTGCCCGCGGTGCTCTGGATGGTTGCCATCATCGCTATCCTTGCCGCTGCGGTTGTCGTCGTGGTCCGAGTAGTCAACTCTTCCGGTGGAGGCGGTCCCCCGAGGCAACCCGAGGGTGACAACCTGGCCATCTACTACGAGAAGGTACAGGCGAGCCCGGACAATATATTTCGTTACGAGATGCATCTCGATAGCGGCAAATTGAAGGTAACCATCGACAACCTGGATACCGATCAGCACCTGACGGAGGAGGGTGAGATCGGCGACAAGGTGCTGGCCAGCCTGCGTTCCAGTATTCGTGATACCCGGTTCTTTGAATTGAACGAGGAGTATGAGGCCCTCGCGCCGAACACACATGACGTGAAAGATATCACGATCACCATGGGCCACCAGGTACACCGGTCGCGGGTGGTCAACCGGACCGATCCGGAAATTTTCCGCAAGGTCCGGGAGCTGCTGGAGCATTTCGGCCAGACCCAGCTTGGACTGGTCGCCCTGGCCCTGCCGCCGGAAAAGCTGCGCCAGCTGGCCGAGGAAGCCTACCAGCTCGCCAACGACCTCTACGAGGCGAAGAACGTGCAGCACGATAATCTATGGAATTCCATGCGGGCGTACAAGGATGTGGAGATTCACCTGCGTACCCTGGATCCCAAGCCGGATTATTACGATGATGCGATCGTGAAGTACCGGACCTGCCGCACCGAGATCCAGGAGCGCTTTGAGAACAATCTCTACCAGGCCGACCGGGCGATTACCTTGCGGGACTGGGAGATGGCGGTGCGCTACCTGAAGATGATTCGGGCCCAGATCCCCGATCGTGGGGATGATCGTAACGACAGTGCCCGGCAGAAACTCCTCGAAGCAGAACGGAATCTCGAGCGGTGAAAGGACCTATGAAAATCCAGCAAGCAATGCCTCACTCGACCTATCAGCTCCTGCGTAGCGTTCTCCTGGTGGCGGGCGCCTGCCTGCTCGGCGCCGGTTGCGACCAGGGGGCATCGTCCGGTTCGGCGATTGGAACGGGACGGATCATGGTGACGACCACCCCGGAAGGTGCGCGTATCCTGTGTAACGGGGAATCCCAGGGTGTTTCCCCGGTGGAGATCACCGGACTCCTCGGGGGTCGTCATTTGATCGTGGTGGAAAAAGAGGGGTTCATCGAGGCGCGCAAGACGGTGGAAATTAAACCCGGTCAACGGGAAGGGGCCGAGTTCATTCTCGAAACGGAGTTGGGCATGGCCCTCCTGCACTCGGAACCCCAGGGGGCTGAAGTGGAGGTCGACGGGGCCGCGCGCGGGGTGACCCCGTTACTTTTAACGGATCTCTCCCTCGGGCAACACCGGGTGACCATGGAGTTCTCCGGCTTTTCCCCGCGGGAAATCGTGATCGATACCGAGGATCGCCGCCCGCAACGTTACCTCGTTTCACTCGCCTCCGATTCGGGCAAGGTGACCTTTAATTCGACCCCGTCGGGCGCGAGCGTTTTTATCGATGGCCGGAATATCGGCAATACACCGGTGACCCAGGATCGTATTGCCAAGGGCTCGCACGAGGTGGAATTTCGCATGGACGGTTTCGCCGACTACAAGGAGAGCCTGACGATCCAGTCGGGTACCGTCGACACCATGAGCGCCGTGCTCGAGCCAAAGCCGGGCAGCCTGCGCATCGTTACGATTCCGGATGGCGCCCGCGTATACGTCAACAACGAGTTTCGCGGCGAGGCCCCGATAGAGTTGACGGACCTGGCCCCGGGCGACTACCGGGTGCGCACGGAAGTCGAAGGCTACGAGCCGGATGTAAAAACGGTTACGGTGCAGAATGGCCGGGAGACGATTGAGGAATTTCGTTTTATTAAGAACAGCGGAACCCTGCAGCTGAGTACGGTTCCCGCGGGCGTCCAGGTTTTCATCGATGGGCAGTCCCACGGGGACAGCAAGGCCCGCGGGGCGAACACCCTGTCTGAACCGATGCGGATCGACCTGCTGGCCCAGGGTGAACATCGATTGCAGCTGGTGAAAAAAGGCTTCAGTTATCGGTCGCGCAAGTTTTTTATCCAGATGGACAAGATCACCACGCTTACCGAGAAGATGACCCGCTTATTCATTCCCGACTTTCGGATCAAGACCGGAGATGGTCCGGACGAGATGAGCGAAGGCGTCCTGATACAGAAACACCGGAACGGCGATATCACGATCGAGGTCGCCCCGGGGATTCGCCGGACGATCCCGAAGAGCAAGATCGTCGAGACGGAATTTATCCGGATCGGTGAAGCCATCCAGCCCTAGCTGCCTGCTTGCGCAAGCCTCTACCACCTTCTATGCAGGCGGTTCTGCAATCACCAGGCGCTCCCCTATGGCGGGGCGTCCCTCCGGCAGGCTGCCGGGACCCAGTTCCAGGGTATGCTTCGCCCGCCCGCCGCCGGAGGCCGTGGTCCAGGTCCGGAGCTTGCGGTATACGCGGGTGACCCGGAGTTCGGCATCCAGGAACACGACGTTGAGGGCTGTCCGCATGAAGTACATATGGATCGATGCACAGTTCGCAAAGTACATGCCTTCCCCGTCCTCGATGGAGTCGCGTCCGAGCAGGCCTCTACTGCGGTCGGCAAAGGTGCAGGCCTCCACCACCCGGTCGGCGACCAGGTCGCCGTCTTCAAATTCGATGCGCATAATGCGTCGTTTTCCCTTTTGCTGCACAGGTCCTGATATTAGATTGTAAACATAGCAGTGCTTCTTATGTTCGTCGTGTACATTTTCACATGAGTTTTTCCTTTCACAAGATCCGGGTGATCATCAATCCGAATTCGGGGCTGGGCTGGTCCCTGCCGGAATTGATCGAGGCCTTTGAAAGGACCTGGGACCAGGGCGATGTGGATCTGGCTTTCCAGATCAGCCAGAGCCCGGAGGACGGGCGCAATAAAGCGACGCGTGCCGTTCAAGATGGCGTTGATTGTGTTTTTGCGGTCGGCGGCGATGGTGTCGTCAATAGCCTGGGGAGCATCCTGACCGGGACCGCCACGACCCTGGGGGTGATTCCCACCGGGAGCGGGAACGGGTTTGCCCGACATTTCAACATTCCGCTCAACCCGGTCGAGGCGGTCCAGCGCCTTCGAAAAGGGGAAGTTAGGGCGATCGATGTCGGTCGCGCCAACGGACACTTCTTTTGTGTAACCTGTGGGCTTGCCTGGGACGCCCAGATTCTTCGCTCCTTTGAAAAATCCCCCATCCGGGGTGTGCTTCCCTACGTCTTTGCCGGTGCGGTTGAGTTGTTGGACTATAAGCCCGAGCTCTTTCACTTCTATATCGATGAGGGGCCGGAGCAGGTCTTTGACAAGCCCCTGATCTTTACCATCGCCAACCTGAGCCAATACGGCGGCGGTGCCCGGATCGCCCCAAGCGCCTGTCCGGACGATGGTCGCATGGAACTGGTGGCGGTTTCCCGCAACGACATACACAAGGTCCTGCCGATGATGCACCAGTTGTTCCTGGGCGATGTTGACCGCCTGCCCGACGTCCATGTCCACCAGATTCGACACCTGAAGGTGGTTCGTGAGCAGGATAGCCCCATCCAGGTTGATGGGGAATTGTTCGAGGAACGTGCGACGGTCGAGATCGTGGTGATGCCCGACGCATTGAAGGTGTTGACCCCGTGAAGATCGTTGTTCTCGATGGCTATACCCTGAATCCCGGAGACCTCAGCTGGGAGCCCCTGCAGGCCCTGGGGGATTGTGTCATTCGCGACCGTACGGCTCCCGGGGAGCTGAGCGCTGCCTTGGCCGGTGCCACGATCGCCGTCACGAACAAGGCTCCGTTGAATACCGGGACCCTGGAGCAGGCCCGTGACCTTCAACTCGTGGCCGTGACCGCTACCGGGTACAACGTGGTCGATGTCGCGGCTGCTGCTGCACGGGATATCCCCGTCAGCAATGTGCCCGCGTACAGCACCGCCTCCGTGGCCCAGACCGTCTTCGCCCATATCTTGAATATCACCCAGCGCATCGACCTCCACGCGAGAGCGGTGGCGGGCGGCCGCTGGGCCTCCGCGCCCGACTGGACCTTCTGGGACACCCCCCTGGTGGAACTCGAGGACCTGACCCTGGGGATCATTGGTTTCGGGACGATCGGGCAATCTGTCGCCCGCATCGGGGAGGCCTTCGGGATGAAGATCCTGTCCACCCGCTCCCACTCCACCGAGGAGGAATTGTGCGCCCTGCTGGCGGATAGCGATGTCGTTTCCATCCACTGCCCCTTGACGGAACAGACCGATGGATTGATCAACCGGGAGTGGCTGGCGCTGATGAAGCCCGGTGCCATCCTGATCAATACCAGCCGGGGGCCCCTGGTCGACGAGACCGCGCTTGCCGAGGCCTTGCGGTCGGGGCACCTTGCCGGGGTCGGCCTGGATGTCTTGAGCGTGGAACCTCCCGCTCCGGATCATCCCCTGGTCGGCCTGGACCACTGTTTTATCTCCCCCCATATGGCCTGGGCCACCCGGGCCTCCCGTCAGCGCTGTATGGACGTCACGGTGGCAAATGTGGCCGCCTTCCTGTCCGGAACGCCCCAAAACGTCGTTAACGCCTAGGGCCCGGTCTTTCACCAGCGGATGGCTGGGCACGGCCCCGGCCGGGAGCCGGATAGGGTTTCCGTGGTTTTCCGGTCCTTGGAAGCCTTCAGGAATCCCTTTCCGATTGTCGGAAAAGTTGGTACCATGCGCCCATGAAGCGATGTAGCCTGTTCACTTTTATCGGCCTGCTCCCGCTCGCCCTTTCCGCGGCATCCATGCAGCTGGAAGTCAAAAACATGGCGGGTAAGGCGGCGGCGAACTACCCTTTCAAGATCTACGAGGTCGAGCTGTTTGAAGGGGAGGAATTTGCCCTCGTCCCCTGCCTGGTCGACACCCTTGATGCCCGGGGACAGTACACGGCCAAGGATCTCAAGCCGGGTACCCGGTACGAGCTCGGGGTTGGCGGGCGCGAAACCGGGCGCTTTGTCTTCAAGGACGGCGCAACCTGGCAAACCCGGCTCAGCTACATCGGTGCGGGTGACCACCTGCCCGACGAACTGAGTTTCTACGATATTTCCCGGGATCGCCCGCTTACCTTTGGTGACCTGAAGGGCCCGATGATCTACCTCGAGTACTGGGCCGTCTGGTGAGGCAATTGCCGCAAGCCTCTGGAGAGGCTTAACCAGCTTGCACAGTCACCGCCCGCTGCCTGGCGGGGTAAAGTGGCTTATTTCGCCGCCAGCATCGATACGGTGCGTGCGCGTGCAACGCGCGAAATTGCCCGCAGAAAGATCACGAAGATTCATCACCTCTGGAGTGTTTCCCCCGACGGCAAAGAGGTTGGATACCAGTCGCCCGCGGCGCGTGTCCTGGGTATGAAGCCGATACCCGAGTGCTACCTCATCGATCGCGATGGCAAAATCCTCTTCCGGGGACACCCGGACTTCTTCGAGGACGAGGTTGCTCCCTTGATCAACGCGCGGGTAAAGAACTGGTAAGTCCCCTGTCCCCGGGTTCCCCAAACCGTGCCGCCCTCTTGCGGTGCTGCCCGCGCTCCCGGCCTCAGGCGATGATGTCGTGGAGCACGTTCCCGTACACGTCCGTCAGCCGGAATTTTCGCCCGGCATAGGTATAGGTAAGGCGCTCGTGATCCAGGCCCATCATGTGGAGCATGGTTGCATGCAGGTCGTGGAAATGCACCTTGTCCTTCACCGCCCTGATCCCGTGCTCGTCGGTGGCGCCGTAGTTCATGCCACCCTTGATGCCCCCGCCCGCCATCCAGAAGGAGAAGCCGGTACTGTTGTGATCGCGGCCATCCGGTTTTTTCGCGTGCGGGGTGCGGCCGAATTCGCC